>NZ_BCRE01000212.1 GCF_001552435.1 Kribbia dieselivorans NBRC 106261
TTCCGAAGCGTTTGTGATGTTCGATCTCGAACAGGATCAGTTCGTTGATGAACTGCCAGTGCCTCCGGAGCCGCCGATACGTCGCTCGACGCAGGTTGCGTGCTTCCTCATCGGTGAAGTGAGACTCCAACGAGATGAGCACCACCAAACCAAGTGCGTGGGAACGGGGCTTGCCCATCGCGGGACCGTTGTGGGATGGATGAGGAAATCAGCGCAGTCTGGCAACGCGAACTAGTGGACTGGCGGGTGGCCATGCAGGCCATGCGCTACTCGCCTCAGACGATTGACCTGCGGTTTTACCATCTGCGACGCCTCGCGAGGGCTGGTCTTGCGAACTCGCCGTGGCGGCTGTCCGCAGAGTCGCTCGTCGACTGGGCTGGGCAGCATGCATGGAGCCGCGAGACGGCCAGGGCGTTCAGGACGTCCGTGAGGGCCTTCTGGGCGTGGGGTGTGAGTACCGGACGGACCAAGGTCAACGTGGCCGAGGCGCTTCCGATGGTTCGGCCGCAGGAACCTCGGCCGCGGCCCGCGCTGCCGGAGACCGTCGCCGTCGCCCTAGCCACGGCCGAGCCGCGGGTGGTGTTGATGGTTCGGCTGGCGAACGAGCTTGGGTTGCGACGCGGTGAGGTGGCCCAGGTCGACACCGCTCATGACCTGGTGAGCGATCCGGCCGGGTGGTCGCTCGTCGTCCACGGCAAGGGATCGAAGAACCGCACCTTGCCGCTACCTGAGGGGCTGGCCGATACTCTTCGGGCCGCGGAACCGGGATACCTCTTCCCCAGCCCCCAAGGTGGGCATCTCTCCGCCCACTGGGTCGGCACGCTGGTGTCGAAGGCCCTGGGTGACGGAACCACGATGCACCAACTCCGCCACCTGTGCGCGACGCAGGTACACGACGAAACACACGACCTGCGGCTCGTGCAGACGCTGCTCGGGCACGCCTCCGTTGCTACGACGCAGCGCTACGTCGCCGTGGACGATGCGAACGTCCGAGCCGCCGTAGTCGCCCGTTCTGAGCGATGGCACGCCACGAGTGTCCCACCCCATCAATATGGTGTCCCTCATGAGCGAATTGCTGCCGAGCGTCCAAGCGCCGGAAATCCAGGAGAGTCTGCTGGATTACCTCGCGACGACGTTCTCGCTCGCGGACGAGGACGCCCGAGCCTCGCTCCTGGACTTCCTGTCGAATCCGGAGAAAGGGATCTTCAAGGGCCCGTATCTGCGGCTCCGCCTGCCATTCCAGCCGGCCAAGGACGGCTGGCGAGACTCGTTGGAGTGGTACGACGGCTTCACCCCCTACGGGCATCAGGCCGCAGCCTTCGAGCGTCTGACCAGCCTTGGGCGAGATGGCTCCAGGCCACTGCCCACCTTGGTCACTACTGGCACGGGTTCGGGAAAGACCGAGGCGTTCCTTTACCCGATCCTCGACCACGTGCTGCGGGCCCGGCGCAGGGGAGTGTCAGGGATGAAGGCGCTGATTCTCTACCCGATGAACGCTCTGGCCAACGACCAGGCCTCGCGACTGGCGAATCTCCTGACGTCCCAACCGGATCTCCAGGGCGTGACCGCGGCCCTCTACACCGGGGAACAGGGGCCGCAACGCACGGTCGTCACCCAAGAGGGGCTCATCACCCAGCGGGGAGTGATCCGCAGCGACCCGCCGGACATTCTGCTGACCAACTACAAGATGCTCGACCAACTGCTGCTCCGCGAAGAGGACCAGAGGATCTGGGCGGCCAGCGCGACCAGCCTGCAATACCTGGTGGTGGATGAGTTCCACACCTATGACGGGGCGCAGGGCACCGACGTCTCCATGCTGTTGCGGCGCCTCGGCCTCGCGCTGAAGAGCCACTGGCCGGCCGGAGATACCTTCACGGCCGCCGATCGGGCTCGCCCGCTGGGCATCATCACGCCGGTGGGCACGTCCGCGACCCTCGGTGACAAGGGCGATCCGGCGGCGATGCTGGCGTTCGCCCGCACGGTTTTCGGTGAGGAGTTCGGCGACGACGCCGTCATCACCGAATCCCGACTTTCTGCGGAGGAGTGGATCGCCGGGGCACATTCACCCTTCGAACCACATCTGAACCGCGAGGCCATTGATTCCGTCATCAACGTGGCCGGCGGCGAGTCCTCGGGACGGCGGATCGCCGAATTGGTCCTGAGCGGCATCGTCCGAGACCACGAGGGGCGACACCCCGATCTCGGCGCCGCCACCGCCGACGAACTGCTCACCCTGGTCAAGGCGCTGCCATTGACGGCAACGCTCATCGAGGCCGCGAGCCCGGCCGCGTCCCTGGCGGACATCGCCCCGCGCGTGCTCCCCGCGGTGACCATCGACGCGAAGGGACAGGCTGCGGCCGAACAATTCCTCCTGCTCTTCGCCGCTGCCCTCAGCCACATCCGCAAGGAGGTCGGACGCTCGGCCTTGTCGGTCGACCTGCACCTCTGGGTCCGAGAACTCACCCGGATCGACCGAGTGGCCGCCAGTACGCCCCACTATCAGTGGTCCGACGACGTGCATCTGACCGGCCACGGCACCGCGACCGAAACCTCGGCGGGCGAGGCATACCCGGCGATGTACTGCCGGCACTGTGGGCGTTCGGGATGGTCGGTGGTGCGCGCCCCCATCGGCGGCTTCGACCTGCAGGGTGCCGATGCCCAACAGATCCGCACGGCCCGCGTCATGGGCAACGAGGATTTCCGGGTGCTCATCCACGCTCCGGTCGAAGCCGAAGCCGAAGCCGAGAACGAGGCGGATGCGGCGACACTCCAGGACCCCGACGACCCCCGCCTTCTCTGGTTCAACGTGGGGGAGCGTCGAGTGCTCAGCCAACGCCCCAACGCCGACGATGAGGACCTCGCCTCCGGGCGCATTCTGCCCGTCCTGGCCCACGCGGGGCCGAACGCCGGGCGCCTCTCCGAGAGCGACGTCTGCCCCTCGTGCTTGAAGAAGGACGGCATCCGCTTCCTCGGCTCCGCGATCGCCACCCTGCTCTCGGTTTCTCTCTCGACGATGTTCGGCAGCGATGACCTCGACCAGGCGGAGAAGAAGGCCCTCGTCTTCACGGACAGCGTGCAGGACGCTGCCCACCGCGCAGGGTTCGTGCAAAGTCGATCGCACAGCCTGACCCTGCGCGCCGTCCTCCGAGCCGCGGTCGGCGACGAGCCGGTCAGTCTCGACCGGCTCGTCGAACGCGTCATTCGGCAGGCCGGCGCAGACCCGCACCGTCGCTACCGAATCCTCCCGCCCGAATTCGCGGATCGCGCCGAGTTCACCGCCTTCTGGCAGAACCCGGAGCGGAGCAAACGGCGGGTGGAACGACGGGTGAGGCGCCGACTTCTGTTCGATGCCGTGCTCGAGTTCGGCCTGCAATCCCGCCTGGGTCGCACGCTCGAACTGACCGGAACCTTGGCGGCCGAGGTCGACGTCGAACCGAGCGTCATGCTCAAGGCGGCCGCCGAGGCGGAACGGATCTGCGGCATCGAGCACCTCGCCGGCACGGGCATCACCGATGTGCAGCGAGCCGGCTGGGTGCGCGGTGTTCTCGAGCGGATGCGGACCGAAGGCGCGATCGAGCACGAGTGGTTCCGCAAGTACCAGCAGGAGGATGGGCGTCGGTACTCGATCTGGGGTGGACGACCGCGCTCCGATGGCATGCCGGCCTTCCCACGCGGGCGCAGCGCCCCCGGCTATCCCCGGATCGGTGGTGGCTCGGGCCAACGCGAATCCGATCTCGTGCCCGTCGCGGGTGCCCGGAGTTGGTATGCGGTCTGGACCGCGCAGACCCTGGGGCTCACGGCGCAAGAAGGAGCTTCGCTTGCCGTGGCGCTGCTCAAGCACCTCGCCTCCGTCGAGGTCATCACGGCGGTCAACACCAACTCGGGTGGGCAGGTCTTCGAGATCCCGCAGGAGGCGGTGCTCGTCGGCCAGGTCGATGACGACGCCTACGCCCGGGGTCGCAACCTCCTGGCCTGCGACACGTGTGGCTCCCTCGTGCCCGGCTCCGCGCGGGTGGTCGACGAACTTGACGGATTCCCGTGCTTCGTCGTGCGGTGTCACGGTCGCCTGGCGCGGTTGGCCGGGCAAGCGGGCAACTTCTACCGCCGGCTCTACGGCGCGACCGACGTCACGCGCGTCGTCGCGCGTGAGCACACCAGCCTGCTGGACGACGAGACCCGCCTGCTCTACGAGAACCAGTTCCGAGCCAGCGCCACTGACCCGCAGGCCCCCAACGTGCTCGTCGCGACCCCCACTCTCGAGATGGGTATCGACATCGGTGACTTGTCGACGGTCATTCTCGCGTCCTTGCCACGGAGCGTCGCGTCGTACCTGCAGCGCGTCGGTCGCGCCGGGCGCCTCACCGGTAGCGCGCTGAACCTCGCGTTCGTCTCCGGGCGCGGAGAACAGTTGCCCAGGCTCGGCGATCCGCTTTCGGTCATCAACGGCCAGGTCAGGCCTCCGGCGACCTACATCGATGCCGAGGAGATCCTGCGCCGGCAGTACCTCGCGTCCATTTCCGATCGTTTGGCGCGACAGGGCGACGCCCCACACCCGCACACGCCGAAGCAGGCCATGGGATCGG
This sequence comes from Kribbia dieselivorans NBRC 106261, assembly GCF_001552435.1. Taxonomy (GTDB): domain Bacteria; phylum Actinomycetota; class Actinomycetes; order Actinomycetales; family Dermatophilaceae; genus Kribbia; species Kribbia dieselivorans. Next base: position 4,584 of record NZ_BCRE01000212.1, read on the forward strand.
TGGACGAGGGGAGTTACCTGCGTGCACTCATCACCGGTGCCGAGGAGGCGGCGAACCTCGAGGAGTTCCTCAGTGCCTTTGCCGACTTGGGGGAGGGGGCCCGATCGCGGCTGAAGCAGTGGTCCACCGTGACGGGCGGCCCGGCCACGAGCGACCTGTCGGTGTACGTGCACGAGCAGAGCCACCGGTGGACGCATCAGGTCGAGTCGCTGCAGCACCACATCAAGGAGATTCAGGAGCGAGTGCCGGAGCTGCAGGAGCACGCGGCGCTCCCCGCCGCCTCGACGGAGGATCAACTTGCGCTGCGCACCGCCAAGGCTGCGCTGAAACTGGCGCGACAGCAGGTCAGCGACCTCACCGGGGTCGAGGCCTACTGGATCGGCGTACTCGAGGAGTACGGGCTGCTGCCCAACTACACCCTGCTCGACGACTCCGTTGAACTCGACGTCACGCTGAGCTGGATTGACCCCGACACGCAGGAGTACCAGTCCGAGCCCGCGAGTTTCAGCCGGCGAGCCGCCCTGGCGCTTCGTGAGTTCGCGCCCGGAGCGACGTTCTACGCCCGCGGCTACAAGGTCGTCATCGACGCCGTCGACCTCGGATCTGATGCGGAAGCCATCCACCGCTGGACCCTGTGCCCTTCGTGCGGCTTCAGCCGAGACCTCGTTGACGGAGCAGCGCCAATGACGTGTCCGCGCTGCGGCGACGCCGGTATTGCCGACGTGCGACAAACCCTTGAGGTGGTCGAACTCGAACGTGTTTCGTCGGCGATGCGTCGCGAGGAAGCCGCGATCGACGACGGCCGGGACGAGCGCGAGCGCGTGACGTTCCAGGTTGTGACGACCGCGGACATCGGCGAACCACGCCAACAGTGGTACATCGAGGACTACCAGTTCGGTGTCAAGCACCTGCCCCGCATGACGATCCGCTGGCTCAACCTCGGTCGCGTGACCGATCAGGGCTCCGGTTCGACAATGATCGCGGGAGACGAGTACTCGGCACCCCTCTTTCGCGTGTGCGCAGCGTGCGGTGCCCTCGACTCCCGTACCGGGCAGAACAACCCGGCCGAGCACCGCCCGTGGTGCCGATATCGCAAGGCGACCGAGGAGAACGTGCGGAGCATCGCGCTGTCACGCACGTTGGTCACCGAGGGTCTGGTCGTGCGGTTGCCGCCCGTGCTCTCATACGGCGACCACTTCGCCATCCCCAGTCTCATGGCGGCGATCCGCGTCGGTCTGCATGAGTACCTCGGCGGGGCACCCGATCACCTCGCGATCGAGCAGATCGTCGACCCGCACCTGAGCGATGGCTCCGAGAATGCCGATGCGCTGTTGCTGCACGACACCGTGCCCGGTGGGACCGGCTACCTCGCCGAACTCGCGGACCCGGAACGGTTCTACGCACTCCTCCATCAGGCGTGGGAAGTGGTGCGGGACTGCCCGTGCCAGGACGAGGGGCGGATGGCGTGCCATCGCTGTCTGACACCGTTCATCAACTCCGCCAACCAACGGCGAGTGGCACGCGTCAGTGCCGAGGCGTCACTGCGCGCGATTCTCACGGGCGGTCAGGAGGGCGAACCCGCCTCCGGAATGGCCTGGAAGGTGACGGACACCACCACGCCCTACGACCCGGAGACCCACATCGAACAGCGGTTCCGACGAGTGCTGCGTGAGCGCCTCGAAAAGGGGCTGGGTGCCAGTGTGCTCGAGCACCCGTCAGCACACGGCACCCGCTGGACCATCAACCCGGGCGCTGGGCGCACCTGGTCGATGGAGCCGCAGTTGGCGCTCGGCGGTGTCCAGCCCGACTTCGTGTTCACCTCCAGCGATCCGGCAGTGCCGCGGATCGCGGTGTTCTGTGACGGCTGGAAGTTTCACGCGAGCCCGGCGATCAACAACATTGCTGCGGACGCAGACAAGCGGCAGAGCCTGCGCGACCATGACTTCGTGGTCATTGCCGTGACGTGGCAGGACTTGGAGGATGCCGAGGCCGGAACCGTGACGCCCCCGATCTGGTTCTCCGACAAGCAGTGGACCCGCGTCATGAGCGCGACGAGGGCCTTGAAGCCGGGGATGGTTGACCTCGTGCGAGGTGGTCCGATCGATCACCTGACCGCATGGATCAGCAATCCCGACAAGGATGCGACGAGTGCGCTCGCCGAGGCGCTGCCGCTACTCCTGCTGGGGCAGGGGGCGCGAGGTCGATCCGACGGGTCCAGATCGCTCGTCGCCTGCGCCAAGGAATTCGCCGACACGAACCGCGTGCCGGAAGAGGGCGATCGAAGTCTCTGGACGTGGCGCAGTGACACGTTGACCGTGGTGGCGCGCAACGCACACGAGAACGGTGAGGCAACCGAGATCGCCGTGGTGCTCGATGATCGCCCCGATCAGCTTGGTCAGGAGCACCGCCAGGCATGGCAGGACTGGCTCCGGCTGTCCAACCTGCTGAATCTGCGGTTGCAGAACGCGTACATCACCGCGTACTCGCTGGCGGATTCGGCGCGGATCACCAGCGCCGCGGAGCCGACGGCGCTGCCCGAGCCGTGGGAAAGCCTGCGAAACGAGGCCACCGGTGACGAACAAGAGCTCCTGGTTGACCTCGCGCACGCGCAGATCGCGGTGCCGGTGCTCGGATTCGAAACGGCCGATGGCATCCCGATCGACTTGGCCTGGCCCGATCAGAGGGTGGCCGTGCCGCTGTCCTTGGACGAGGGCGCGAAACTTGAACTCGTGGCGGAAGGCTGGCGTCTCGTCGAGGCGGACGTGCCAGCCATCAGCGCCGCACTGGCGGCAGAAGGAGAGCAGTAGTGGCGCACATTGTGCTGGGTCCCCAGCAGCATGCCCCCGACGTGGACTCGGCCGTGCGAGCGAAGGCCTACAACTTCCTCGCGAAACTGCAAAAGGACGACACCGTCCCCGGCCTGCACATCGAGCCCATCAAGCGAGCCGTCGACTCTCGCGTGCGCACCGGGCGAGTCGATCACTTCTGGCGTGCGGTCATGTTCAGGGTCGTCGGCGATGAGCCGGTCTACGTGTATCTCGGAGTCTGGCCGCACGACGATGCGATCACGTTCGCCCAGCGTGCCCGTCTGGCCGTCAACCCGGTCAACGGCATTGCCGAGCTGCTGATCGCCGACGCTTCCGCGCAGGCCTCCGACTCGGAGCCGGCTCGGCCGGAGCCGGTGGAGTTGCCGGCGGCGCCGAATCTGACCCAACAGAGTGCGCCGGAGCCGCCGAGCCAGGCCGAGGCGCCCGTCAGCGTGCCGAGCGAACCCATTCTCACGAGCCTCGGGCTGACCGAGCAGGACCTGGCCGGGCTCGGCCTGAACGACGAACTGGTCGAATTGGCGCTGGAGGCGACGGGCGAGGACGAGATCGCGGCGATCGCGGATGCGGCGGTCACCTGGCAGGGCGTCGCCCTACTCGACTTGGCCTCTGGCCGCACCGTCGCGGACGTCAAGGCCACCTTGGACATCGAGCAGTCTTCGAAGAGTGAGCCGGCGCCGGAGGGCGTGCAGACCTCGGACGACGAGCTGCGTCAGGCCCTGAGCCACCCAGCGGCGCGACTGCAATTCGCCTTCATCGAGGACAACGAGGAACTGCGACGGGCCATCGAGGACGGTGACTTCGCCGCGTGGCGGGTGTTCCTCCACCCGGAGCAGCGCCGCTATGCCGAGGGCTCGTGGGGTGGGCCCTTCCGGTTGTCGGGGGGTGCCGGTACTGGCAAGACGGTGGTGCTGTTGCACCGTGCGCGCCATCTTGCCCACCTCAATCCGAGCGCGCGCATCATGCTCACCACGTTCAACAAGACGCTGGCGGACGGTTTGCTGCGTGATCTGAAGACGCTCGACCCGGCGCTCCCGATCGCCGAAACCCTCGGCGCTCCGGGGATCTACGTGCGCGGCGTTGACGCCGCTGCGCGTGCCGTCATCCAGGCGAATTCTGGGGCCGTAGCTCGTGTCCTGCCGAAGGTGCTGGGATCGCGAACCGCCGAAGTCGGGGCGATCACGCATCGCCATGCCTGGCGAGACGCCGTCGCCAGTGCGGGCACCGACCTGTCGGTGGACCTCGCCAACCCGACGTTCTTCCAGGCCGAGTACTCCTCGGTGATCCTGCCGCAGCGCGTCACGACGCTCGAGGAGTACGTCAAGGTGCGTCGACCCGGTCGGGGTGTCCCCTTGGATCGCACGCGACGGCGGGCCGTGTGGGCCGTCGTGGAGTCGTACCGGCTCAGCGCGGGTATCGCGGGAAGCGTGGACTTTCCAGAGTCTGCCGCGTTGGCCGCCGAACTGCTCGATCTCACCGGCGATCGCCCGTTCGATCACGTCTTGGTCGATGAGGGGCAGGACCTGGCTCCTACCCAGTGGCAGTTCCTCCGCGCGATGGTTGCCGAGGGCGCCGACGACCTGTTCATCGCCGAGGACTCCCACCAACGGATCTACGGGCGGAAGGTTGTCCTGGGTCGGCTCGGCATCCGCATCGTCGGCCGCTCGCAGCGCCTCCGCCTGAACTACCGGACGACGGCGCAGAACCTGCGGTACGCGGTCAGCGTGCTGGCGGGTACCGAGTACGTCGACTTGGAGGAGGAGGCCGAGGACACCAGCGACTACCG
>NZ_BCRE01000213.1 GCF_001552435.1 Kribbia dieselivorans NBRC 106261
CCGTGGCCGACCCCGCCCCCGCCCCGGCCGGCTCCGCCGTGGCCGCGCCGACCCAGCCGACGATCATCACCCGCGCGCAGTGGGGCGCCGACGAGACGTTGGTCAAGGGCGCTCCGGCCTACGGTCGGGTCAAGGTCGGCTTCGTCCACCACACGGCCGGGACGAACACGTACACCCGGTCCCAGGTGCCCGGCATCCTGCGCGGCATCCTCCTCTTCCACACCCGTGACCGTGGCTGGAACGACATCGGCTACAACTTCCTCACCGACAAGTTCGGCAATGTCTATGAGGGTCGCGCCGGGGGCGTGGACAAGGCGGTCGTCGGGGCACACACCGCGGGCTACAACTCCTCCTCGTTCGCGATGAGCGCGTTGGGCAACTACGACACCGCGACCCCGCCGACGGCGATGATCGACGCGTACACCGCCGTGTTCGCGTGGAAGTTCGGCCTGCACGGGGTGGACCCCAACGGAAAGACGGCCCTGAGCAACGGCACGATCACGAAGACGTTCAACAACCTGTCGGGCCACCGCGACGCGGGGCAGACCGGATGCCCCGGAGAGAAGTTGTATGCCCAGCTGCCGGCGCTGCGGCGTTCGGTGCAGGCCGTCGTCGATGCCAGCGCCAGCGAACCGGCCACGCCGCCGACCACGACCACCCCGTCAACCCCCAGCGGCCCGGCGCAGCCCCTCTCGCCGGTGGCCTCACGCGACAGCGCCCGCTCGTCGTGGCTCGTGCGCGGCGGCGGGTTCGGGCACGGCGTCGGCATGAGCCAGTACGGCGCCCGGGCCATGGCCGATGCCGGTCGTTCGGCCCGCCAGATCCTGTCGTTCTACTACCCGGGCACCACCTACACGGCCGTCACCGACAACCAGCAGATCCGCGTCAACGTCCGACCTGATGCGAGCAAGGTCGTGCTCAGGGCCTCGGCCCGCACCTCCGGCGGCGGCACGTTCAGAATCACCGATGGCACCACCACCCTGACGTCGACCGGCGCCACGGCCACGCTGACCCGGTCAGGATCCAACGTCGTCGTCTCCTGCCCCAGCTGCACGGGCGGGAGCTCGCTGACCTCGCCCAGCCCGGTCGCGTCCTTCGACAACCGCACCCTGCTGTCCGTCGACGGCAAGAAGTACGCCTCGGGCAAGCTCTACACCACCGCCACCCCCGCGGGGCTGCAGAGCTCGCTGCAGGTGCGCCTGCACGACGAGTACCTCGACAATCTGCGTGAGGTGCCCTGGTCGTGGCCCACCGCCGCGCTGCAGGCCCAGGCCGCGGCGGCGCGCGGATACGCGCTGCGCCGGATTCCGGGCGGCGTGCGGTCCGACTGCAACTGCCATCTCTACGACTCCACCCGCAGCCAGGTGATGGGCACCTATCCGACCTCCGCCGAGATGCCGTACTGGAACCGGTGGAAGAGCGCCGTGCGCGCGACCGGTTCCGGCACGACCGGGTTCGTCGTCAAGAACGGCACCGAGGTCATCGACGCCGCCTACTCGTCCAGCAACGGCGGGTGGACGGAGAAGGGCTCCGAGGCCTTCGGCGGCACCGACCAGCCGTACCTCATCACGAAGTCCGACTCGTGGTCGAGGGCCGCGGTCAACCCCAACCGGTCGTGGGACTCGACGCTGACCGGAGCGTCCTTGGCCACCGCCTTCGGTCTGCCGAACATCGCCCGACTGGACCTGCGGGATCGCACCGCGGCGCACGGGGTGCGCACGGCAGTGGCCACGGCCTCGGACGGGCAGCGCGCCTCACTCACGGGGCCTGACTTCCGACGGCTGACGGGGCTGAAGTCGACGTTCGTGCGCCACGGCTCGGCGCGCACCAAGGGCAGCAGCCCCTCGACGGTGGCCGCGACGATCGCTCGCGGTCAGGCGCACTCGACCTACGCGGTCATCGCTCCGCACACGTCGGCGGGGTTGCCGGAGTTGCTGCTGGCCGGCCCCCTGGCCACGTCGATGAAGGCGCCGCTGTTGACGGTCGGCTCCGGGACGACGCTCCCGAGTGCGACCCGGGCCGAACTTGACCGGCGCAAGCCTCGCGGACTGGCCCGCGTGTACGTCGTCGGTGACACCACGGTGGTGCCGAACTCGATCGTCAGCGCGCTGCGCGCCCGCGGCTACCACGTCACCCGGGTCACGGACACGGACCGCTACCGACTCAGCACGAAGGTGGCCCGCATGGTCGACGCGCGCACACCGGTCGGCGAGGTCCTCGTGACGACGGTCGGCGGAGCGTCGAACGCCGCGGGCGCCGCGGCGGCCTCCCGGGCGAAGAACCAACCGATCATCTTCGTCTCGCGCACCCGGTTGCCGGCCACGGCGAAGTCGACGATCCCGGCCATCGGCGCGACCCGCGCCCGGATCCTGGGCAGCACCGGCGTCGTCGGGAACGAGGTCGCCACCCAGTTGCGGGCCGTGGGCATCAGCAGCCCAAAGCGCCTCAGCGGCAGTCAGAGCGCGATCGCGGCCGGGATGGCCAGGGCGTACCGGAGCAGCATGGGTTCGGGGCAGGAGATCGCCATCGCCCGCGCCGGTGCGAGCCACGCCGCCTACGCCATGGTGGCCGGTGGGCGGCTGCGCCCGGTGGTCATGGTCAACAGCGCCACGGTGCCGGAGGAGTCGGCGCGGGTGCTGCAGACGACGCACACGCTGCGCACCGTGCGGGCCATCGGCGAGACGTCGCGGGTGAGCAGTGCCGTGCTCCGTCTCGCGATCGAATCCTGATCCCGCGACCCGAGCGGCACGACTTGAGACCGGTTCGACGCCAACTCGTTACAAGGATGGAATTCGCGCCAGAAGTTGCCGACGACTGTGACGGTTGTGAAAACTGGCCATCGTTGTGATCGCCGGGGCCCAAGGTGCCGCGGTGTCGCACGGGTCTGCCGATCCTGATGGGGTCGGGAGGCTTCTGCTTGCCCCAACCCCGAGGCCGGCCCCTGCCCCCACAGGAGGATCCATGTCCCGCTTCCGCCGCGTCGTGAGCACCGCCGTCGTGCTGCCGGTCATGGCATCGCCGATCGTCGCCACATCGGCCCAGGCCGCCTCGATCCCGAACCCACCGAGCAAGAAGCTGCCTGCCGCCCTGGACGCCGCCGCGAAGTACGACCCGCAGACGACCTGCGACCCGGACCCCAAGCCGGGTGTCGTCGCGATGGCCCGACTCCTGGCCGAGCACTACGACGAGTGGAACTACGGCATCTCCCGGCACTGCAACGCCGGCGTCACCGAACACTCCGAGGGACGCGCCCTGGACTGGATGCTCAGCGCCTATGACCCCCGCGAGCGCGCCATCGCCGACTCCGTCGTGGAGTGGCTGACCAAGCCCGACTCGCAGGGTCGCCCGGGCGCGATGGCCGCGCGCTTCGGGATCATGTACATCATCTGGAACAACAAGATGTGGCGCGCCTACGCTCCGGAGCGCGGTTGGGCCCCCTACTCGGGCGTCTCACCGCACACGGACCACATCCACTTCTCGTACAGCTGGGACGGCGCCTACGGCCGCACCTCGTGGTGGACCGGCAAGGCCCTGGGATCGAACACCTCCGGCAGCGGCAAGGTGCCCGCGGCCACGCCGACCCCGGCCCGGTACCCCACCCTGCGCGTCGGGGCCACCGGCTCGGACGTGCGCATCCTGCAGAAGGGGCTGGGCGTCGGTGTCGACGGCATGTTCGGCCCGGCCACCGAGGCGGCCGTGCGCGCCTACCAGAAGGCGCACCGGATCAACGTCTCCGGGGCCGTCTCGGCGGTGACCTGGAACGCCCTCATTGACGAGGGCAAGGTGCCGGCGCGGTCGGAGATGAACGGCACCAACGGCCTGTCGAAGTACGCCGGGACCACCCTGCGCCTGGGCAGCCGGGGTGAGGCGGTCAAGGCGGTGCAGCGGGCGCTGAAGATCACCGCGGACGGCATGTTCGGTCCGGCCACGGAGGCCGCGGTGCGCGAGTACCAGCGCACCAAGAAGCTGACCGTCAACGGCATCGTCACGAACGAGGTCTGGGACGCGCTGCTCGGTCGTCGTTCGTCGGGCACCGCCTCGCGTACCCCCACGCCGACCGAGAAACCGGCCGGGACCGCGGTGTCCGCGACGACGGCGTTCACCCGCTACAAGGGCACCGTCCTGCGGCGCGGTTCGCGCGGCGACGCGGTCCGGCTTGTCCAGCGCACGATCGGTGTGCCGGCCGACGGCGCGTTCGGTCCGGCCACCGAGTCGGCGCTGCGCACGTGGCAGGGCAAGCGCGGGCTGACCACCGATGCCGTCGTGCACCGGGCCGACTGGAACGCGCTCGAGAAGTGGGCGCACCCGCTCATCGCCCGCCGCGCCACCGTGCTCCGCGTCGGGTCGACCGGCAACAGCGTCAAGGACATCCAGCGGGCCCTGCGGATCTCCGCCGACGGGATCTACGGCTCCGGGACGGCCGCGGCGGTCAAGGCCCTGCAGGGTCGTCACCGGTTGGCGCGCACCGGCACCGTCGGCGCGCTGACCTGGGCCGCCGCGGAGAAGGAGATCGTCGCGCGTCGCTGAGGTCGATCCGGTCCGCGCTCAAGGGCCGGCGCTCACCGCCTGGTCTCAGCGCCAGATCTCGGTGACGGCCTCGGTGGACCAGCGGTCACGCAGATCCGCACCGGGCTCGCTGCCGACCGCGATGACGAGTGACCCACCCGCCGACCACGAGGCGCGCACGGCGTCGAGCAACTCGCCCGTCGTGGCGGGCACCGCCGCCACGCGCGCCCCGGCCACCACGGATCGGGGCACAGGCAGGGAGTCGCGGGTGAACACCGCTCCGTCGATCGACCGCAGGGCCGGGTCGTCGGGCGTCGGCTCCTCGAGTGCGGTGAAGGCATCGGGGTGGGTGGCCAGGTCCTTCGCGTCGTCGAGGACGTCCCACGGCACCTCGACCGCGGCCCGTCGCGCCAACGACGCGCGCGTGACGAGGACGGCCGGCCCGCCCGCCAACGCGAGCGGCGCATCGTCGGTGACCACCAGGTCGGCCACGGCGTCATCGAGGGCCACTGCCGCACCGACCGTCCATGTCGCCAACGCCCAGTAGACCGCGCGCCAGTGGGGCGCCACGGCCAACCGCACGAACGCGCCCGGGCCGAGGTCGTGCTCGGCCAGGACGTTCGCCGCCTTGCTCACCCATTTGTCCAACACCCGGGCCGACAGCTCGATCCGCTCCCCGCGGGTCGGTCCCTCGAGGTCGTCGTAGCAGGTCAGGCGCGGGGCCGCCGGGTCGGTCGCGAGGAGGTGGGGGAGCAGTTCGGCCGGGGGCAGGGGCTTCGGTGTCGGCGTGGACATGGTCACAGTCCATCACCGCCGCCACGCGGCGGGGGTGCCGGGCCCACCGATGATCACGCATTAGTCTCGATGGCGACCTGACCCGCCGTCCCAGGAGGCCCCGTGGCCGACTCCACCTCGCTGCGCATTGCCGTGGTGGGTCCGACGCATCCGTACAAGGGCGGTGTCTCGGCGCACACCACCGCGTTGGCGCACGAGCTCACCGACGCCGGTCACGAGGTCATCCTCGTCTCGTGGTCGCGGATGTTCCCGAAGAACTTCTATCCCTCCGAGGAGGGGCTGCCCGACGGCAAGCCCGACATCCCGCTCTTCCCGCGCACGATCCGCACGATGAGCTGGCGCCGGCCGGACACGTGGGTGCGCACCGGGCTCAAGCTGCAGGACATGGACGCCATCCTCATCGCGCACGTCATGCCGATCATGGTGCCCGGTTCGCTGGCGCTGCTGCGCGCGGCCGGGGTGGGGCGCACGAGCTCGACCGGACTGGGCCCGCGTGCCATCGCCATCCTCCACAATGTGCTGCCGCACGAGCGGCGCACCGGCGACGAGGCCGTCATGGAGACCTTCCTGCGACGCGTCGACGCCGCGCTCGTGCACACCCCGGCGGAGGCGCGTGCGGCCAGCGCGTTGGGCGCCGAGCACGTCGTCGTCGCCGACCTGCCGCCACACCTGCCGCAGGGTGACCCGATCGCCCACGACGACTTCCGCGGCCCGGCCCGCCTGCTCTCGCTCGGCACGGTGCGCGACTACAAGGGCATCGACCTGCTCATGCGCGCCATGATGCGCGTGCCCGACGTCACGCTGACGGTGGCCGGGGAGATGTGGGCCGACACCGCTCCGGTCATTCGCGCCCTGGCCGAGGACCGGCGCCTGGCCGGGCGCGTGGCCGTGCACGGGGGCTACGTCCCGGCCGAACGGCTGCCGTCGGTGTTCGCCAAGCACGACGTGCTCACCCTGACGTATCGCACGGCCACCGCGTCGCAGAACGTCACGCTCGGTCACCAGCACGGCCTGCCCGTGCTCGCCACCGACGTGGGCAACTTCGCCCAGGAGATCCGCGACGGCGTCGACGGACTGATCGTGCCCCCCAACGACGAGGACGCGCTCGTCGCGGCGTTGGAGCGGCTGCGGGACCCCGATGAGGTGGCCCGGCTGCGAGCCGGTGTGCGCCCGCCGGACCTGCACGCCCCGTGGGCGCGGTACATCGGTGCGATCGAAGCGCTCGCCTCGGCCGACAGCAACGCCGCGGTCGGTGGGCTGGGCGACGAGCCGGTCGAGGACCGCGCGATCCCCGCGCTCTACAGCCGGGCCCGCACCTCGCTCAAGGGTGTCGTCGCGCGCAGCCGCCCGCGGGTGGACCTGCACCGCAACGACTTCCCCGACTGGGTGCGCGCCACGGATGTCCTCTGCACCGAGGAGGAGGCGCACGACGCCTGGCAACTCTCCCGGGACCTGCGCCTGCCGCTGACGATCCGGCCGGTCGAGGCGTGGTGCGCCCTCGGGGCCCTCGCCGCCGTGCTCCGGGTGCGTGACGACGGCAATCGCAGTGCGTTGCTCATCGACGAATCGGGCGTCGGATCGCCGTACTCACGGTGGGCGCGCGCGATCGGGTTCGCGCCGCTCGAGCTCGAACTCACCGGTGGCCGCTCGAGTGTCTCGGTGCTCGACGTCGAGACCGCCAGCCTGGACGTCATCACCCGACTGCACCCCAACGACTGTGAGGCCGACGAGGTCGTCGAGGTGATGAACCAGGCCTCGTGGGCCCTGCGCACCGGCGGACTGCTGTCGCTGACCATGGCCGTCGGCCCGGCCGGCGCGGAGGGCTGTGTCGGCCCCAGTGAACTGCGCGGCATCGTCGCGCGGGCCGACGATGTGGGCTTCGTGCTCGTCGGCGACCTCGACGGCGACGTCACCGACAAGCTGCGCCGCGCCGCCGGGGCCGCGACCGACGACCAGGCGGCGTTCGCCGTGGCGCGTCTGACGTTCCGGCGGCGCTGATGGCGGCGGCGACGAAACGGCGGGTCCTGTTCGTCCTGCGCTGGGTGCTCATCGGCGCGGCGCTGGTGGCCGTGGTCATCGCGCTCATCGCGAACTGGGGGGCGGTGTCGACCCAGTTGGGGCGGGTGTCGCTGACCTCCCTCGTGCTCTCGACGCTCCTCGCGTTCATCTCACCGATCGTGACGATGCTCGGCTGGCGCGTGCTGCTCGAGGACTCCGGGTCGAAGGTGCCCCTCGGGCCCGCCTCGAGCATCTTCTTCGTCGGTCAACTCGGCAAGTACGTCCCCGGCTCGGTCTGGTCGGTCGTGGTGCAGACGGAGATGGGCGCGGCCGCGAAGATCCCGCGGCGCACCAGCGCGATCGCCGGGCTGCTGACGATCGTGCTGTCCGCGATCGCCGGTCTGGCCGTCGGGATCCCGGCGTTCCCGGCCCTGCTGGGCACCGGCGGGGTGTCCTCGGGGGTGTGGATGGGCATCGCCGTCGTGCCGCTGCTCCTGATCCTGCTCTACCCGCCGGTCCTCAACCGGGTCATCCGGCTCGTGTTCACGGTGGCCAAGCGTGAGGCCCCGACGCACGACATCTCCGGCAAGGCGATCCTCATCACGATGGCCTGGTTCATCTTCGGGTGGATCGCCAGCGGCGCGTCGATCTGGGTGCTGGCCCGCGACCTGGCCCACCCCGATCGCTCCCAGGAACTCGAACTGGCCATGGCGAGCCTGAGCGGATTCCCGTTGGCGGCCTCGCTGGGCATGTTCAGCTTCATCATGCCGGCCGGCGTCGGCGTGCGAGAGGGGCTGCTCGTGCTCGTCTACCGCGGGCTGATGTACGTCTCGGCGGCCTCGGCGTTGGCGATCCTGTCGCGGTTCATCCTGACGCTGGTCGACATCGTCTGTGCCGTGTTCGGCTGGGTGTGGGGCCGCTCGCACCACCTCATCGCCGCGCGGTCGGAGCGTCGCGCGAACGCCGCCCCAAGTCCTGCCGAACGCGTCGAATAGCGCGCGATGGCGAGGACGCTCGGGTCAGGTCAGCGCGATGCGCACCTGCGTGGCGGAGCGCCGTTCGGGCGCCTGCGCGGCCAGCCGCTCGCCGCGTAGGGCGATGCAGACGCGGGCCGCGGCCAAGCCCAGCACGTAGGGGTCGGTGCTGCCGACGAGGACCTCGGTGTCGTCGAGGTCGACCCCGACCGTGTCCGCCAGATCGCCGATCTCGTCGGCCAGGGTGTGCAGCGCCGCCCGCACGGCTCGCACGACGGTTGCCGAGACCGGTTCCGGCGCGGTCGGTGCCAGGCCCACCGCGGCGCTCGCGGCCGACCCGGGGGGGATACCCAGCGCGGCGCGCACCGCTTCGCGATCGCCGGTGCGGAACC
>NZ_BCRE01000214.1 GCF_001552435.1 Kribbia dieselivorans NBRC 106261
CGGGCAGGTGTGCCACGCCGACGTCGACGCGGCGGCGTGGGCGGCCCTGCCCGGGCGGTCCGATCGTCCGGTCGGGGTGGCCGCGGTCAGCCGGCTCAATGGGGTCCTGCCGGCGGACATCGTCGTGCGCCGGGCGATCGTCGCTCCGATCGGGTTCGACGCGCGGTTCGCGGCGACCTCGCGGCGTTACCGCTACCTGATCTGCGACGACCCGGCCGCGGCCGACCCGCTGCTGCGTCGCCAGGTCGTCACCCACACGTCGCGGCTCGACGAGGTCGCCATGGACGCCGCCGCCCGCAGCCTGGTCGGGCTCAACGACTTTGCTGCGTTCTGCAAACGGCGAGAGGGGGCGACGACCGTGCGCACGCTGCTCCGGTATGAGTGGCGGCGCGTCGACGAGCACCTGCTCGAGGCGACCGTGGTGGCCGACGCGTTCTGCCACAGCATGGTGCGCGCACTCGTCGGCGGCGTCGTACCGGTGGGCGAGGGCCGCGTCGAGCCGGAGTTCACCGCGCAGGTGCTGGCCGGCCGGCAGCGCGACCCGCGGGTCAAGGTCATGCCGGCGCATGGACTCTCCCTCGAGGAGGTCACCTACCCGGGCGATGCGGACCTGGCCGCCCGCGCCGTCGAGGCCCGAGCCCGCCGCACGCTCTGATCGAATACTTGCGAAACCCTGCAAGAACCTTGCGAGCAGGCGTAACGTGTGGCGCGTTGTCCTCCCTGACGCACAGCAAAGGAGTTGTCGTGCCCCGCCACCACGGAACGCGAAGACTCGCCCCACCCCTGGCCCTGCTCACCGGACTCACCCTGGCCATCGCCGGCATCCCGGCCGCACCGGCCTCCGCCGCGGACGGTCCGCGCACCGCAACCCTCGTCGGCTCGCTCCAGGACGAACTCGGCTGCGCGGCCGACTGGGATCCGACGTGCAGCGACACCGCCCTGACGCAGGTGCCCGGCACCGACACGTATCAGCGCACCGTGACCCTTCCGGCCGGGGCGTACGAGCTCAAGGTCGCCATCAACAACTCGTGGGCCGAGAACTACGGTGCCGGCGGAGCCAGGGACGGGGCGAACATCCCGCTCGTGCTCAAGGGCACGGCCGAGCTGCTCATCTCCTACGACGACGCCACCCACCGCATCGGGATCACCCCGACCACGCTGAGCTCCACCCAGGTCACCGCGGGCGACCGCACCCTGGCCACGCGCTCGCTGCGCGACGCCCTGACCCGTGAGCGCTTCTACTTCGTCATGGCCGACCGGTTCGCCAACGGTGACGCCGGCAACGACAACGGAGGCCTGTCCGGTGGCCCGCTGCAGACCGGCTTCGACCCGACGCACAAGGGCTTCTACCACGGTGGCGACCTCAAGGGTCTGACCAACAAGCTCGACTACATCAAGGGCCTGGGCACGACCGCGATCTGGCTGACGCCGTCGTTCAAGAACCGTCCGGTCCAGGGAAGCGGCGCGAACACCTCGGCCGGATACCACGGGTACTGGATCACGGACTTCACCCAGATCGACCCGCACCTGGGCACGAACGCCGACATGGAGAAGCTCATCGCGCAGGCCCACGCCAAGGGCATGAAGGTCTTCTTCGACATCATCACCAACCACACGGCCGACGTCATCGACTACCGCGAGGGGCGCTACACGTACATCCCGACCTCGGAGCGGCCGTACCAGGACGCCGCCGGCAACGACATCGACATCAAGGACTACGCCGGCACCGATTCGTTCCCGGCGATGGACCCGGGCGCGGGCAAATCATTCCCGTACACGCCGTTCTTCCATTCCGACGCCGACGCGAACGTCAAGGTCCCGAGCTGGCTCAACGACCCGCGGCTTTACCACAACCGCGGCGATTCGACCTTCGCCGGTGAGTCCGCCGAGTACGGCGACTTCGTCGGACTGGACGACCTCATGACCGAGAACCACGTCGTCGTCGACGGCATGAAGCAGATCTACGAGCCGTGGGTCGACATGGGCATCGACGGGTTCCGCATCGACACCGTCAAGCACGTGAACATGGAGTTCTGGCAGGACTTCAGCCCCGCGATCATCGACCACGCCAAGAGCATCGGCAACGACGACTTCTTCATGTTCGGTGAGGTCTACGACGCGCGCCCGTCGTTCATGTCGCAGTACACCACCACGGGCAAACTGCAGAGCACCCTCGACTTCGGCTTCCAGCAGGAGGGCACGAAGTTCGCCAAGGGTGACGCCACGACTGTCCTGCGTGACCTGTACGCCGACGACGACTTCTACACCGATGCCGACTCGAACGCGTACCAACTGCCGACGTTCCTGGGCAACCACGACATGGGCCGGGTCGCGATGCTCCTCAAGGACGGCAGCGCCAACGACGCCGACCTGCTCAAGCGGGTCAAGCTCGCCGACTCCCTCATGTACCTCACGCGTGGGCAGCCGGTGAACTACTACGGCGACGAGCAGGGGTTCATCGGTTCCGGCGGTGACCAGGACGCGCGCCAGGACATGTTCCCCTCGAAGACGCAGAAGTACAACGACGAGCCGGTGCTCGCCGGGCCGAGCGGGTCGCGTGACCGGTTCGACCCGAGCCACCCGCTCTACCGGCACCTGACGTCGCTGGCCGCGTTGCGCCAAGCCCACCCGGCGCTCGCCGACGGAGCGCAGATCCACCGGTATTCGAGTTCGTCCGCCGGGATCTACGCCTTCAGCCGGATCGACGCGCGCACCAAGCGCGAGTACGTCGTCGCCGTGAACAACTCGACGTCGGCCAAGAGCGCGACGTTCCAGACGTACAACGGCAACGACACGTTCCGGGCCGTGCTCGGCGACGGCAGCGTGCGCTCGGGCAAGGACACGCGGATCACCGTGACGGTGCCGCCGCTCTCGGCGCGTGTGTGGCGCTCGAACTCGCGCATCGACGCGAACCGGGCCCAGCCGGCGATCCACTTCGCCACCCCGGGTGCCGGTGGGGTGGTCGGTGACCGAGCGGAGATCCGCGCCGCCGTCACCGCCAACACGTACGCCGACGTGACGTTCGCGTACCGACCGGTCGGCACGTCGCAGTGGCGCGCGCTGGGCACCGACGACAACGCGCCGTACCGGGTCATGCACGACGTCTCCGGGCTCGCGGCCGGCACGTTGCTCGAGTACCGCGCCCTGGCCAAGGACATCGACGGGCGGATCTCGGCGACGTCGACGTACGCGGTCGTCGGCACGCCGGAGGCCAGTGGTGGCGGCGAACTGGGGGTCGGTCCGGTGACCCAGCCGAACGCCGTCTCCGTGCCGGGTGACCACAACAGCGAGATGGGCTGTGTCACCAGCGGCGGTGCCGGGGAGGACTGGGCGCCCTGGTGCGACCAGGCCCAGCTGGCGCTCGATGCCCACGACGGCATCTGGAAGGGCACCTTCACGTTCCCGGCCGGCGAGCACGGGTACAAGGTCGCGACCAACCGGTCGTGGGACGAGAACTACGGAGCCGGTGGCGTGCGCAACGGGCCGAACATCTCGTACCGCAACCCCGGGACGGTGTCGTTCTACTACGACCACCGCACCCACTGGGTGACCTCGGATGCGCAGGGCCCGATCATCACCGCGCCCGGCGACTTCCAGAGCGAGCTCGGCTGCGGCGCGGACTGGGATCCGGCGTGCATGCGGCCGTGGCTGCAGGATCCGGACGGTGACGGCACGTACGTGTGGAACACCGACGAGATCCCGGCCGGGACGTGGCAGTTCAAGGTGGCCCACGGGCTGTCGTGGGAGGAGTCGTACGGCGAGGGCAGCGGCAACGTCACCGTGACCGTGCCCCGCGACGGGATGGTCACGACGATCACGTACAACGCGGCGACGCACCAGATCGCGACCCGGGTCAAGGCGGCCACGGCCGTGCCGGATCTGGGTGTGAACAAGGCGACGTGGGTGGCGCCCGACCTCATCGCGGTGCCGGCCGACATGGTGCCGGCCGGCAGTGACCCGGCGGCGCTGCAGTGGCGGGTGTACTGGGGTGCGAGCGGCGCGCTGACCGTCGACACCGAGGCCGTCACCGGCGGGTCGGTGGCCGACCTGACGTACGACCCGGCGGGGTTGCCGGCCGCGGTGGTGCAGGCCAGGCCGGAGTTGGCCGGGTCGGTGGCGCTGCGGGTGCCGAAGACGTTGGCGCGGCAGGCCGGAGCGCTGGCGCGCGGGCAGGTGGCGCTCGGCGTGTTCGACTCGACCGGGCGGCTGCTGGATGCCACCGGGGTCGATGCCTCCGCCGTCGCCGGAACGAAGGTGACCGGCAAGGCCGCCTGACCCCTCGCCGAGTGATGGATCCGCGTGGCCTATTCCGGCGGGATAGGCCACGCGGATCCATCACTCGACGGGGTGACCCACCGCGTGCCGGTGTCGGCGCCAACTGATAGGCATGAGGTATGACTGCTTCGGTCACCGACGTCGATGTCACCCTCCTGACCCCCGACGAGGTGTCGGCCCATATTGGGACCGAGCCGGACCAGGGGCTGTCCTCGGCCGAAGCCGAGCGGCGACTCGCCGAGAACGGCCCGAACGAACTCGACTCCGTGCCGCCGACGCCGCGGTGGCGCAAGTTCCTGCAGCAGTTCAACGACCCGCTCATCTACCTGCTGTTCGGTGCCATCGTCATCTCGCTGGCCGCCTGGTACTTCGAGGGCATGAGCGGAGCGCCGTGGGACGCCATCGTCATTGCCGCGATCGTCGTCCTCAACGCCATCCTCGGGTACACCCAGGAGGCCCGGGCCGAGTCGGCCGTCGAGGCGCTCAAGCAGATGAGTGCGGCGACCTCGGCGGTCGTGCGTGATGGCCAGGTCACCCGCGTGCCGACGGCCGATCTCGTCATCGGTGATGTGCTCGTGCTCGACGAGGGCGAGGCCGTCGGCGCCGACGCGCGGCTCGTGCGCTCGGCGAGCCTGCAGGTGGCCGAGGCGGCGCTGACCGGTGAGTCCCACCCGGTGGAGAAGTCCTCGGCGCCGCTGACCGAGAAGGCCCAACTCGCCGACCGCACGAACATGGTCCACAACGGCACCGCGGTCACGCAGGGCACCGGGCGGGCGATCGTCACCTCGACGGGCATGCAGACCGAGATGGGCTCGATCGCGACGCTCCTGCACGAGACGCAGGAGGAGCCGACGCCGCTGTCGAAGGAGATCGACCGCGTCGGCAAGATGCTCGGGATTCTCGTCATCATCGTGGCGATCATCGTGCTGGCCACCGTCTTCATCACGGCCGAGGTCGACACGCCCGACGAGTTCGTCCAGGCGTTGCTGCTGGCGGTGTCGCTGGCGGTGGCGGCTGTGCCCGAGGGGCTGCCGACCGTGCTTTCCCTCGTGCTGGCCGTCGGTGTGCAGCGCATGGCCGGCCGCAAGGCCATCGTCAAGAACCTCTCGTCGGTGGAGACACTCGGCTCCGCCTCGGTCATCTGCTCGGACAAGACCGGGACGCTCACCCGCGGTGAGATGACCATCGGTCACGTGTCCACCGGTGACGGAGCCGTCACGGTCACCGGCGTCGGCTACCGGCCCGAGGGCGAACTGACGCGCGACGGGCAGCCCGTGCCGCACGACGATCCGGCGTGGCAGTCGGTCGAGGGGGTGCTGCGCGGCGGGGCGTTGGCCAACAACGCCGTGCTCCACGAGCCGCAGACCGACGCCGACGGGTGGGAGGTCCAGGGCGATCCGACCGAGGCCGCGTTCCTCGTGGCCCACGCCAAACTCGGCGCCGACAACCCGCGCGAGCATCACCACCGCCGGGGTGAGGTGCCCTTCACCTCCGAACGCAAGCTGATGAGCAGCATCGAGGTCGATGAGGGCGGACACGGCCACCTCGTCGTCAAGGGCGCGCCGGACGTGCTGCTCGGTCGGTGTACTTGGGTGCGCGCCGGCGACGAGGACGTGCCGCTGACGGACGAGTCGCGCCAACGCATCCTCGACGACGTCGAGGCGCTCTCGGCCGACGCGTACCGCACGCTCGCGGTGGCCCACCGGGACCTGGCCGACGACGAGATCACCGACGCGCCCGAGGAGGACATCGAACACGACCTCACGTACACCGGCACGGTCGGGATCATCGACCCGCCACGCGAGGAGGCCAAGGTCGCCATCGCGCAGGCTCGCGATGCGGGGATCCGGGTCATCATGATCACCGGCGACCACCCGCTCACGGCCGCCCGGATCGCCGTGGACCTGGGTTTGGTCGAGCCCGGCGCCACCGCGTTGTCCGGGTCCGAACTCGACGACCTGATTGCCCGGGGGGACGAGGCGTTCACCGCCGCCGTGCGCGACTACTCCGTCTTCGCGCGAGTCACGCCGGAGCACAAGTTGCGGATCGTCGATGCGCTGCAGTCCGACGGGTCGGTGGTGGCCATGACCGGCGACGGCGTGAACGACGCTCCGGCGTTGAAGGCCGCGGACATCGGGGTGGCCATGGGGATCACCGGCACGGAGGTGTCGAAGGAGGCGGCGAAGATGATCCTCGCCGACGACAACTTCGCGACGATCCTCACGGCGGTGCGTGAGGGGCGGCGGATCTTCGACAACATCCGCAAGTCGCTGCGGTATCTGTTGTCGTCGAACATGGGCGAGGTGCTCACGGTGTTTCTCGGAGTGCTGCTCGGCGGGGTCATCGGGTTGACGTCGGGGGCGCACGGTGACGTGGTGCTGCCGTTGCTGGCCACGCAGATTCTGTGGATCAACCTGCTCACCGACAGTGCGCCGGCGTTGGCGCTCGGTGTTGACCCCGAGACCGACGACGTGATGAAGCGCCAGCCGCGTGGGTTGAACGATCGCGTCATCGACCGTGAGATGTGGCGCGACATCATCTTCGTCGGCCTTGTCATGGCCGTCGTCACGCTGATCGGTCTGGACCTCTACCTGCCCGGTGGGGTGTGGGAGGGGCACCACCGTCTGGACGAGGCGCGCACCGTGGCGTTCACGGTGTTGGTGTTCGCGCAGCTGTTCAACTCGCTCAACGCCCGTTCGGACACGACGAGCGCGTTCAAGCACATGTTCAGCAATCACTGGTTGTGGTTGGCGATCCTGTTGTCCGTGGTGTTGCAGGTGGCCGTCGTGCACGTGCCGTTCCTCAACGTCGCGTTCGGGACCGCGCCGCTCAGTCTCGAGCAGTGGGCCGTCAGTATCGGGCTCGCGGCCGTGGTGCTCGTGGCCAGTGAACTGCGCAAGGTCGTGCTGCGGTTGGTCGCGCGCCCGTAGCGGCGTCGGTAGGGTCGGGCTCGGTCGGCCGATGAACACGAGGGAGAAGCGATGGCGCAGGTTCGCATCACCGAGGCGGCGCGATTTCTCGGGGTCAGTGATGACACGATCCGGCGCTGGATCGATCAGGGGCTGTTGACGCGGGCCTCCGGTCGTGGGCCGGCGACCGTTGACACGTTGGACCTGGCGCGGTTGGCGCGCGATCATGCGGTCCTGCCGACGGACCCGGCCGATGTGGGGCGCAGCGCTCGCAACCGCTTCGTCGGCATCGTCACCCGCGTCGTGGCGGACACGGTCATGGCCCAGGTGGAGGTGCAGTGCGGGCCGTATCGCGTGGTGTCCCTGATCAGTGCCGAGGCGGTGCGCGATCTGGGGTTGGAGCCCGGGGTGGTGGCGACCGCAGTGGTCAAGGCGACGAACGTCATCATCGAGCGGGACCGAGGATGACGCGCGGGGCGTCGGTGGGCGTGGGGTCGGTTGATATCGGGTCGGTCGGTATCGGGTCGGTGGGTGTGCCGGGCCGCGTCATCACCGTCTCCGATCGGGTCTCGGCCGGCGTGCGGGAGGATCGTTCGGGGCCGTTGGCCGTGGAACTCCTGGCCGCGCATGGGGTGGCCGCGGAGTTGGTGGTGGTCCCCGATGGGCACCTCAGCGTGCGCGCGGCGATCGTGGCGGCGGTCGACGCCGGCGCGCGGGTGGTGTTCACGACGGGCGGGACCGGAGTCGGGCCGCGCGATCAGACTCCGGAGGCGACCGCTGAGGTGCTCGCGCTCAGGCTCGATGGGGTTGCGGAGGAGATCCGTCGGGTCGGGTCGGCACACGTGGCGACGGCGGTGTTGTCGCGTGGGTTGGTGGGGGTGACCGGGCGAGGTGCGCGGGCGGCGTTGGTGGTCAACGCGCCGGGGTCGACGGGTGGGGTTCGGGATGCCGTGACCGTGGTGGGGCCGCTCATCGGGCACATCCTCGATCAGGTGGCCGGTGGCGATCACTGAGTTTGCTCTTGTCACTGGAGTCATATCGGTACCTCTGGTGGTCCGCGATCGTGGGAAATGACGACGTTTGTTCGCTGTTGGCATAAAACTGTGGACGTTGTCGGTGGGTTCTCGTACAGTTGTTCGTATGAGTGGTTCGGGGGGTCGTGACTGGTCTGGGGGCCGGGTTGCCGTGTTGGAGGACAGCGCGGTGTGGTTGACGTGTGGTCTTCCGGGGGCGTTGTGGCGGGCCAGT
>NZ_BCRE01000215.1 GCF_001552435.1 Kribbia dieselivorans NBRC 106261
GGGGCGTGCGCGTGAGAGCGCGACTGGCCCCCGCGCCGAGGGCGCGCCGCGCCGGCTCTCGCGCACGACGCGTCGCTGGATCATCCTCGGTGGGCTGATCGTCCTGATGATGATGTTCCTCGGGCCGACGGTGGGGTCGTGGTACAGCCAGGCCCGCACGATCGACCGGCTGCAGGCCGAGGTGACCGCGCAGGAGTCGCAGGTGGCGCAGTTGCGGCACGAACGCGAGCTCTGGCGCTCGGATGCCTACGTCGAACGGCAGGCCCGGCAGCGGCTGGGCTTCGTCAAGGTGGGCGATCAGGCGTACACGTTGCTCGACGCCGATCCGAAACTCGACGACGGGGCTCGATCCAGCACTTGGGTCGACTCGCGCAGCCCCTGGTACACCCAGCTGTGGGACTCCACCACCGCTGCCGACAACCCGAATGTGGCTCCATGACCAATGTGCCCTACCCGACTCCGGCCACACCCCCGACGCCGGACGACCTCGAGGTGGCTCAGCGCCAGCTCGGTCGCCCGGTGCGCGGTGTGGTCGAGGTCGCCCATCGCTGCCCGTGCGGCGGCCCCGACGTCATCCGTACCGAGCCGCGGCTGCCCGATGGCACGCCGTTCCCGACCTCGTTCTACGCGACGTGCCCGCGGCTGACCGGCGCGATCAGCACCCTGGAGAGCAGCGGGTTGATGAAGGAGATGACCGCGCGGCTCGAGACCGACGAGGAGTTGGCCGCGCAGTACCGCGCCGCGCATGAGGACTATCTCGCCCGGAGGGCGGAGCTCGGTGACGTCCCCGAGATCGACGGCATCTCCGCCGGCGGGATGCCGACCCGGGTCA
The DNA here is from genome assembly GCF_001552435.1 of Kribbia dieselivorans NBRC 106261. GTDB lineage: Bacteria > Actinomycetota > Actinomycetes > Actinomycetales > Dermatophilaceae > Kribbia > Kribbia dieselivorans. The sequence continues at coordinate 833 of NZ_BCRE01000215.1, forward strand.
AGTGCCTGCACGTGCTCGCCGGCCACGCGCTGGCGGCGGGCCCGGGCGTCAACCCGTTCGGTGACGAGACCCTGGCTGCGCTGGATGCCTGGTGGGCCGTGAACCCCTGCGTCGCGCCGGTGGCCTGCGATGGCGATCCGCTGCCGGAGCAGTCATGACGCGCGTCGGTGCGGTGGACTGCGGCACGAACTCGATCCGCCTGCTCATCGCCGACGTGTCGGAGGACGGTGTGGTCACCGATGTCCTGCGTCGCATGGAGGTCGTGCGGCTGGGGCAGGGCGTGGACACCACCGGTCGGATCCACCCGGAGGCGTTGGAGCGCACGGTGACGATGGCGGGCGAGTATGCCCGGCAGTGCCGTGAGCACGGGGTGCAGGGGGTGCGGTTCGTCGCGACGTCGGCGTCCCGCGACGCGAGCAACGCCGACGAGTTCACCGCCGGCATCCACCGGGCCTTCGCCGACCTCGACGTCACTCCCGAGGTGGTGTCGGGCGCGGAGGAGGCGGCGCTGTCGTTCCGCGGTGCGACCGGGGGACTGCTGGCCGGCGGGTGGCCGACCCCGTATCTCGTCGTCGACCTGGGCGGTGGCTCCACGGAGTTCGTACGCGGTGGCGCCGCCGTGGGCGCGGCGCTGAGCACGAACATCGGCTGTGTCCGGTTGACCGAGCGGTACGCGTTATCCGACCCGCCCACCGCCGACGAGATCACCGCGGCACGCACCGACATCGAGGCGGCCCTGGACGAGGTGGAGACCGCCGTCGGGTTCGGCGGCGTGGCCACCCTCGTGGGGCTGGCCGGCACCGTGACGACGGTGACCGCGCAGGCGCTCGGGCTCGATCGCTACGACTCCGAGGTCATTCACCTCTCCGAGACCGGTCTGGAGCAGACCCGGCAGGCCTGTCGGGACCTCATCACGATGACGCGGGCCCAGCGGGCGGCCCTACCGTTCATGCACCCCGGTCGAGTCGACGTCATCGGTGCCGGAGCGCTGATCTGGCTCTCGATCATCGACCGTGCCAGCGGGGCCGTGCCGACCCTGCGGATCGTCACCAGTGAGCACGACATCCTGGACGGGGTCGCGCTCAGCGTGGCCGAGCGGCTGTCGTCCACCCCCGCCGAGTGATGGTTTCGGGCCGCCTCCGGACTCCGGAGGCGGCCCGAAACCATCACTCGGGGTGGGGTCTGGCACAGTGGGATCGCCCCCGTGGCCCAACTGGCAGAGGCAGGCGACTTAAAATCGCCAACGGTGCGGGTTCGATTCCCGTCGGGGGCACTGCGGGTAACGAGCATTGGCGCCTTGACCTTGACGTAACGGGAGCCCCTAGCGTCGTCGGCATGGAGTGGTCCATTCAACAGATCGCCCGGCTGGCGGGCACGACAAGCCGGACGCTGCGTCACTACGACGAGATCGACCTGGTGCGGCCCAGCCGGATCGGGAGCAACGGCTACCGGTATTACGACCGGGACGCCTTGGTGCGGCTGCAGCGCGTGTTGCTGCTGCGCGAGCTGGGCGTCGGGCTGTCACAGATCGCCGAGATCCTCGACGAGGAGCGTGACGAGGCCTCGGCATTGACCACCCACCTGTCCCTGCTGCGGCAGGAACAGGACCGCCTGGCCCGGCAGATCGCCGCGGTCGAGCACACCATCAACGCCTTGACCGGAAGTGAGGACCTCATGCCCGAGAACATGTTCGACGGATTCGACCACACCGTGCACCGCGAGGAGGTGGAGCAGCGGTGGGGCACCGTTGCCTACGCCCGCTCCGACACGTGGTGGCGGGGCCTGTCCGACGCGGAGCGCCGAGACTGGCAAGGGCAGGTGACGCGACTGAACCAGGACTGGGTCGCTGCGGCGCAGGAGCCCGCGGCCGACCCCGAATCACCGCGGGCACAGGACCTGGCGCGTCGGCACGCCGAATGGCTCGCGTCGATCCCGGGCACCCCGGCGGCCGAACCCGGCGGTGATCTGGCCGGGTACGTCGCCGGTCTGGCTCAGATGTACGTCGCCGACGAGCGGTTCGCCGCGAACTACGGCGGCATCCACGGAGCGTCGTTCGTACGCGACGCGCTGCTGGCCCACCTGCGCGGCGAGCGGGGCTGACCATGCGCCGACCCGGTCAACGCGCCGGACAGGTGGCAGGCACTGGACGCATCTGCGTTGGGGGAGTTGGATGGGGGACATCCACGACCCCTACGTGAGGAATCGTCATGGCCACCACTCGCACTGCCGCCGCCCACTGGGAAGGCTCGCTGATGGAGGGGAGCGGGCAGGTCACCCTGCAGTCCTCCGGAATCGGTACCTACCCCGTCACCTGGGCCTCCCGCGCCCAGGATCCCGAAGGGCGCACCAGCCCGGAGGAACTCATCGCCGCCGCGCACTCCACGTGCTTCTCCATGGCGCTGTCCAACGGCCTGGCCAAGGCCGGAACGCCCCCGACGACGATCGACACCACCGCCGACGTCACCTTCCAGCCGGGTGAGGGCATCACCGGCATCGTGCTCCGCGTGGTCGGTGCCGTTCCCGGCCTGACGGCGGAGCAGTTCGAGGCCGCGGCGCAGGACGCCAAGGAGAACTGCCCGGTCAGCCAAGCGCTCAAGGCCGTCCCGATCTCCCTGGAGGCCTCCTTCTCGGAGTGAGGGTCACCGCACCCGCAGCACCCCGGCACCTTCGACGTCCCCGCGGGCCAAGTACTCCAGGGCCCGCGGGGCGTCCTCGAAGGGGTACTCGGTGACGTGGGTGTGCACGTTCAGACGCGCCGCCAGCGCCAGCAATTCCTCGCCGTCGCGGCGCGTGTTGGACTCCACCGACGTCAGCGTCTTCTCGTGGAAGAGGTGCCGCTGGTAGTCGAGACGCTCGACGTCCGACAGGTGGATCCCGGCGACCGCGAGGGTGCCGCCGGGGGCCAACGCCTCCAGCGCGAACGGCACGATGTCACCGGCTGGGGCGAAGAGGATCGCCGAGTCCAGGGGCACCGGCGGTCGGTCGCGCGGGCCGGCCGCGGAGACCGCACCGAGGTCCAACGCGAGCGATCGGGCCTTCTCACCACGAGTCAGGACGTGCACCTCCATGCCCTGCGCGACAGCGATCTGGGCCGTCACGTGGGCCGAACCACCGAAGCCGTAGATCCCCAGCCGCCCACCCGGCGGCACCGCGGCGCGGCGAAGCGCCCGATAGCCGATGATTCCGGCGCACAGCAGTGGCGCCACCCCCGCATCGTCGAACCCGGCCGGCAGACGATGGGCAAAGGCCCCCGCCACCACCGCGTACTCGGCGTAGCCCCCGTCAAGGTCCCAACCCGTGTAGCGCGACGCCCGGCACAGGTTCTCGCGACCGGACCGGCAGAACCGACACTGACCGCAGGTGCTGCCCAACCACGCGATCCCCACGCGGTCGCCCACGGCGAAGCGGGTCGTCGAATCAGACCCCGCTGGCCCATGGGCCACCACCTCCCCGACGATCTCGTGCCCGGGGATCACGCTCGCTCGGCGGACCGGCAGATCGCCCTGGGTGACATGCAGATCGGTTCGGCACACCCCGCAGGTCGACACGCGCACCAGCACCTCGCCCGGGCCGGGCTTCGGTACCGGCACGTCGACGAACTCCAACGGTTGCTCCGCCAGCGGGCCGGGGGAGCACACCCGCCACGCGCGCATCGTGGACGGGATGGCCGCACCGACGCCGTCACCGCTCATGGCCCTCGGCTCCCTCGAACTGGAGCAGCGTGCGCTTGACCGCCGGGCCGCCGAGGTAACCGCCGACGCTGCCGTCGCTGCGCAGCACGCGGTGGCAGGGAACGATGACCGGGTGGGGGTTGGTCGCGCACGCCGTGCCCACGGCCCGGACGGCCTTGGGGCGGCCCACCTCGCTGGCGACCTGGGTGTACGTCAGCGTGGTGCCGTACGCGATGCGCGGCAGAAACTCCTGGACCTCCAGCCGGAAACCGCCCGCGAGCGTGTGGTCCAGCGGCAAGTCGAAGCTCGTGCGGTCACCGGCGAAATACTCGTCGAGTTGCCGGGCCGCGTCGTCGAGTTGGGCGGGCGCCGCGAGGATACGCGGGCTGATGCGGTCGGCCAACGTCGCCAGGACCGCGTCGAACTCCTCGACCTCGAACGCCACCCGGACCACACCGCGCTCCGTCGCGGCGAGGAGTAGCCGACCGACCGGCGTCTCGATCGTGCGATAGGCCACGTCCACGAGACCGCTCTGGGTCGCGCGCTCGGTCAGGCGCCGTTCCAGCATCGTCAGCGCGGCCGTGTCGACGGGCAGCGCGGCCGACCACGCCGCACGCGGTGGATCGAGGTCGACGCTCAGAGGATGATCGGTGGCAGTCATGAGTGGGTCCCTTCCAGGAGCAGGTCGGCGCCATGCATGCGGCGCAGGGTCGCGATGCCGTCGGACGCCGCGCGGCGGACGGCGGCGGGGGAGGACCCGACGATGGCGGCGGTTTCGGAATGGGCGAGCCCGCCGAGGTAGTGATACGCCACGGCGACGCGCTGGCGCTCCGGCAACGACTGGACGGCCACCCACAATTCACTCGGGCCTCGACCGGGAACACCCTCCGTCGAGACCCGCTCGGGCGGCTCGGCGGTCGGAACCGCCTGCCGGGCCCGGCGCCGGATGATGTCGATGGCCTTGAAGTGGGCCACCCGCACCAACCACCCCTCGACATTGGTGTCGTCGTCGAGGTCGGGCCAGGCGGCCAGCGCGGCCAGGAACGTCTCGGACCACGCGTCGTCGGCCTCAGCATCTGACCCCAGCACGGCATGACAAACGCGCAACACGGTGGCTCCGTGTTGCCGCACCGCCTGTTCGAACGGTTGCCTCATCGTTGTCTCATCCTCACACCCCGTAGTCGCGCCAGAACGACGGAATGTGAGGTCGATGGCCGAAATTGTCGAAATCGAGGAACACCACGGCCCCTGATAGCGTCCTACGTATTGTCAACGACTTCACATCTGGTGCCGGGGACGGTGCCACTTTGTCCGGGGAGGACAACACATGAGCAACCCGTTCTTGGATCGGGTCGAGAAGGACGCCCAGTCCGGCTATGCCGGCTTCGGCGGTCGCGGTGACACGACCCCGAAGGCCGCGTCCGCCGGCACGACCGCCGCGATGCAGCAGCAGCTCGAGCAGATGTGGCAGCAGCCGACGACGGCGCACTACCCGCAGGGCTCGCCCACACGTGAGCGCGCCGTCACCATCGACGACGTCATGGCCAAGACGGGCCTGCTTTTCGGCGTCCTGCTGGTCGCCGCCGTCGTCGCGTGGTGGGCCAGCGCCACCATGCCCGGCGTGGGCACCCTGCTCTGGGGCATCGGTCTGGTCGGCACCCTGGGCATCGGCATCGCCCTGATGTTCATGAAGTCGGTCAACGTGCCGCTCATCGTCACCTATGCCGTCGCCGAGGGCCTCTTCGTCGGGGCGATCAGCCAGAGCTACGCCAACGCCTTCGACGGCGCCGCCACCGGTGAGGTGCTGCCGTGGTACCAGGGCATCGTCTTCCAGGCCGTGCTCGCCACCCTGTGCGTCTTCGGCGCCATGCTCGTCCTCTACCGGACGGGCCTGGTCAAGGTGACGCAGAAGTTCCGCGCCGTGGTGTCCATGGCCTTGGTCGGCTACTTCATCTTCGCCCTCGTCAACCTCGTCTTCTCCCTCGTGACGCAGTCCTCGTTCGGCATCGGCGGCACCGGCGCCCTGGGCATCGGCATCTCGCTGTTCGCCATCGGCTTGGCCGCGGTCACGCTGATGCTCGACTTCGACAACATCGAGACCGCCATCGCCACCGGCGCCCCCGAGAAGTACTCGTGGATCCTGGCCATGGGCCTGATCGTCACGCTCGTCTGGCTCTACCTCGAGATCCTGCGTCTGCTCGGCCGGTTGCGGTCGTCCGACTGATGACCCGACCCGGTCCGATCCCGGATCCGGTCGCGGTCGAACTCACCCGCGTGGTCCAGCGGTGGCGTCAGCTGCCGCTGGACCACGCGGCGTTGAAATTGCCCGAGGTTCACGCCCTCCTGGCCGATCTGGCCGACCCACCCGCCCCCCACGGTGCGGTCGACCTCGTCATGGCGCAACTGCGCGTGCTCGTGTACGACGCCTGTGACCACGGCGCGGCCGAGGGTCTGGCCGACCGACTGGCGGCACTCAGGCGGAGTCTGGCTTGATCGGTGCGGCCAACCGCGGCCGACGCAGCAGCACCGCCCACCGACCCCTCGGCCCGTGCTCGTGCCCGGCGACCTCGGTACCGACCACCTCGGTGCCCGGGCGGATCGCTGCCTGACCCGCCGCTTCGGCGACCGGCCCGACCGCGTCGCCGCGACGAGACTCCAGTACGTGGTCGGTGCCCCCGGCCACCTGCCACAGGCCCAGCGCCGCACACACCGACGGCAGGAGCGCCGAGGCCACCCGCGCGTAGCCGGCGGCGGACGGATGGAACTGGTCCTTGCTGAACATCACCGCCGGTGTCGCCGCGAACTCGGCGCCGAGCAGGTCGCCCACCGACACCGTGCGCCCGCCCGCCTCGACCACCGCGACCGTCTGCGCGGCGGCCAGATCGCGGCTCCACCGACGGAGCAGCGCGTTGAGCGGGAAGAGGATCGGCTTGATCGTGCCCAGGTCGGGGCAGGTGCCGACCACGACCTCGATGCCCAGGCTGCGCAGGGAGCGCACCGTACGCGCCAGCGACCGCACGGACTCGACGCGATCGATGCGGTGGGTGACGTCGTTGCTCCCGATGAGGATGACGGCGGCATCGGGGCGGTCGGCGCGGCTGAGGGCCACGGCGAGCTGACGGTCCAGGTCCGAGGACTCGGCGCCGATCTTCGCCTCGTTGATCAACTCCACCGGCCGGCCGGCGATGGCCGCCAACCCGGTGGACAGGATCGCGCCGATCGTTTCGTAACGGGTATCGGCCCCCATGCCGGCGGCCGAGGAATCGCCCAGGACGAGGAGTTGGATCGCGGGACCGGGCGCGGCTCCGTAGACCCCATCGTCATCGGGAGCGCCGTCGAAGGGCTGACCGACGATGCGTCGCGCGAGCTGGGCCTCGGCCCGGATCAGCAGGTAGCCCATCGCCCCCAGCGCGGCCACGCCACCGCCCCCGTAGACGGCCTTGGCTGCCAGACGGCGGGCAACCCGCGCTCGACTCATCGCTGTGCTCCAGAAGGTGTCCGTGCGGTCGGTGGTCGGGCACCACAATAGGCGTGCCAGAGTGCTCCCATGACCACGTGGGAACAACCCGACCTCGGGCAACCGATCACACCGGGCCCGGCCGCCTCCGATCGGTTCGTGCTTCCGCTGGAGACCGTCGTGGCCACGGTCGGATCGCCGGCGGCCGGGGCGTGGGACGTCGATGACCTCACCGCGGGAGCCGGTGCCGCGGCCGAGGCGGGTGCGATCGCGGTGTCGCTGGGCCCGTTCTCCCCGTCGTGGCGCGGCGGGCGCACGTGGCGCAGCCCGGTCCTCGGGT
>NZ_BCRE01000216.1 GCF_001552435.1 Kribbia dieselivorans NBRC 106261
CCGATCGAGCCGGTCGAGTCGGCGCGCGAGGTCGGGCGCGCGGCCCCCACCCGGGTGGCGATGTCGGCCGCCTGCGCCGCGACGCTCCGCAGCAGATCGGCGGCCGCGTCGACGCTCTGATCGACCGCGCGCTGGGCCGTCAGATCACCGAGCACGGGATAGGCGGCGAGCAGGTCCTCCGAGGCGGCGTCGGCCGTGCGACGCAGATCCTCCAGCGCCGTCACCACCAGCGTCGCGGGGGAGGGCTCGTCAACCATGCGACTCACTCTAGTCACGCCCGTCACGCCGACCCCGCCGTCGTCCACAGGTCCGGCGAATGGACCGAGATCGCCGCCGCGCCACGCCGATCGACATAGGCTTGCCAAAGGGTGGTTCGTTGTCCCCGAGGAGGCCCCCATGCTCGAGACGTTGGATGCCCGGCACCGTGACCTCATCGCGCAGGCCCTGGCCACCGTCGATCCCGCCGACACCCAGCTGAGCCACCTCCTGCGTCAGTACTACCGACACGCCGACCTCGACGTCATCGGCCAGCGCGACCCGGCTGCCCTGACCGAGGCCGTGCGGGTGCACCGCGACCTGGGTGCCGTTCGCGCTCGCGGTGAGACCAAGGCCAAGGTGATCACTCCGGTCATCGACGGGACCGAACAGCACTCCATCGCGCTCATCGTCACCGAGGACGTGCCCTACCTCGTCGCATCGGTGACCAACGCGTTGGAGAACCTCGGCACCCAGGTGCGCCACGTGTTGCACCCCGAGCCCCTCATCGCGCGGGACGTCGACGGGCACCTGCTCGAGATCATGGACGAGAACGTCGACGTCCTGGGGGAGGGGTTCGGGCGGATCCGGGAGTCGTGGATGTCCTTCGAACTCTCGCAGACGTGCGACGAACAACGGTGCGAGGACCTGACCGAAGCCATCGGATTCGTCCTCGCCGACCTGCAGCTCGCCCTGGCCGACTGGCCGCGCATCGAGCACCGTGTGCATCAGCGGGCCCGTGAACTCGCCTCCGTGCCCTCCAACGACTCGCCCGTCAGCTACGCCGAGAATGCCGTGGCCGTGGAGTTCCTCGGCTGGTTGACCGAGCAGATGTTCGCGTTCGTCGGTGCCCGTGACTACGCCGTCGAAGGGCACCGTCGGATTCCGTTGCGCGAGACCGACCTGGGCATGTGCCGCTCGCCGCGTGATCGGGTGGCAGTCCAGCCGATGAGCATGGCGGTCGACCCGTCCCAGCTGCTCGTGGTGATGAAGTCGTCGGTGCGCTCGGTGATCTACCACACCGGATACCTCGACGAGATCACCGTGCGGCAGTTCGGCCCGGGCGGGGTCGTGGACCGCGAGTTCGTCATCTGGGGGATGTTCTCCGACGCCGCCCGGGCCCTGCCGGTCACCGAGATCCCGTTGGTGCGCGAGAAGGTGGCCGAGGTCGTCCGCCGCACCGGATTCCTGCCCGACACCCATGGCGAGCAGGAGGTCGTGAGCCTGCTGTCGAGCTACCCCTTCGACGAACTGCTCCAGGACGACGTGGACCACCTCACCGCCGTCGTCCTCGACGCGATCCACCTCGGCAACCGCCACACGGCGCGGATGTTCCTGCGACACAGCGCCGCCCACGACTTCGTCTCGGTGCTGATCTACCTGCCGCGCGACCGGTACGTCACCCCGGTGCGACGCCGCCTCGAGGTGCTCCTGCGCCGCGTGTTCGCCGCCGACCAACTCGAGTTCACCGCGCGCGTCTCGGAGGACCCGCGCGCTCGCCTCGCGTACGTCGTGCGTCGTTCGGACGGGACGCCCATCCGCCCGCTGACCCCGGAGCAGGTCACCCAACTCGAGGCCGACATCGCCGCGAGTGTGCGGACCTGGCAGCAGCGGCTCGCCGACCAACTGCCGATGAGCCTGAACGGTCAGGCCGCGCAGGTCTGGCGCGACTTCGGTCATGGGTTCCCGCCCGAGTACGTCGAGCACTTCACCACCGCGCAGGGCGTCGCCGACCTCAAACGGCTGGTGAAGCTCGGCGCGGACCATCCCACCGAGGTCGTGCTCTACCGCTCGCCCGACGGCGATCCGGACACCCGGCGATTCAAGTTGTTCAGCGCCGTTCCGGTCTCCCTGGCGAACGTGTTGCCGGTGTTCACGCACATGGGGATCGAGGTCATCGACGAGCGTCCCTACACCGTCACCCGCGCCGATGGCACCCCGTTGCGGATCTACGATCTCGGGCTTCGGGTGGCCGACCCCACCCTGTGGGAACGGTCGGGGCATGACGAGATGCGCGCGCTCATCGAGTCGGCGGTCGCGGCCATCTGGCGCGGCGACGCCGAGTCCGACGACCTCAATTCGCTCGTCATCCGCGCGGGCCTGCAGTGGCGCGAGGTCGTCATCCTGCGCACCCTGGCGACGTACCTGCAGCAGGGCCTGGCCCGGTACTCCCTGCCGTACATCCACGCGGCGCTGGCCGCCAATCCCACCGTCGCCACCGACCTCGTCCGCCTCTTCGAGGCGCGGTTCGACCCCGCTCGCCGACCCGCGGGCGACGAGGCCGCGGATCGGGCCGCCACCGACGAGGAGGAGCGCCTCGCGGCCGTCATCTCGACCGCGCTCGACGCCGTGCGCAGCCTCGACCACGACCGCATTCTGCGGGCCCTGCTTGCCGTCGTGCGGGCCACGTGGCGGACGACGTACTACCAACCCGGCCCGGACGACGCTCCGCGTACCGACGTGGCCATCAAGCTCTCACCGGAGGCGGTGCCCGGCCTGCCGGCACCGCACCCGAAGGTCGAGATCTGGGTGTACAGCCCGCGCGTGGAGGGCTCCCACCTGCGGTTCGGGGCGGTGGCTCGCGGCGGGCTGCGTTGGTCGGACCGGCGCGAGGACTTCCGGACCGAGGTGCTGGGGCTGGTCAAGGCGCAGATGACGAAGAACGCCGTCATCGTCCCCACCGGCTCGAAGGGGGCGTTCGTCCCCAAACACCTGCCCGACCCGGCCGACCGCGACGCCTGGCTGGCGGAGGGCGTGGCCGCCTACGAGATCTTCGTCTCGGCCCTGCTCGACCTGACCGACAACCGGGTCGGGGACGAGGTCGTGCCCCCGCGCGACGTCGTGCGGCACGACGGGGACGACCCGTATCTCGTCGTCGCGGCCGACAAGGGCACCGCACGACTCTCCGACACGGCCAACCGCATCAGTCGGGCGCACGGCTTCTGGCTCGACGACGCCTTCGCCTCGGGCGGGTCGGCCGGGTACGACCACAAGGCCATGGGCATCACGGCGCGGGGAGCGTGGGAGTCGGTGCGTCGACACTTCCGCGAACGCGGCCACGACACCCAGCGCGAGGACTTCACCGTCGTCGGCATCGGCGACATGAGCGGAGACGTGTTCGGCAACGGCATGTTGCGCTCGCCCCACATCCGGCTCATGGCCGCGTTCGACCACCGCCACATCTTCCTCGACCCCGATCCGGACCCGGCGACGTCCCTGGCCGAGCGGCAGCGCCTGTTCGACCTGCCCCGGTCGTCCTGGGATGACTACGACCGCGCGCGGATCAGCCCCGGCGGCGGCGTCGTCGCCCGCACCGAGAAGTCGGTCCCGATCACCGCCCAGGTGCGCGAACTGCTCGACCTGCCCGCGGACACCGTTTCGCTGGCGCCCACCGATCTCATCTCCGCCGTGCTGCGTGCCCCGGTCGACCTGCTCTGGAACGGCGGGATCGGCACCTATGTCAAGGCCGGCAGCGAGACGCACGCCGAGGTGGGCGACAAGGCCAACGACGCGGTGCGCGTCGACGGGGCCGACCTGCGCGTCCACGTCGTGGGGGAGGGCGGAAACCTCGGGTTCACCCAACGCGGCCGGATCGAGGCGGCGGCCAAGGGCATCGCGATCAACACCGACGCGATCGACAACTCGGCCGGGGTGGACACCTCCGACCATGAGGTCAACCTCAAGATCCTGCTGTCCGGGCTGATGACCTCGGGCGAGTTGACCCGCCCCGACCGGGACGCGCTGTTGCACGCCATGACCGACGAGGTCGCCGACCACGTGCTGCGCACCAACTACGACCAGAACGTTCTGCTCGGGGTGACGATGTTCACCGAGCACGAGTTGAGCAGCGTCATTCCGCGGGCGCTGACGTCCCTCGAGTCGACCGCCGGGCTGGATCGCGACCTCGAGTTCCTCCCCTCCGACGGCGAACTCACGCGGCGGGCCACGGCCGGGGTGGCGCTTTACCAACCGGAGAACTGCGTGGCCGTGGCGTACGCCAAGCTCGCGGCCAAACACGCGATCATCGACTCCGATCTGCCCGACGACCCGTGGCTGCGCACGACGTTGGCGCAGTACTTCCCGGCCCAGGTCCGGGAGCGCTTCCCCGAGGCCATCCAGCGCCACCCGCTGCGCCGCGAGATCATCACAACGGTCGTGGCCAACCTCATGGTCAACCACGGCGGATTCACGTTCGCGTTCCGGACCATGGAGGAGACCGGAGCGAGCACCCCGCACGCGGCGCGCGGCTTCCTCGCCACCCGCGAGGTCTTCGATCTCGGGGGCTACGCCGCGGCGGTCGAGGCCCTCGACGGTCAGGTGCCGGCCGCGACCCAGTACCGGATGCTCCTGGCCATGCGCCGCCTGCTCGACCGGGGGACGCGCTGGTTCCTCGCCGCCCGCCCCACGCACCTCGACCTCGCCACCGAGATCGAGAAGTTCACGGCCCCGCTGGCCCAGTTGGGCCTGGACCTGGGACACCTGCTGGCCGGAGGCGAGCGCGAGCGGTTCGAGAAGGACGTCCAGTGCTATGTCGACGAGGGCGTGCCGGTGGAGTTGGCCGCCCGCGCGGCGGGGCTGCTCGACGCGTACTCGTTCCTCGACATCGTCGAGATCGCCACCGACCTCGACCTGCCCGCCGGCGAGGTCGCGGCGCTGTACTACCTGCTCTCGGAGGACTTCGGCATCGACGAACTGTTGCGTCAGGTGGCCCGGCTGCCGCGCGTCGACCGGTGGGAGACCTTGGCCCGGGTGGCCCTGCGCCAGGACCTCTACGCCGTCGACGAGGCGCTGACGCGCTGTGTGCTCGACACCGCCCCGGCCGGCACCCCCGCGGAGCGGATCGCGCACTGGGAGGCACTGTCGGCCGAGCGGGTGCAGCGTGCCCGCACGACCCTGCAGGGCATGGACCTGACGGGCGAGTCGAACATCGCGGCGCTGTCGGTCGCGTTGCGATCCCTGCGGTCGATGGTCCGCTGACGCGGGGGCGCACCGATCGGCGCCTAGACTTGACGCCGATGACCGCCTATCTCGACCACGCCGCCACCACGCCGATGCTCCCGGTGGCGCGTGCTGCCGTGCTCGAACAGATGGAGCGCGTCGGCAATCCCTCCTCCCTGCACACCTCCGGCCGCGCCGCGCGCTCGGTCGTCGAGGAATCGCGTGAGCGGATCGCCGGGGCACTCGGCGCCCAGCCGTCGGAGGTCATCTTCACCTCCGGTGGGACCGAGGCCGACAACCTCGCGGTGACCGGCCTGTGGCGGGCGCGCCACGGTGCTCCGGGGGGATCGGGCCGCACCCGCATCGTCACCAGCGGCGTCGAGCACCACGCCGTCCTCGACGTCGTCGAGCACCTCGTCACGCGCGAGGGCGCGCAGGCGACCTTCGTCGAGCCGAGTGAGTGCGGGCGGATCGCCGTGGCGGACGTGGCGAGCGCCCTCACCTCCGCGGGTGGGCCGGATTCCGTGGCCCTGGCCTCCGTCATGTGGGCGAACAACGAGGTCGGCACGATCCAGGACATCGCGGGCATGGCGGCCACGGCGCGCGAGCACGGAGTGCCGTTCCACACCGACGCCGTGCAGGCCGCCGGCCACGTGCCGGTCGACTTCGCCGCCTCCGGGGCCGACCTCATGACCGTCACCGCCCACAAGCTCGGCGGTCCGGTCGGGGTGGGTGCCCTCCTGGTGCGCCGCGACGTCGCCCTCGAGCCGCTGACCTTCGGCGGCGGGCAGGAGCGCAAGATCCGCTCGGGGACGCTCGACGCTCCGCTGGTCGCCGGGTTCGCCGCGGCCCTCGACGAGGCGGCCGCAACCATGGCGACCGAATCGGCGCGGGTCGCCGGGCTGCGCGACGACCTCATCCGCGGGGCGCTCGCGCTCGATCTCGGCATCACCGTCACCGGCTGCTGGGAGCCCGGAGACGTCACGTCACGGCTGCCCGGCAACGTACACCTGCTCGTGCCCGGCACCCAGGGCGACAGCCTGCTGTACCTGCTCGACGCGGCCGGGGTCGAGGTTTCGACCGGCTCGGCCTGCCAGGCGGGGGTGCCGCGGCCCAGTCACGTCGTGCTCGCCTTGGGGTACACCCCGGAGCAGGCCGCCGGTTCGCTGCGGATCACGTTGGGGCACACCAGTACTCGCGCGGATGTCGACGCGTTGTTGGCGGCACTGCCGCCCGCGGTGGAGCGCGCGCGCCGAGCGGCGGGGG
>NZ_BCRE01000217.1 GCF_001552435.1 Kribbia dieselivorans NBRC 106261
TGGCATGAGCAGCGGGTCTGGTGTGAGCAGCCCATTGCGCGTCGTCGCGGCGATGAGCGGGGGCGTGGACTCGGCCGTGGCCGCGGCCCGCATGATCGAAGCGGGGCACGACGTCGTCGGGGTGCATCTGGCGCTGTCGCAGTCGGCCGCGACGTTGCGCGAGAGCGCTCGCGGGTGCTGCACCATCGAGGACGCCGGTGACGCGCGCCGCGTCGCCGACCGCCTCGGGATCCCGTTCTACGTCTGGGACATGGCCACCCGCTTCCAGCATGACGTCGTCGACGACTTCATCGCCGAGTACCGGGCCGGCCGCACGCCCAACCCCTGCCTGCGCTGCAACGAGAAGATCAAGTTCGCCGCGCTGCTCGACAAGGCGCTTGCGCTCGGCTTCGACGTGGTGGCGACCGGGCACTACGCGCAGATCGTCGAGGGACCGCACGGGCGCGAGCTGCACCGGGCCGTCGACCACGCCAAGGATCAGTCGTACGTGCTCGGTGTGCTCGATGCCGACCAGTTGGCCCGCAGCTTCTTCCCTCTCGGCGACACCCCGAAGCCGCAGGTGCGCGAGGAGGCCGCCGCGCGCGGTTTCGCGGTGGCGAAGAAGCCCGACAGCCATGACATCTGCTTCATCCCCGACGGCGACACCCGCGCGTGGCTCGGGTCGCGCCTCGGGGACGAGCCCGGTGATGTCGTCGACGCGACCTCGGGTGAGGTGGTCGGCCGCCATCAGGGCGCGCACGGGTACACCGTCGGTCAGCGTCGCGGGTTGGGCCTGGACCGCTCCCGGCTCGACGGCCAGGCCCGCTACGTCACCGACGTCGACACCACCCGCAACGTCGTCACCATCGGCACCGCCGACCTGCTCGGCGTCGACGTCATCACCGGTGCGCACCTGCGCTGGGTCGGTCCGGTGCCGCAGGGAGCCACGCGCCTCGGAGCGCAGTTCCGCGCGCATGGCGAGGAACTGCCGGCGAGGGTGGTCGTGGAGGGGGAGCGCGTCACGGTCACGCTCGACGAACGCGTGCGCGGTATCGCCCCCGGCCAGTCGGTCGTGCTCTACGACGGCACCCGCGTGGTGGGGTCGGCGACGATCGAGACCGCGACCCACCAGACGGCGACCCTCAAGACCGCGACATTGGCCGCTCGCCCCGGCGCCACCGGGATCGCCCCGTGACGCGCTCCTCCGCGCTCGGCTCGTGGCCCGGCACCGACATCCGCGAGGCCCTGCGCACGGTGCGAGATCTCGTCTCGCTGCCGCATCTGCCCGAACTGCCGGCCCGCGGCCCGGGCGCCGACATGATCGGCCGCACCGCCGGGCTCCTCGTCGAGATGCCGGTCGACCGGCAACCGGCCGGCTGGCGACTGGTCGACCGGCCGGGGCGCGACGCCGCTCGGACCTCGGCCCTCTGGCGCCAGGACCTCGATGAACTCGCCGAGGCCTACGACGGGTGGACCGGTCCGCTCAAACTCCAGGTCGTCGGCCCGTGGACGCTCGCATCCACGCTCGAACTCACCCGCGGTGAACGCGTCGTCAGCGATCCGGGCGCCACCCGTGACCTGACCGCGTCGCTGATCGAGGGCAGCGCGCAGCATCTGCGCGACGTCGCGCGGCTCGTGCCCGCAGCGCAGCTCGTCCTCCAGCTCGACGAGCCG
>NZ_BCRE01000218.1 GCF_001552435.1 Kribbia dieselivorans NBRC 106261
CCGCCGGTCCACGTGGCCGCCGGCAGCGGGACCAGCGCCGCCACCGCCGTACCCGGCATGCCGACCGCGCTCGCCTCCCCCGGCATGGTGCCCGGCGCCGCTGCGGTGGAGATCGGCGACAACACCCGCACCCCGACCAGCCACGACCTCGGCGTCGACTGGACGCAGGTCGCGGTGCTGCGCGCGCAGGCCTCCGAGCAGTTGACGACGGCCCTGTCCGAACGGGCCTACCTCGATGCCGCAGGCCAACGTGAACTCGGCCGCGCGATCATCCTCGAATTGCTCCAGACCACCGCGGCCGAGAACCTCGCCCTGGGCCGCCGCGCCTGGTCCCTGCCCGAGCAGGAGCGCATGGCCGAGGCCGTGTACAACGCCCTGTTCGGTCTGGGCCGCCTGCAGCCCCTCGTCGACGACGAGAAGGTCGAGAACATCGAGATCACCGGCTACGACAACGTGCTCCTCGAGTACGTCGACGGCACCCTGCACGAGGGCCCGCCGGTGGCCGAGAACGACCAGGAACTCATCGACTTCCTCGTCTTCCTCGCCTCCCGCTCCGAGGTCAACGCCCGCCCGTTCTCCGAGGCCCAGCCGCGGCTGCACATGCGACTCGATGGCGGAGCGCGGCTCGCGGCCACCGCGTGGGTCACGCCCCGCCCGTCGATGGTCATCCGCCGTCACCGGCTGCGCTCGATCACCCTCGAGGAGCTCTCCGACCGCGGCATGCTCGACCGCACCGCGGTGAGTTTCCTGCGCGCCGCGGTCCGGGCGAAGAAGTCGATCGTCGTGGCCGGTCCGCAGGGCGCCGGCAAGACGACGATGGTCCGCGCATTGTGCGCCGAACTCGACCCGTGGGAGCGCATCGGCACCTTCGAGACCGAGTACGAGCTCCACCTGCACGAGATGCCGGAGAAGCACCGCCGCATCGTCGCGTGGGAGTCCCGTCCCGGCTCCGGTGAGGTCGGCGCCGACGGGCGCCAGGCCGGCGAGATCCCGCTCGACGACCTGCTCTACGACTCCTTCCGCTTCAACCTCTCCCGCCAGATCGTCGGCGAGGTCCGCGGCAAGGAGGTGCTCGCGATGATCAAGGCGATGCAGTCGGGCTCCGGGTCGATCAGCACGACCCACTCCGCCGATGCCGTCGGCGCGATCCGCAAGCTCATCACCTGTGCCATGGAGGCCGGGTCACACATCACCGAGGCGTACGCCCAGCGGGCCGTGGCCGAGCACATCGACATCATCGTCCAGTTGACGCTCAACACCGCGCCGCTGCCCGACGGGTCACCACGCCGCGAGCGCTACGTCAACGAGATCATCGCGATCCACCCCGGTGAGGACGGCCCGGCCACCACGCACGTGTTCCGCCCCAACCCGATGGGCGGAGCGCCGTTGCCCGGCGTTCTCCCGGACGAGTACCGGTCGTTGGCCCAGTTCGGCTTCGACATCGAGGGCTTCTTCCGGAAGGCCACCACCTGATGCTCGAGTTCGCCGCCGCGCTGGCCGCCGTCCTGGTCATCGTCGGCATCATGCTGCTCATCCAGGGCCTGCGCGGCACCCCCGAACAGGCGCCTCGGTACACCTCCCGCGACGGCCTGCGCGAGCGGCTGAACGCCATCCCGAAGCGCACCCGTCAACTGGCGCTCATCGGCATCGCCGTCGGGTTCATCGTGGCGTTGCTGACCGGATGGGTCATTGCGATCGTCGCCGTTCCCGCGGCCGTCATCGGGCTGCCCCTGCTGCTCTCCAGCGGTGACGCCGAGGACCGGATCGTCCGACTCGAGGCCATGGAGGAGTGGGCCCGGTCGCTGGCCGGCGTCCTCACCGTCGGTGTCGGCCTCGAGCAGGCGATCATCGCGACGCTCCGGTCGACGCCCAAGGCGATCGAGCCCGAGGTCAACCTGCTCGCGGCCCGACTGCGCGCCCGGTGGCCCACGCAGGACGCGATCCGCGCGTTCGCCGACGACCTCGACGACGCCACCGGCGACCTGCTCGCCGCGAACCTCCTGCTCGGCGCGCAGCGGCGCGGCGCCGGTCTGGCCGCCGTGCTCGACTCCGTTGCCACGACCGTCGCCGAGGACGTGCGCAACCGCCGCGCCGCCGAGGCCGACCGCGCCAAGCCACGCGCGACCGCCCGGTGGGTGACGATCATCACCGTCGTCGTGCTCGTCGGCCTGTTCCTGTCCGGGTCGTACGTCGAGCCGTACAAGACGCCGCTGGGGCAACTCATCCTGGCCGTCCTGCTCGCTGCGTACGTCGGCGCCCTGATCTGGATGCGCTTCATGTCCCGCGGCAGTTCACCCACCCGGTTCATCGGCGCCGAAGTCGCCGCGAAGGCGAGGCAGTGATGGAGTTCGGTTACCTCCAGATCGCGTTGGCCGCCGGCGCGCTCATCGGCCTGGGCGTGTCGCTGCTGGTGTGGCGGGCCTTTGCCGCGCAGCCCGACCTCGGCGCTGCCCTGGACAACATTTCGGCCGAGCGCGTCGTCGAGACCCGCGAGGTCGCGTCCTCCGACGAGCGTGACCTGCAGGACCGGATCGGCGTGTGGGCGATGAAGAATCTCCCCATCGCCCGCTACACCCGGGTGCCGCGCAAGGAACTCAACCTGCTGCGCATCCCGCTGCACCGGTACTGGGGCGAGAAGGTCCTGTACGTCCTCATCGGCTTGGCCGCGCCCCCGATCATCGCCCTGTTCTTCCAGATCATGGGCCAGCCCATGCCGGTGATCATCCCGGCCGCCGGCAGCCTGATCCTCGCCGGCGTGCTCTTCATGCTCCCGGACTACAACGCCTACGACGACGCCAAGGAGGCCCGCAAGGAGTTCGCCCGGGCGCTGTCGGCGTACATCGAACTCGTCGCCCTGGAGCGCAACTCCGGCTCCGGCCCGCGCCAGGCGATGGAGGTCGCGGCGTCGGTGGGCGACTCGTGGGTGTTCAAGCGGATCGGCGAGGAACTGGCTCGATCGCGGTGGTCGGGTCTGCCGCCGTGGGATGCCCTGCGCACCCTCGGTGAGGACCTCGACCTGCCCGAACTGTCCGACCTGGCCGACATCATGCGGCTCTCCGGTGAGGAGGGCGCGCAGATCTACGCGACGCTGCGAGCCCGCTCGCAGGGCATGCGCGCCGCCGAGCTCAACCACGCCCTGGCCGATGCGAACGCCGTCGCGGAGAAGATGTCGATCCCGATGTCGATGCTCGGTCTGGTGTTCATGGGCATCCTCATCGCGCCGCCGCTGCTGCGCGTCATGACCGGTGGCGGAGGTGGTCCGTTCTGACCGACCGGCGATCTGACCGACCGGCGACCTGACCGACCGCCCACCAGGTGCGGGGAGTGCTCCCCCGTGGCCGCCCAGGTCACGACTGTCACTGCGCTGACCTGCACAAATGGGCCCGGCCCAAAGATGCACACTGACCTTTTTCTGGATAGCCTCCGATAGCGGGTTGATACCGTCGACGCGAGTCGGGGGGATCCGACCAGGCAGCACCAGAGACGCACCACCACCTCGCATCACGCACCACCACAGACCACGACACCCACACGCAACGATTCTGGAGAACCCCATGCTGTTCCTCTACGCCGCCGCGCACACCCTGGGCCTCAAGGTCCTCGACAAGGCCACCACCCGCGACGAGCGCGGCTCGATCACCATCGAGCAGGTCCTCTGGGCGCTCGGTGTCATCGTCTTCATCGGCATCGTCTTCGCCGTGATCCGGCAGTTCGTCACCGACAGCGCCGCCAAGATCGACGACCCGATCAAGTGATGACCCGGTCAGCGATCGCGTCTCGTCGGCGGTCGGGGGCCGCCGGGGAGCGCGGTTCGCTGACCATCGAGATGATCTTCCTGTTCCCGATGATGCTGTTCATCCTCTTCATCGGGGTGCAGGCGGCCACGTGGTACCACGCGCGGAGCATCGTGTTGGCGGCCGCGCAGGACGGCGCCCGCACGGCCGCGGCCGAGGGCGG
>NZ_BCRE01000219.1 GCF_001552435.1 Kribbia dieselivorans NBRC 106261
GGGTTCATCATGAACCCGGTCATCAACGTGACGCGCACGTCGGAGATGGTGACCGTGCGCGTCTCCGGTCGGACCCAGGGTCTGCTGCCCGGCTTCGACCCCTCGGTCAGCCAGGAGGCCCGCCGCCCGGTCGAGCGGCTGACGCGACCGGAGTGCATCACGAGCGAGGCGGGCGGACCATGCTGACCCGCAGGGAGAGCGGTTCGGCAACCATCGAGGTGGCCATCCTCGGCCCGGCGCTCATGCTCTTCGTCGCGCTGATCTTCTTCGCCGCGCGGATTGCCTTGGCCCAACAGTCGATGGACATGATCGCGTTCGAGGCCGCCCGCGTGGCGACGCTCTCGCGGGACACCGCGACGGCCAAGGCCAACGCGACCGACATGGCCGCGGCCGAGATGGCCTCCCGCGGCATTCGCTGCACGCCCGCCGCCGTCCCGAGTCTCGACCTGTCCGGCTTCGCCAAGAAGCCCGGTCAGGACGACGCCTGGGTCAGGGCCACCGTGCAGTGCCGTTTCACCATCAGCGATCTGGCGCTGCCGGGGATGCCCGGGTCGCTGACCGTGACCGGTGAGGCCTCCAGCCCGATGGACACCTACCGGGCCCGCAACTGAGACCAGCCACTGACGACCACGCACCACGCAAGGGGGAACACATGCCGAACTCACACCGCGAACGCGGATCCATCAGCATCTATGTGGTGACGATCTCCGCCGCGATGATCCTCCTGCTGGGTCTCGTCGTCGACCTGGGTGGTCAGATCCGGGCGCGTCAGTATGCCGAGGCGGTCGCCTCGGAGGCAGCCCGCGCGGCCGGCCAGCAGATCGACCCCCTGCCGGCCCTGCAGGGTCAGTCGGTGTCCATCCAGGCCGGCCAGGCCGAGCTCGTCGGGCGCAAGTACATCGCCAACGCCGGCCTGACCGGCACGGTCACCGCGACCGACACCGCGATCCGGGTCACGACCCACACGACGTACCAGGCGAAGATCCTCTCGATCATCGGGATCACGTCGTTCCCCGCCAACGGATCTGCCGAGGCCCGGCTGACCGAGCAGGCAGAGACCTTCGAGGGCACCGGCATCGAACCCACGACGAACCCGGAGAATCGGCGATGAGTGCCTTCGGACGCCGGATCACCGGCCTGCTCGCGACCCTCGGTCTCCTCGTCGTCCTCGTCGGGGTGCCGTGGCTGCTCGTGCAGATCGGCGCGTTCCCGCGGCTGTCGGGCGTCAGCGTCGATGCCATTGTGTCGACGCTGACCTCGCCGGCGTCGGGCGAGTTCTTCCTCGCGGCGCTGGCCGTGCTGGCGTGGGTCGCGTGGGCGTTCCTCGCCTTCTCGGTCGTGCTCGAGGTGCTGGCGCGGCTGCGCGGCGTCAGTGCCCCGTCGCTGCCCGGTCTGGCGCTGCCGCAGTCCCTGGCGCGGTCGCTGGTCGGGGGCGCGATGCTCCTGTTCGTGGCGGCGCCGATGGTCTCGCCGGCTGCGCCCGCGCAGGCGGCCGACACCTCCGGTCTGGGCGGAGCGTCGAACGCGGCCACCTCGCGCAGCGTCACCGCCGTGGGTGGTCAGGTCGGTATCGAGAAGGCTGGTGTCGAGCAGGCTGGTGTCCAGAGAGCTGGTGTCGAGAGAGCCGGTGTCCAGAAGAGCGCTGCCGAGGCGCGCGGAGCTGCGAGCGCCGCGTCGTCCAGCACCGAGAGGGTTGCTGCACCGGTGGCCACGTCCGCACCCCAGACGCGTGAGCACGTCGTCGCGGCCGGGGAGACCCTGTGGTCCATCGCCGAGCAGCACCTCGGCGACGGTGGCCGGTACGGCGAGATTGCCGACCTCAATCAGGACGTCCTCACCGGAGCGCAGTGGCTGCGCCCGGGGTGGGTGCTGCAGGTCCCCGCGACGGGCGGCGCCGACGCCGCGGCGGGGGCAGGCTCCGCCAAGGCCGTTGAGGGCAACGTCGTCGTCCGGCCCGGCGACACGCTGTGGGAGCTGGCCGAGGAGGAGCTCGGCGACGGTTCCCGCTACCCCGAGCTCTTCACGCACTCCCAGCGCACCATCCAGCCGGACGGCACCGCCATCGTCGACCCCGACCTGATCCAGCCCGGGTGGACCATCAGCGCCACGCCGGAGGCGGGCCGGGCCGCGGTGGCCGAGTCGCTCGGCATCGATGACCAGACCAGGCGCCGTAGCGACCTCGACACGAGGCGCGCCGAGGCCCAGCAGCAGGCCGAGGCCAAGCGCCAGGCGGAGGCCAAGCGCCAGGCGGAGGCCACACAAGAAACGGAAGCCCAAGCGAAGGCCGAGGCCAGGCAGCGGGCGGAAGCCAAGCAGCGGGCGGAACAAAGGCAGCGCGCCGAAGCCAAGCAGCGCGCCGAGGCCGAGCAGCAGCAGTCCGACGACGCCCACTCCTCCGACATCGGCGCCGCCGTGGCCAAGGACGGCAGCGCCGTCCCGTGGCTGGCCTTGGGCGCGGTCGGCCTGACCGGAGTCACCGCGGCCGGCCTCGCACTCCTCCTCGCCCGCCGCCGTCAGCGGGAGCGGTACCTCGGTGCGCCATCAGGCAGCCCCGCGTTCCACCAGCCCGCGTTCCACCAGCCCGACCAGGCCAACCCCTTCGGCTTCGCCACCGCGATCGAGGACCACGCCGATCCGGTCGGTCGTCACACCGTCGACATCGCCCTGCGTTCGCTGGCCGTCGCCGCCCAGTCGGCCGGCGCCCCGCTGCCGGACCTGCGCGCCGTGCGCCTGCACCCCGACGGCGTCGACCTGTACCTCGGCGCTCCGAGCGCGTTGCCGGCCCCGTGGACCGGCACCGCCGACCCGACGATCTGGACCCTGCGCGCCGACCGCGTCCGGGCACTCCCCCAGGCCGAGCACGCCTCCGCCCCCTACCCCGGTCTGTGCGCCGTCGGCGTCGACCACGACGGAGCGCAGTTGCTCGTCAACCTCCAGCACGCGGCCGTGCTCAAGGTCGCCGGCCCGCCCGAGCGCACCCGCTCGATCATGGCGGCGATGGCGGTCGACATGGCCGGAGCGCAGTGGGCCCAGTCCCTCGGGGTCACACTCGTGGGTGCCTGCCCGAGCCTGCAGTCCGTGCTCGGCGTCGACCGCTGCCGCTCGACCGACGACGTCGACACGCTCATCGCGAGCCTGCACGCCCACGGTGCGGGGACGTTCTGCGAACGCTCCAGCGAGGTCGTCATCGTCACCGGTGACCTGACCCTCGAGCAGTACGAGGCCCTGTTCACGCTCAGCCTCCAGGTCCCCGGCCTGTTCATCGTCGTCGCCACCCCGGACTTCCTGCCCGGCGAATGGGCCCTCGATGTCCGCAACGACGACCGTCTCGGGGTCATCTCCCCGCTCTACCTCCAGGTCGAACCGCAGCGCGTCGAGGACGGCACATACGCCCAGATCGTCGACCTGTTCGCCCTGTCGGAGGCGATCGTGACGCCCGAGCAGCCGACGGACGACCTGCTGGGCGCCGCCAGCGAACGACCCGCCGGCCTGCCCGACGACCTCGGCGTGGACGACGCTCCGACGCGCATGCGCAGCGAGCTGCCCGACTCGGACACGCCCCCGACCCTGTGGAACACCCCGATCCCGGCGCAGCTCGTGCCGTCCGCGCCGGCCGGTGACCCCGTCACCGTCTCGACCGCGGCGAGCGCCGGCGACGGGTTCATCACGCCCGGCTCGCTGGGGTCGGAGTGGCTGCTGCCGCAGATCACCCCGACTCCGGGCACGCCGGTGCAGCCGGTCGTGCACTTCCCGGCGCGGTTCACCGACCACGTCGCGCCGGCCGCCGTGCCCTTCGTGCGGGTGCTCGGGCCGGTCGACCTCGACAACGTCGGTGAGGTCGACTGGGGCCAGCGCGACCGCCTGACCGAGATCGCCACCTTCATCGCGCTCTACCCGGGCAGCCACCGCAGTGCCCTCGACGACGCGCTGTGGCCCAACCGCGCGAAGCAGGACATCAGCGGCGCCCGCGACGCGGCCATCACCCGCCTGTCGACCTGGCTGGGCACCGACGCGCAGGGGCAACCGCTGCTGGGCGAGTACCCCGACGGCACGCTGCGCCTGGACCCGAGCGTGCAGACCGACTGGGGCCTGTGGCGGGCGCTGCTGCCCGACGGCGCGGC
>NZ_BCRE01000220.1 GCF_001552435.1 Kribbia dieselivorans NBRC 106261
CCGCGGCGGAGGCGGCCGGCAAGGCCAGTCAGGCCGCGCCCAACCAGGCCGCGCCCACCCAGCCTGGCCCCGATGGCGATGTCGAGAATGCGGGCGACGGGTCATGACGCCCCGCCGCTCGCGCCGACGACGGGTAGTCGGACAGGCACTCTTCGCCCTGCTCATGGCGGTGATGCTCGGCGCCTGCTCGGGACTGGCGACCTCGGGCCCGGTCCGCCCCGGCCTGCGCGTGGACAGCCCCGTCGAACAACGCGAGGTCCAGCAACTGCCCTCCGGTCCCCGCCCCGGTGCCCCGGCCGACGAGGTCCTCACCGACTTCCTGCGCGCCTCGGCGATCAGCTTCGGCGACGTCACCGTGGCCCGCAGCTACCTCACCGAATCCGCCAATCAGGCTTGGGCGCCCGACCAGGGCACCGTCATCCGCGGCAACGACGAACCGATCGTGCGCATGAGCGTCGGAGGCGGTCGTTTCACGGTCTCCACCCGAGTCGTCGCCACCATCGACGAGGTCGGCCGGATGACGGTCGGCCAGGCCGACGAGCGCCGCACCGCGCAGTTCCGGCTCTCCCGCCCCAGCGGCGGCGAATGGCGGATCTCCGAGCTGCCGAGCGGGTTCGGGCGATGGATGACACGCGCGGAGTCCGACGACTGGCTGCGCCCGTTCAACCTGTACTACCAGTCCCGCAGCACCGGCATCCTCATTCCGCAGCGCCGGTGGTTCCCGCTCACGGGCATCGTCAGCCGGTTGGCGCGCGAGCAACTGGCCGGCGCCCCCGCGTACCTGCGGGGAGCGACGTTCGCCGACCCGCCGGTGCGGCTGGCCGGGGACCTGGTCGCGGTCCGTGACGGCGTGGCCAGTGTCCCGGTGCAGGCCAGCGACGTCGTCGCCGACCCCGACCGTCGTCGCCGGCTGTACGCCGAACTCGCGGCCACCCTGACCCAGGTCACTGACCTGCCCGACGTCGCCTCGGTGGCCGCCGTGGAGATCACCGCGGACGGGGTGCTGCTCGAGGCCGAGGGTGTGGCCCCGCCGGTGGCGACCCCGGAGGAGGTGGGCGCGACGACGAACCCACCGACGACCACGGGCACACCGCTGGTCCGCCGCGGCAACCGGCTGTACCCGACGACGTTCGACGCCCTGGTCGGCAACAGCGAGCCCGCGCCGGCGCCCGCTGATCTGCCGGCCCTGACCGGTGATCCCGAACTGCTCGCCCAGTCACAGGACGGGACCGAGATCGCCTGGACCGACCGGACCCTGACCCATGTGCATCGGGCCCGCGCCGATGCCCGTGGGCAGGTGACCGGATTCGGAATCGAGTTGACCCGCCCGATGTACGACACCCTCGACTGGCTGTGGGTCAGCGGACGGTCCCGCGACGGGTCCGCCGGTCTGTGGGCGCTCGCGGCCGCCGACCCGCCGACGGCCCGGGGGCCGCAGGTGTCTCGGATCACCGTTCCCTCCTTGGCCCGCAATCGCTTCATCCGCGCCGCGCGGGTCAGCCCCGACGGCGCCCAGATCGCGCTGCTGACCACCGATCAGCGCGGTCGAGACACTCGGCTGGAGGTGGCCGGCATCGTCCGGCGCGCCGACGGCCGTCCGTGGCGGCTGTCCCGGCTGACCCGGACCATCGTCACGCCGTTCGAGGACATCCGTGACGTCGTCTGGATCAACCTCGGTGCCGTGGGGGTCCTCAGCAATGCCTCCGGCGAGCGTGCACCCCGCGCGGCGATCGTCGAGCTCGGTGGGTACGACATGGTGCTCGGGGGGCTGGCCGGTGCCGAGTCGATCATGACGTTCGGCAGCCGCCGCACGCTGGTGCTGCAGTCGGAATCGGGTCTGTACGTGCGCGCCGGCAACGGGTGGAAGGCCGGCAGCGGCGGTCAGAGCCTGACCGTACCGCTGCGCTGATCGACACACCCGGGCTGAGCGACACCTGCGCGCGGAGCCGGTTGTCCACAGCCCCGTCGGCGGAGGCCGCCCCGTCCACAGGAACCGGCAAGGCCCTGTCCCCAAGGGTCCGAAGCCCTGACGCTGAGCGTCATGAGCCTGATCTCGACTGCCAGCCGGGCGGCGGGTGCCCTGACCGACCTGGTCCTGCCGACCGTGTGCGCGGCCTGCTCCGAGCCCGGCCAGGTGCTGTGCCGACGGTGCACGGCCGCCCTGTCCGGGTGCTGCTTCCCCGACGGCCCGGCTCGCGCCCGCCTGGGCCGGCATCCGGCGGCGCTTCCGCCGACCTATACGGCCGGGGCCTACCTCGACGTGATGGCGAAGCTGATCCGGGCCTACAAGGACGGCGACCGTCGCGACCTCCGCGACGTGCTGGGCGCCCTGCTCGCCACCTCGCTGGACGTCTCGCTCGCGGCCACGCTCGGCTCCGACGACGCGGCCTTGGCGGCGCTGGCCACCGGCCGCGGGGGCATCCTCGTTGTCCCGGCACCCTCGTCGATCACCGCCCTGCGGCGCCGTGGCGATGTGCCCCTGCACGCACTGACGGCGGCCGCCGTGGCCGGGTACCACCGCGACGAGGTGTCGTGGGCTCCCGTGTTCGGGCATCGCCGACGCGGGGTGCAGAAGCGATTGACCGTGACGGGCCGGCGCGCCAACCTGGCCGGGGCCATCCGAGTCCGGCGGGTCTGGCGGTCCGCGCTCGACGGAGCGGTGTGTGTGCTCGTCGACGACGTCATCACCACCGGATCCACCTTGGCGGCCGCCGCGACGGCGATCCGAGCCCACGGCGGGTATCCGGTGGCGTGCGCGACCATCTGTGCCACCCCGAAATGGGGTCCGTCCTGAGTGGGCGAGCACCATCACACACATTCGACACGAAGAATTGGGGGGCTGTTCACCGCACGGACACTCGACGGACTAACGTTGCTGTATGGCAGCACGTCAGGGAACGCCATCACCGCGTTCCAGAGCGCAGGCCGTCGGTCGGCCACAGCGCAGTGGGGCGTGCGCAGGAGGTGATGCCGCGATCTAACGGCCCCGACAGGCCACCTCACCTTTTCGCCACTTGCGCCACCACGGCGCGCACCCTCAGGAGGGATCAGTGGACATCGTCGTAACTGGACGCCATGTACAGATCACCGACCGCTTCCGTGAGCACGTCATCGACAAACTCGACAAGATCTCGCAGTTCGAGGCACGCATGCAGCGGGTGGACGTTCTCGTCACCCACGAAGGCACGCACCGCGGCACCAAGGACACCGAGCGGGTGGAGATCACCTGCCGGGCCAAGGGGCCGACGATCCGGGCCGAGGCCTGCAGCGACGACAAGTACGCCGCCCTCGATCTGGCCCTGGACAAACTGCTCGAGCGACTGCGTCGAGCCAGTGACCGTCGACGGGTACACCGCGGACGTCGAACTCCTGAATCCGTTGCCCGGGCGACGGCGCACATCTCCGAGGAGTTGGCCAACCACGATCACCCGCCGGTGACCGAGGAGTCGGCCACCGAGGGGCCGTTCGGCGACTCGCCGGTCGAGGTGCGCGAGAAGTGGCACTCGTCACCGGCGATGACGTTGGACCAGGCGCTGTACGAGATGGAACTCGTCGGTCACGACTTCTTCCTGTACCACGACTCGGACACCGACCGGCCCAGCGTGGTCTACCGCCGTCGCGGCTGGTCCTACGGCGTGATCCACCTTGAGGTGATCGAGGCCCCCACCGAGGCCGCGGACAACGTCCCGGACGTGGCCCGCACCGGGGTCGCCTGACCGTCACGGCGCCACCAGAGGCCAGTGGACCGCTCCCCGATCGGGGAGCGGTCCACTGGCGCGTTTCACGGGCACGGCACCAATGCGACTAGTCTGAGCAGGACCACGTTTGTGCCGCGGCGACGGCACGGGAGCAGGAGAGCATTTTCGTGAAGCTAGTCGAGCGCATGCTGCGCGCCGGTGAGGGCCGCGTCGTCAAGCGGTTGGAGGGGATCGCCGCGCAGGTCAACGCCATCGAGGAGGACTTCCTCAAGCTGACCGACGCCGAACTGCGTGGCGAGACCGACCAGTTCAAGAAGCGGCTTGCCGACGGCGAGACCTTGGACGACCTGCTGCCCGAGGCCTTTGCCGCCGTCCGCGAGGCCAGTCGCCGCACGATCGGCAAGCGTCACTTCGACGTGCAGATCATGGGCGGGGCCGCGTTGCACATGGGCAACGTCGCCGAGATGAAGACCGGTGAGGGCAAGACCCTCGTGGCCACCCTGCCGAGCTATCTCAACGCACTGGCCGGCCAGGGCGTCCACGTCATCACGGTCAACGACTACCTGGCCGAGTACCAGTCCGAACTCATGGGTCGTGTGCACCGCGCGCTCGGACTCGAGACCGGCTGCATCCTGAGCAGCATGACTCCGGAGCAGCGTCGGGTCGAGTACAACAAGGACATCACCTACGGCACGAACAACGAGTTCGGCTTCGACTACCTGCGCGACAACATGGCCTGGTCGCCCGACGAACTCGTCCAGCGCGGCCACAACTTCTGCATCGTCGACGAGGTCGACTCGATCCTCATCGACGAGGCGCGCACGCCGCTGATCATCTCCGGGCCGAGCGATCAGCCGCAGAAGTGGTACGTCGAGTTCGCGGCGATCGCCGAGACCCTCGATCGGGGCAAGGCCGGCAAGGACGGGCAGCCCTCGACCGGTGACTACGAAGTCGACGAGAAGAAGAAGACCGTCGGCGTGCTCGAGGCCGGCATCGACAAGGTCGAGGACCACCTGGGCATCGACAACCTCTACGAGCCCGAGAACACCCCGCTGATCGGGTACCTCAACAACGCCATCAAGGCCAAGGAACTCTTCAAGCGCGACAAGGACTACGTCGTGCTCAACGGCGAGGTCATGATCGTCGACGAGCACACCGGTCGTATCCTGGCCGGGCGCCGCTACAACGAGGGCATGCACCAGGCCATCGAGGCCAAGGAGCAGGTCGAGATCAAGAGCGAGAACCAGACGCTCGCGACGATCACCCTGCAGAACTACTTCCGCATGTACGACAAGCTCTCCGGCATGACCGGTACCGCCCAGACCGAGGCGGCCGAGCTGAACTCCATCTACAAACTGGGTGTCGTGCCGATCCGCACGAACCGCCCAATGATCCGCAAGGACCAGGCCGACCTCGTCTACCGCACCGAGGACGCGAAGTTCCGTGCCGTGGTCGCCGATATCGCCGAGCGCCACCACAAGGGGCAGCCGGTGCTCGTGGGCACGACCAGTGTCGAGAAGTCCGAGTTGTTGTCGCGCCTGCTCGACGACCGCGGGGTCAAGCACGCGGTCCTCAATGCCAAGCAGCACGACCGTGAGGCGACCATCGTCGCCGAGGCCGGCCGCAAGGGTTCGGTCACGGTGGCGACGAACATGGCCGGACGTGGTACGGACATCATGCTCGGTGGCAACCCCGAGTTCATCGCCGTCGCCGCCCTGAAGAAGCGTGGCCTCGACCCCGAGGAGACCCCGGAGGAGTACGAAGCCGCCTGGGACGAGACGCTCGAGAAGGCCGAGCAGGCGGTGGCGGCCGAGCACGAGACCGTCGTCGGGCTCGGTGGGCTGTATGTCCTGGGTACGGAGCGACACGAGTCGCGGCGCATCGACAACCAGTTGCGTGGTCGTTCCGGCCGTCAGGGTGACCCGGGGGAGTCGCGGTTCTACCTCTCCCTGCAGGACAACCTCATGCGACTGTTCAACGCCGGGTTCGTCGACCGGGTCATGACGGCCAGCAAGATCGACGACGACACCCCGATCGAGGGTCGGATGCTCTCGCGCTCGATCGAGTCGGCGCAGAGCCAGCTCGAGGGCCAGAACTTCGAGATTCGCAAGAACGTCCTCAAGTACGACGACGTCCTCAACCGTCAGCGCAAGGTCATCTACGCGGAGCGTCGTCGGGTGCTCGAGGGCGAGGACCTCGAGGTGCAGGTCCGCCACTTCGTCACCGACGTCATCGACAGCTACATCGATGCCGCGACGGCCACGGGCTTCTCGGAGGAGTGGGACCTCGACAAGTTGTGGAGTGCGCTGCGTGACCTGTACCCGATCTCGCTGACCCAGCAGCAGGTCATCGACGGTGCCGGAACCCGGGCGGCGCTGACCGCGGACGCCCTGCGCGAGGCGATCCTCACCGATGCGCACGAAGCATACGACCGGCGCGAGGCCGAACTCGGCGAGGACGTCATGCGCCAGTTCGAGCGGCGTGTCGTGCTGTCCGTGCTCGACCGCAAGTGGCGCGAGCACCTCTACGAGATGGACTACCTCAAGGAGGGCATCGGGCTGCGGGCCATGGCCCAACGCGAACCGTTGGTGGAGTACCAGCGCGAGGGCTACCAGCTCTTCGACGCCATGACCGAATCCATCAAGGAGGACTCGGTCGTCCATCTGTTCAACACCGAGGTCCAGGTCGAGGAGGCGGCCCCGACGGTCACGCCCGTCCACGTCACCGATCTGCTCAGCCAGTTGAGCGGCGGCACCAGCGGGCAGCCGAGCGCCGGGGACGAGTTGTACGACGCGGTGCGTGACGCGCCGCTGCAGTACTCCGCCCCGAGCGACGACGGGTCCGTCGAGCAGCACGAGATCCTCCCCGACGGCAGCCTCGCGCCCGACGCCGCCGTGGTCGGCAACCGCGCCCAGCGCCGCGCCGAGGCCAAGCGGCAGCGTCGCGGCAACTGATCGCCAGGCAGGATCGCCAAGCCGCCGATCGCGGCGCCAGGGGCCGGCCGGAGTCACCCTCCACCGGCCCCTGACCTGTGACCTGCGCAAACGCATCTCCGACGCATCTCCGAAAGACCACTACCGATCGGTATTACCGCGTGGTAATAAGGACGTCGGGACGGTAACGACGCCCTCCTGACCACCCCGCAGCCTCGCCTGCGACCGATCTGAAGGATGCGCAATGAAGCGATACCTCTCGACCGTGATCGCCGTCTTCGCGGCACTGGCCATGAGTCTGGGCCTCGTCTCCGCGGCCACGGCCGCCAAGCCGACGGCCTACGTCAGCAGCACCTCGTCCCCGCTGCTCGCCCTGGGTGTGAACTTCGGGCTGTTCACCATGGAGGGCTTCGGTGGCACGACCATCGACCCGGCCAGCAAGACGATCAACGCCGAGGTCATCGGTAACCCCGACGCCTCGGGCATCATCATCTCCAAGGGTGGCCTCACCCTGAGCAAGGCCGACGGCACGTCGCTGACCATCAAGAACATCAAGTACGACACCCGTCGCGGTCAGGTCACCGGTGTCATCGAGGGTGA
Organism: Kribbia dieselivorans NBRC 106261; assembly: GCF_001552435.1. GTDB lineage: Bacteria > Actinomycetota > Actinomycetes > Actinomycetales > Dermatophilaceae > Kribbia > Kribbia dieselivorans. The sequence continues at coordinate 7,232 of NZ_BCRE01000220.1, forward strand.
GCGTGTGCTCCTCTACACCGCCAAGCCCATCTCCGAGACCACCTCCCAGCTGATCGTCGCCCCCGAGGGCGGCGCCTACATGCGCAAGTTCGTCAACTTCCTCGGGGTCCCCGCCGACGGGTCGGACTTCGGCACCTCGACCCTCAAGAAGGCCTGAGTCAGGCACGGCCTTGCACCCTCCGAACGGGGGCCGGCGTCCGAACGGACGTCGGCCCCCGTTCGTGTCCATGGGCCCACCGGGATGTTGGGCCCACCGGGAGGTTCGCTCAGCCGGTCTGCAGTGCGGTGAGCACCCACCGGCCGTCCAAGCCGGCGAACCGCAGGGCCATGGCCCGCACGCGAGGACCGTCCTCGACGATGACGGCGGCCTCGATGACCTCCGGAGTCGGCAGGCAGGTCACGACTCGGCGGATGCGTACCGGGCGCCGGGCCCGGTCCACCCCGCGGGCCCGCTCCGCGGCAGCGCGCCGGGCGGCTACCCCGCTGCGACGCGCGACGACGGCGTAGACCTCGCTGGAGGTCCAGCGCAGCAGTTGCGTCGGAGCCCGTTGGCCCTGCATCACCTCGGTCACCGCACGCGCCATGTGAATGGCCCACCGCCGGGGGTCGGGCAGGTCCTCCATCGAGGTGGGCAGGCGGTCGAAATCGGCATCGGAACCTGTGGTGCGGCTCTCGACCGCGAGGGCGTCCTGGACATACCGCGGCCCGCCCAACGGCGCTCGAGTATTCCTCTCGGCGGGCCGGAGCACCGCGCTCGGGGTGGGCAGTGACCGTGGGGCGCGGCGTACGCGCAGTTCGGGCAGGGGTTGTGCCGGTGGCGACGTGGCTCCGTCGGCCGACGCGAGGGTCGCGGCGGAGAGGGTCGCGGCGGGGCCGGTGACGGTGGGGACGGCCACGGCGGT
>NZ_BCRE01000221.1 GCF_001552435.1 Kribbia dieselivorans NBRC 106261
TCACCTCACCCGAGCCGGCAGAGCCGCCCGATGCCGCCGCACCACCCGCACCGGCAGTGACGAGCTCGGCGTCGGCCTGCGCCCGGTCCGCCTGCGCCCGCTCGGCCCGCACCGGCCCCAGGCTGGCGAGGTAGAGCAGGTAGGCGAGCATCGACAGGGCGAGCACACCCATCGCGGAGTACAGACTGATGTTCGCGTAGGACGCCATGGTCGTGTTCATGATCGGGCCATTCTTCCATCGAGTGAGGGCTGGAGGGAGAGTCGTTCGGCCACCGACTCCGCCAGGTCGGTGACGAGGTCGGCCAGGGCGGCGTCGTCCTCCTTGGTCAGGCCGCCGATGATGAGCCGGCGCTGCGGCGGTCCATCGACGTCGTTCACCTCGACGACCCGCGCGAAGATGCGCCGGCGCCGCAGGAACAGCATGGCCATGAGGCCGACGAGCATGAGCACCGCGGAGCCGAGGGTGAGCCACTTGCCGGGGTCGTATCGAATGGACAGGCCAGCGAACCGCTCGACGCGATCGAAGGTGATCGACCCACGACCGCCGGGCAGTTTCGCCGTCTGGCCGGGGGTGAGCCACAGCCGCAACTGGTCGGTGCCCTTGGTGTTGAGCACCTTGTCCATCGACGCGGTGTCGAGCGTGTACACCGACTGCGGCCGCCCGTCGGGGAACAGTTCACCTTCGTAGACGCTCAACGCGAGCGCCGGGGCCTTGGTGTCGGGGAAGACCGAGACCGGTCCGAACTCCGGGTCGATCGTCGCCGTCGGCAGGAACAACCCGACGAAACCGAGCTGCTTCGGGCTCGCGGCCGGCACCTTGATCGCCCCGACGGAGCGGTAGTTGTTGTCCTGCGCGAGGAACGGCGTCGCCCCCCGGTAGAGGATCTCGCCCTTCGCGTCGCGCACCGTGATGACCGGCGCGTACCCGTTGCCGAGCAGGAACGCGCTCGCCTTGTCCATCTCGAGCGGGTGGTTGACGCTGACCTGACCGGGCACGCTCGGCGCTCCGGGCTCGGCCTGCGTGGTCACGGTGGCGCTGAACGCGCGCGGCTGCCCGAACTGCCCCTTGCCGGTCGTCGTCTCCTCGAAGTGCGCGTCCATCGAGTCGACCTTGATCGTGAACGGCGACAACTTCGAGGGGTCGACGAGCGGGCCGGGTGAGAACGTGTCGTAGCGCGTCAGGGTGTTGGTGAACGTCTGCCCGGCCGGGACGATGACGTCACCCTTCCACCCGTAGAGGTGACCGATCGCGACTCCGACGATGATGCCGAGCATCGAGATGTGGAAGAGGAGGTTGCCGGTCTCCTTGGCATAACCGCCCTCGGCACTGACGGAGGACTCGTCATGCCGGGCCACGCGGAAGCGTCGCCGCTTCATCTCGGCGGCCACGGCCTCGTACACCGCGTCATCGGTGGCGGCCTCCGGGGCGTCGGCCGGGCCGAGCGCAACGGTGGCATGGGCCTCGAGGCGTTCGAGTCGCTTGGGGGCCTTCGGCGGAGCGGCGCGCAGGGCCCGCAGGTGCACGGCCGTGCGCGGCAGGATGCACCCGACCAGCGAGATGAACAGGAGCAGGTAGATCGCGGAGAACCACGGCGTGCCGTAGACCTCGAACATCCCCAGCCGCTCCAGCCACGGCGACAGGCCGGGGTGGGCGACCTTGTAGTCCGCCACGCGCCCGGCGTCGATGGAGTACTGCGGGAAGACCGACCCGGGGATCGCCGCAACCGAGAGCAGGAGCAGCAGGAACAGCGCCGTGCGCATGCTCGTCAACTGCCGCCACCCCCACCGCAGGTAGCCCACGAACCCCAGTCTGGGCTGGGTCACCTCACTCACAACAGCACCTCGAAGTCGCTGACGAGCCGGGTCTGGACCCAGCGGTTGATGTCCTCCCACACGCCGGTGAGCAGCAGCACCCCGACGATGAGAAGCAGGATTCCCCCGACGACCTGGACCGTGCGCATGCGCGAGCGCAGCCACCCCGACACCTGCGCCCACCGCGAGTAGGCCCCGGCGATGAGGATGAACGGCAGCCCCAGGCCGAGCGAGTACGACAGACCGAGGAGCGCCGCACGGCCGGGCGAGGGGTCGACCGTGGCGGCGGCGAGGGTCATGACCGCGGCCAGCGTCGGGCCGATGCACGGCGCCCAGCCCAGGCCGAAGACCGCGCCGAGCAACGGCGCTCCGAGAAGCCCGGCGGCGGGGCGGATCGGCAGACGCCACGTGCGTTGCCCGCCCATGCCGAGAAAGACCAGGGCCATGAGGATGATCAGGACCCCACCGATGCGCTGCAGCAGCAGACGGTGTTCGATCAGGGCGCGCCCGATGCCGGCGATGAACAGCGTGCCGGTCAGGAAGACGACGGTGAACCCGAGCACGAACAGGGTCGCGCCGAGCACCATGCGCCACCGGGCCCGCTGCGCGAGGTCGATGTCGCTCAGGCCGGTGACGTACCCGAGGAAACCGGGGACGAGGGGCAGCACGCACGGGCTGGCGAAGGACACCAGACCGGCGAGGGCGGCGACGAGCATCGCCAGGGGGAGGGCGCCGTCGAAGACGGCTTGGGGCAGGGACAAGTTCAGGTCAGGCCTTCTGCGCGTCCTCGATCATGCCCTCGAGCGTCGAGCGCTCGATCGGACCGCGGAACACCGCCGCGATCCGCCCCTGGGTGTCGAGCACGAGCGTGCTCGGGGTGGCCGTGGCCTTGTTCTGCAACGACAGCGGGGCGGTGCCGCCCTCGTCGCTGAGCGAGGGGAAGGTGTGATCCCACGCCTTCTGCTGCGCCAGCCCGGAGGCCGCCGATTCGCGCGAGTCGATCCCGACGAACGCGACCTTGGCCGGATCGGCGTTCTCGTGGACCTCCTTGAGAGCGGGGGCCTCCTTCTGGCAGGGAGCGCACCACGAGCCCCAGATGTTGATGACGACGGTCTTTCCGCGGTAGTCGGCCAGGTCGAGCGGTTTGCCCTCGAGCGTCGTGCCGGACAGCGTGATCGGCTCGGCGCGGTTGGCCGACGGGATCTGTTCGATCGTGCCGTCACCCTGGATGAAGTTCTTGTTGTCGCCGGCCTTGGCCTGATTGGCCACGGAGTTGTTGTCCGAGGAGCAGGCGGCGGCCCCACCGACGAGCAGGGTCAGCGCGGCCAGGGTCGCGGGCAGTCGACGGCGCAGACTCATGCCCCTGCCACCGTATCGGCGTGGGAGTACAGCTGGGCCGCGGGCTCGGCGTACGTCACCGAGGCGAGCCGGTCGCCGAGGTAGGTCAACGAGGTGAACGAGGCGAGGTTGCACTGTCGGCGGCGCGGGTCGTGGATGAACGGGCGGCCCTCGACCTTGAGGCGCATGACCCAGATCGGCAGTTGATGGGTGACGATGACGGCCTCACGACCGCGGACGTGATCCCGGGCGGCGAACACGGCCTCCTGCATGCGCGCCGCGATGTGCGCGTACGGCTCGCCCCAACTGGGCTCGGCGGGGTTGCGCAGCAGCCACCAGTGGCGCGGCTGCAGCAGGGAGCGCGGTTCGGACCGCTCCCCCTCGAAATGGTTGCCCGCCTCGATGACCCGGGCGTCGATGAGCGGGGTCAGGCCGGTCGCGGTCGCCAGCGGCGCGGCGGTCTCGAGGGCCCGCTCGAGCGGGGAGGACACGAGCAGGGCGATGTCGCGGTCGGCCAGGCGGCCGGCGGCGAACTCGGACATCCGCCGGCCGCGGTCGGACAGGTGGTAGTCCGGGAGGCGGCCGTAGAGGATGCGCTCGGGGTTGTGCACCTCACCGTGACGCAGGAGGTGGACGACGGTCCGATCGAGGTCGGTGGCGTCGTAGCGGGCCGGGCGGGTCATGCGGGGCAGTCTCCCAGAGAACTCTGGGAGCCCGCCAATCACCCCTCGGCAGCCGCCCGGGCCGCGTGCGGCAACGCGTCGAGGACGACATTGATCGCCTCGTCGTCGTGGGCCCCGGAGACGAACCAGCACTCGTAGGCGCTCGGCGGCAGGTGGACGCCGCGGCTGAGCATGGCGTGGAAGAACCGGCCGAACGCCGCGGTGTCCTGGCGCTGCGCTCCGTCGTAGTCGATGACCGGGTCGCTGACATCACCGGCGACGTGGGTCTCGTCGACGTCGGCGGCGGTGAAGAAGACGGAGAACATCGACTCGGCGAACTGGACGCGGTGGGGCACGCCGGCGGCGGAGAGCGCCTCCGAGGTCGCCTGCGCGATCGTGCCGGCCGTGGCCTTCAGGCGCGTGTAGAGGTCGTCGTCACACGCCCGGAGCGTGGCCAGGCCGGCGGCGCTGGCCACCGGATTCCCGGAGAGGGTGCCGGCCTGGTACACCGGCCCCTCGGGGGCGAGGTGGTCCATGACGTCACGTCGGCCGCCGAACGCCGCGGCCGGGAACCCGCCGCCCATGACCTTGCCGAAGGTGAACAGATCCGGAGCGCCGAACGAGTACGGCGTCGTGGCGTTCTCATGGCCGTACCAGCCGGCCTTGGACACGCGGAACCCGGTCATGACCTCGTCGCTGATGAGCAACGCGCCGTGTTCCCGGGTGACCCGGCGCAGGCCGTCGGTGAAACCGGGCAGCGGCGGCACGACGCCCATGTTGCCCGGGCAGGCCTCGGTGATGACCGCGGCGATCTCGTCACCGCGCTCCGCGAAGACGGCCTCGACGGCGGCCAAATCGTTGTAGGGCAGCACGATCGTCTCGCCGGCGGCCGAGGCCGGGACGCCGGCCGAGTCAGGCAGCGCGAAGGTGGCCACCCCCGAGCCAGCGTGGGCGAGGAGGGCGTCGACGTGGCCGTGATAGTTGCCGGCAAACTTCACCACGACCGAGCGGCCGGTGAAACCGCGGGCCAGGCGCAGGGCACTCATCGTCGCCTCGGTGCCGGAGTTGACGAGCCGAACCGCCTCGACGGGGTCGACTCGTGCGACGATCTCCTCGGCCAGGGCGACCTCGTTCTCGCTGGGGGTGCCGAAGCTGAACCCGCGGGCGGCGGTGGCGGTGACGGCCTCGAGCACGTCGGGGTGGGCGTGGCCGAGGATCATCGGCCCCCACGAGGAGATGAGATCGACGTAGCGGCGCCCGTCGGCGTCGGTCAGCCAGGGCCCCTGTGCGCTGGTCATGAACCGCGGGGTGCCGCCGACGCTGCGGAACGCCCGCACGGGCGAGTTGACGCCGCCGGGGATGACCTTTCGGCCGCGGTCGAACAGGTCAGCGGAGGCAGGTGCCTCGAACGGGTACGGCTGCGTCATGAGGCACAGTCTGGCACCGCCCGATCGCCGTCGGCGTCGCAGTCCGCCTGCTGTGCGGAGGCCGGCTCCTGGTGGCCGGGGTGCAGGTGTTCGCGCACCTTCTCCATGGCGTGGCCCAGGGCCGCGAACTCCTCGGGGGTGAGCGCGTCGACGAGGGCGTCGCGCACGGACTTGACGTGCGCCCAGGCCATGTCCTCGATCGCCTGGCGGCCGGACTCGGTGAGGACGAGTTCGACGCCGCGCTTGTCCTCCAGACACGACTCACGGCGCACCCAGCCGCGCGCCTCGAGCCGCGCGGCGGTGTGCGTGACCCGGCTGCGCGACTGCACGATGGCGTCGGCCAGCAGCGACATCCGCAGCCGGCCACCGGGCGCCTCGGACAACATGGAGATAAGTTCGTACTCGGTCAACTGAACACCGAACCCGTCGAGGGCCGAGTTGAGCTCGTTCTCGAGCAGGCGGGAGCCTCTCAGGTAGGCGCGCCAGAAGGTCTGCTCCTGCGCGGTCAACCAGGTGGGCGACTCCAGCTCGGTCACGTCCTCATCTCCTTGGGTCTGTGGGTCATTCTCTCAGATGACGGCTGCGGGCTTCGGCGTTTCGACGAGCCCCTAGTTGAATTGTAAACCATCGATGTTGTAGCGTCGGCACGCACCACGGCAACGGCGTCCGGGACACCCCACGTCTCGCCGCCGAGCCCCACCGACTCCCGCCCGCCCGGGCGGCCCGAGCACCTGTCAAGGAGACACCATGGCCACCTACTCCGACCTCACCCCCGGCACCTGGACCATCGACGCGTCCCACTCCACCATCGGCTTCACCGCCCGCCACCTCATGGTGACCAAGGTTCGGGGCTCGTTCCACGACTACAGCGGCGCCGTCGTCGTCGCGGAGCCGGTCGAGAACTCCAAGGTCGACGTCACGATCCAGATCGCCTCGGTCGACACCAAGGACGAGGGCCGCGACAACCACCTGCGCTCCGGCGACTTCTTCGACGCCGAGGCCCACCCCACGATGACCTTCACGTCGACGTCCTTCGACGGCGACAAGCTCACCGGCGACCTGACCATCAAGGGCATCACCAAGCCGGTTGTCCTCGACGTCGACTTCGAGGGTGTCGTCACCGACCCGTGGGGCAACGAGAAGGCCGGCTTCGAGGCCGAGACCGAGATCAACCGCAAGGACTGGGGCCTGGACTGGAACGCCACGCTCGAGGCCGGCGGCGTGCTCGTCTCCGAGAAGATCAAGATCAACCTCGACCTCCAGCTCGCGAAGGCCTGATCAGCGCCTGACGCCCCCGCGGCGCCTCCCCTCGCAGCTGTCCCCCCGCGCCTGCTGTCCCCCCGCGCCTGTCCCCTCGCGCCTGTCCCCTCGCGGTTCGAGGTATTAGCGACCGCTCCAGCGGTCCTTAATACCTCGAACCACGGGGGGTTCGTTCGTCCCGCGGGGGTTCGTGCGTCACCGCGGGGGGTTCGTGCGTCACCGCGGGGGGTTCGTGCGTCAGCGACGCAACGCCTCCGCCGCCTCGAGCGCGAAATACGTCGCGATGATCGACGCTCCGGCCCGCTTGATGTGCAGCAGCGACTCGAGCATGGCGCGCTCGCGGTCGATCCAGCCGCGCTCGGCTGCCGCGACGATCGTCGAGTACTCCCCCGAGATCTGGTACGCCGCCACCGGTACCTCCGACCGCCGCGCGGCTGCGGCCACGATGTCCAGGTGCGGCTGGGCCGGCTTGACCATGATGATGTCCGCGCCCTCGCTCAGATCGAGGTCGATCTCGCGCAGCGCCTCGTCGGCGTTGGCCGGGTCCTGCTGGTAGGTCGCGCGGTCGCCGGTCAGCGACGACTGGACGGCGTCCCGGAACGGCCCGTACAACGCCGAGGTGTACTTCGCCGCGTAGGCGAGGATGCCGACGTCGGTGTACCCGGCGTCGTCGAGCGCACCACGCACGTATCCGACCTGACCGTCCATCATCCCGGACATGCCGAGCAGGTGCGCGCCCGACTTCGCCAACGCCAAACCCATCGCCGCGTAACGCTCCAGCGACGCATCGTTGTCGACGACCAGCGCGCCGGAGTCGTCGGTCTCGAGCACGCCGCAGTGGCCGTGGTCGGTGAACTCGTCCAGACACAGATCCGGGATGACGACCAACTCGTCACCGACCGCGTCGACGATCGCGCGGGTGGCGACGTTGAGGATCCCGTCCGGGTCGTCGGCGCCCGAACCGATGGCGTCCTTGGTCAGCGGCACGCCGAACGGCATGATCCCGCCGATCCCGAGCTCGACGCAGCGGCGCGCGACCGCCACGACACCGTCGAGGGTGTGCTGGTACACCCCGGGCATCGAGGCGATCTCGACGTCCTGCGTGGCGCCCTCCTTGACGAACACCGGCAGCACGAAGTCCGCCGGGTGCAGGCGGGTCTGCGCGACCAACCGGCGCATACCGGCGGAGCGCCGCAGCCGCCGGGGTCGAACGACCGGCCCGTTGAGCGCGTCGTAGCCACCGTGGGGGTGCGCGGTCATCGACCTCACCCCTCGGCCGACGCCGCGGCGCCCTCGGCGGCGGGACTGTTCGCGGCGGCACTGTTCGCGGCGGCCTTCGCGCTGGCCTTGGCCGTGGCCGCGGCCGGCTTGCGCCGGGTGACCTTCTTGCGCCGCTGCGAG
>NZ_BCRE01000222.1 GCF_001552435.1 Kribbia dieselivorans NBRC 106261
CCAGGGTGAAGCCTCCGGGGCAACCTCTCCAATGTACCGCATCCATTACTTGGGATCAAAGTCGTGATCCGCACTCTGTGCGGCCGACCTTGCTCGCTTGGATCTCTGCGGCAAGAGGAAAGTTACCCCATCCGATGCCGACCGCCAAATCGAGTCGTCGCAGTCGCTTGTCGTGGGTGCGGGCGGCGGCCACCGTGGGCAGCGGCAGCCCGTCTCAACCGGGGTCCCGTCGGGTCACCAGGGGAACGCATCCGCTTGGGCGACGATCCGGACAAGTGGCGGTACATCGGAGTCGACGCTGCAGCTCGACCGCTGGAGATCATCACCGTTGAGGGGGAGGGTGGAGCAGAGGTCGTTATCCATGCCATGAACCTGCGCCAAGCGCTACTACCGCCAAGGAGGACTCTCATGAGCTTCGAGATCACGGACCATGTCCCCGGGCTGGGGGACGAGCAGGTTGCCGCCATGGTCGAGGAGGCCGAGGGTGGCTACGACCTGTCCGCCCGCGAGACCTCGGCGAGCCCGCACTTTCAGCGGGTCCAACTGGTGCCCGCAGATCTACTCGACGCCATCGACCAGCGCGCCGCACAGGACCGTCAGTCGCCAGAGGCCGTCGTGCGTCAGGCGTTGGCGAACTACCTACACACCGCCTGACCGGTCCCACGCTCGGTCCTCGGCTGCGCGCGAGATAGGACGCTCTTGGCAGGACCCCGGGAGGGTCCTCGGCTGCGCGGGAGATACGACGCACTCGTGAGGACCCCGGCAGGCCACCCCACCACCCGCACGCCCCCGGGAGCGCCCCGCCGCGCTCACGTCCAGCATGCCCCCATGAACCGCGTCTAAGATCGTGCGTGTTCTGTATGCCACCGGCCTGCCGTCCCGCACCAGCAGCGGGTCATCAGCGCCAGATTCGACCGTTGGAAGGGAGCGCACCATGGGCATGTTCGACAAGATGGAGTCGCGCCTCGAGCGCGTCGTCAACGGCGCCTTCGCCAAGGCGTTCCGCTCCGAGGTCTCCCCGCTGGAGATCGCCAGCGCCGTGCGCAAGGCCATGGACAACCGCGCCACCATCCTCGGGCGCGGCCGCACCGTCGTGCCCAACATCTTCTCCGTGGAGCTCTCGCCCAACGACTACGACCGCTTGACGGAGTATCGCGAGGACCTGGAGGACGAGCTCCTCGCTGCGGCGCAGGAGCACGCCGAGTCGCAGGCCTACCAGCCCGGCGGCCCGCTGCGCGTCGAGTTCACCCTGGACGACAGCCTTGAAACCGGCGTCTTCCGCATCCGGCCGAGCACCGCGCGCCGCCCGGCCGGCGACCGCCCCGCCGACCCCGCGGGCCAGACCTACGCACCCGACCCGGTCGTCGAGG
>NZ_BCRE01000223.1 GCF_001552435.1 Kribbia dieselivorans NBRC 106261
CACGCCCGCCCGCCCGCCGGCTCCACGCGAGCCGCTGCCCTACGCCGACGACTACGACGACCCGGCCGAACCGACCTGGCGCCAGCACGTCTCCGACGCCGATGCCGTCACCGCGACCCAGCCGCGCGAACCCGCCCCCTCGCCGCGCGCGTACTCCGTCACCGAACGCCCCTGGCTCGACGTCGACGGCGAGCGCTACCCGCTCATCGGCGCGATGACCGTGCTCGGCCGTGACGATGTGGCCGACATCGTGCTCGACGATCCGGGCATCTCGCGGCGTCATTGTGAGATCCGCGTCACGCACGACGGTCCCCACCTGGTGGGGAGTGTCCGCGACCTGAACTCGACCAACGGCACCTTCGTCAACGGCGAACGCGTCACCGCCAGCGTGCATCTGCGCGACCGCGACCGGATCACCGTGGGACGCACCACCGTGACCTACCGATTCGACGGGCGGTAGTCGACACGTGAGCGCCCTGACCCTGCTCGTCCTGCGCCTCGGCGTGCTGTTGCTGCTGTGGCTGTTCGTCTTCGCCATCGTCGGCGTGCTGCGCTCCGACCTCTACGGCACCCGCGTCGTGGCCCGAACCGCCGTGGCCGACACCGGTGGCCGTCGACGCCGCCGTGCCCGCCCCACCGCCCGCCGGGCGACCACCGAACCGTCACACCTGGTCGTCACGTCGGGCAGCCTGGCCGGCACGACACTGACCCTCAAGCCCAACGGCACGCTCATCGGCCGCAACCCCGAGTGCACGCTCGTGCTCGACGATGACTTCTCCTCCGGGCGGCACGCCCGCCTGTTCGCCGAGGGCAGCCACTGGTACGTCGAGGACCTCGGCTCCACCAACGGCACGTTCCTCGGGTCCCAACAGGTCACCGGGCCGACCCAGGTCCACATCGGCAGCAGCATCCGGGTCGGGCGCACCGTGCTCGAACTGCGGAAGTAGTCGGGGTCCGCCGGTGCCGATTGCCTTCCACTACGCTGCCCGCTCGGACGTCGGGTTGGTGCGCAGCAACAACCAGGACTCCGCCTACGCCGGGCCACACCTGCTCGTCGTCGCCGACGGCATGGGCGGACACGCCGGCGGCGACCTCGCCTCGGCCATCGCGATCTCACGTCTGACGCGCCTCGACGGCGAGTCGCACCGCCGCGAATCCATCACGACCCAGCTCGTGCGGGCCGTCGCCGACGCCAACGCCGACATCGGTCAACGGATCACCGAACGGCCCGAATTGCGCGGCATGGGCACCACCGTCACGGCGATCCTGCGCAGCAACAACACCGTCGCGCTGGCCCACATCGGCGATTCGCGCGCGTACCAGTTGCAGGGCGACTCGTTCTCGCAGATCACCCACGACCACTCCTTCGTGCAGACGCTGGTCGACGAGGGCCGGATCTCCGAGGACGAGGCCTCGACGCACCCCCAGCGGTCGTTGGTCACGCGGGTCCTCACCGGGGAGGACCAGGACGAACCCGACGTGTCGATCCGCGAGACGCGCATCGGAGACCGGTTCCTGCTGTGCTCCGACGGGCTGTCCGGATTCGTGGCGCGCGACACGATCGAGGAGGTACTGCGCTCCGATCGTGGCCCGGGCGCGACCGCTGACACCCTCATCGACCTCGCCCTCAAGGCCGGAGCGCCGGACAACGTCACCGTCATCGTGTGCGACGTCGTCGACGTCACCGCCGCCACCAGTCCGCCGACGCAGCCGCAGATCGTCGGCTCGGCGGCGCTCCACCAGAACCGGCGGCGCACCACGTCGAACAGCAGCACCCCGGCCGCGAAGGCCGCCGCGCTGCGCCCGAGCGCCGAGCCGGCCGAACTCGAACTGGCGGAGGAGGGATCGACCCGGTTCGCCCACACCCTCAAGGTGATCGGAGGCGTGCTCGCGGTCGTGCTCGTGCTGGGCGCGGGTCTGTGGGCCGGTTGGCGCTGGACCCAATCGCAGTACTACCTCGGCGCTCAGGACGGTCATGTGGCGATCTATCGCGGACTGAGCCAGGACATCGGCCCGATCAACCTCTCCGAGCCGGTCAGCGTCTCGGACATCGCCCTGACGGATCTGCCCACCTTCGATCGCGATGGCGTGACGAACACGATCCCGGTCGAATCCCTCGACGCCGCCCAGCAGCGGCTCACCGAACTCGAGGCGACGGCGAAACGCTGCCGCGCCGCAGCCAAACGAGGCAACCCCTGCAGCGAGGTGCCCGCATGACCGCCGTGACCTCGGTCGCCCCCAAGCGCGGCCGCAACGTCGAACTCGCGTTGCTCATGCTGGCGATCGGCATCATCGTCGTTGCCTACATCAACGTCGAACTGGCGCTGCACGGCTCCCTGCCGCCGGACCTGCTCTACCTCGTCGGTGGCGTGGCCGGAGTCGCGCTGATCTTCCACCTCGTGCTGCGGTGGCGGGCGTCGTACGCCGATCCGCTCATCCTGCCGATCGCGGTGCTGCTCAACGGCATGGGGCTGGTGATGATCCACCGGCTCGACATCGCCGCCGGGCGCTCGATCACGGGCGGATTGGCGTTCAAGCAGTTGACGTGGACGGTCATCGGTGTGGTCATCGCCCTCACCGTGCTCATCACGCTGCGCGATCACCGCGTGCTGCGCCGGTACACCTACACCGCGGCGCTGGGGGCCCTGATCCTCCTGCTGCTGCCGCTCGTGCCGGGCCTGGGCAAGTCGGCCTACGGCTCGCGCATCTGGATCAGCGTCGGCGGGTTCTCGTTCCAGCCCGCCGAGATCGCGAAGATCCTCCTGGCGATCTTCTTTGCCGGGTACCTGGTGCAGACCCGCGATGTGCTCTCGTTGGCCGGCCGGAAGGTGCTGGGCATCACCTTCCCGCGCATGCGCGACCTGGGGCCGATCCTCTTTGCCTGGCTGATCTCGATCGCCATCCTCGTGTTCGAGACCGACTTGGGAACGTCGCTCCTCTTGTTCGGACTCTTCGTCTCGATGCTCTACGTCGCCACCGAACGCGTCTCGTGGATCGCCATCGGCCTGACCCTGACGGCGGCCGGCGCGTACGTCGCCTACCTGCTCTTCGGTCACGTGCAACGCCGCGTGCTCTGCTGGCTCGACCCGTTCTCCCCCGAGGGCGTCGATCAGTGCGGGCAGATCACCACCGGCCTGATGGGCATGGCCTCCGGTGGCCTGCTCGGTCACGGCCTGGGTCAGGGCCGCCCGTGGCTGACCCCGCTGCCGGAGTCGGACTACATCTTCCCGAGTTTCGGGGAGGAGATCGGTCTGGTCGGCGTGTTCGCGCTCCTCCTGCTCTACGTGCTGCTCGTCGAGCGCGGCATGCGCACCGCCATCGGCCTGCGTGACGGCTTCGGCAAGCTGCTCGCCGCGGGGTTGGCGTTCGTCATCGCGCTGCAGGTGTTCGTCGTCGTCGGCGGTGTCACCCGCGTCATCCCGTTGACCGGTCTGACCCTGCCGTTCCTGTCCTATGGTGGCTCGTCGCTGCTGACGAACTGGACCCTCATCGCCCTGTTGCTGCGGATCAGCGATCACGCGCGCCGCCCCGTGCCCGACGTCGATCCGGCCGACATCAGCAGTGACACCCCGACCGAGGTCGTGAAGGTCGCATGAACACCCCGATCCGTCGCCTCTCGTGGCTGGCCGCGATGCTCTTCGCCCTGCTGCTCATCGCCTCGACGTGGATCCAGTCGTTCGGCGCTCCCGGTCTCAACGAACGCCCGGGCAACCGCCGCACGCTACTGGCCTCGTACAACGTCGAGCGCGGGCAGATCCTGCTCGACGGCAACCCCATCGCTCGGTCGGTGCCGAACAACTCCGAGGTCAAGTACCAGCGCGTGTACAGCCAGCCGCAGCTGTACTCCCACCTCACCGGGTACCAGTCGTTCATCTACGGCACCGGCGGTGGCATCGAGTCGGCCATGGACGCCACGCTCTCGGGCCGGGACGACAATCTGTTCTACCGTCGCTTCACCGACCAGATCATGGGTCGCACCCCCACCGGCGCCAGCGTCGAACTGACCATCAACGCCGCCGTGCAGAAGGCCGCCGACGAGGCGTTGGGCAATCAGCGCGGCGCGGTCGTCGCGCTCGACCCGACCTCCGGGGCGATCCTGGCGATGGTCTCCCACCCGAACTACAACCCCTCGCAGCTGGCCAGCCAGGCCGATGGGGTCTCGACGAAGGCGTGGAAGGACCTCAACGCCGACTCCACCCAGCCCCTGCAGAACCGCGCCATCAGCCGGCTCTACCCACCCGGATCGGCGTACAAGGTCGTCACCGCCGCCGCCGCACTGGACTCCGGCAAGTGGACCAAGGACTCAACCCTGCCCGGCCCCGCCCAGCTCAAACTGCCCCTGTCGACGTCGACGATGGCCAACAGCAACCGGCAGGCGTGCGGGCCGGACGACAAGGTCACGTTCCTCGTGGCGCTGCAGAACTCCTGCAACACCGCCTTCGGGTGGTTGGGCATGCAACTCGGCGCCGACACGATGCGCAGCACGTCGGAGAAGTTCGGGTTCAACCAGCAGCTCGACGTGCCGATGACGAGCGCCGCCAGTGTCTTCCCCGCCGAGATCGACCAGCCGGGGCTCGCCCTGGGTGGGATCGGGCAGGGCAACGTCCAGTCCACGCCATTGCAGATGGCCATGGTCGCTGCGGCGGTCGCGAACAAGGGTGAGGTCATGAAGCCGTTCATGGTTGAGGCGGTGCGGGCGGCCGATCTGTCCGAGCTGAGCCGCACGAAGCCGGAAGTGTTGTCCCGGGCGATGAAGGAGTCCACGGCCACCCAGTTGAACGAGATGATGCAGGCGGTGGTGACCAACGGCACCGGCACGCGCGCGGCGATCCCGGGGGTGCAGGTTGCCGGCAAGACCGGTACCGCCGAGCACGGCAAGGGTCAGGCCCCGCACGCCTGGTTCATCGGATTCGCCCCGGCCAACGACCCCAAGGTCGCCGTGGCCGTCGTCGTCGAGGACGGCGGCCGCGCGGGCACCGACGCCTACGGCGGCGCCGTCGCCGGCCCGATCTCCAAGGCCGTGATGGAGGCGGCGCTGCGATGACCGAGAACACCCCATCCCAGTTGCTCGGCGGGCGGTACGAGGTCGGAGAACTGATCGGTCGCGGGGGTATGGCCGAGGTGCACCTGGGCTACGACATCCGTCTGGGCCGTCAGGTCGCGATCAAGATCCTGCGCTCCGACCACGCGCGTGACGCGTCGTTCCTCCACCGATTTCGGCGGGAGGCCCAGGCGGTCGCCGGGCTGAACCACCCCAACATCGTCGCGGTCTACGACTCCGGCGAAGAGGTCTTCACCGAGTCCGGTGGCGGGGACCTGGAGATCCCGTACATCGTCATGGAGTACGTCGACGGCCAGACCCTGCGTCAGGTGCTCAACGCCGACGGCCCGCTGGTGTCCTCGCGGGCATTGACGATCCTCGAGGGGGTGCTGTCGGCGCTGGAGTACAGCCACCGCATGGGCATCGTCCACCGCGACATCAAACCCGGCAACGTCATGATCAACGGCGCCGGCGAGGTCAAGGTCATGGACTTCGGCATCGCCCGGGCCGTGGCCGACACCCAGGCGACGATGACACAGACGCAATCGGTCATCGGCACCGCCCAGTACATCTCGCCGGAGCAGGCCGAGGGGCAGACCGTCGACCACCGCAGCGATGTGTACTCGTCCGGGTGCCTGCTGTTCGAACTGCTCACCGGGCGCACGCCCTTCGTGGGTGATCCGATCTCACTGACCTACCAGCACGTGCGCAAGGAGCCGCCGGCGCCGAGCGAGTTCGCCGACGGGATCTCCCCCGAACTCGACGCCATCGTGCTGCACGCCCTGACCAAGGACCGGGACGCCCGCTACGCGACCGCCGAGGACTTCCGCGCCGACTGCGAACGCGTGCGCACCGGCCTGCCGATCAGCGCCGGCGC
>NZ_BCRE01000224.1 GCF_001552435.1 Kribbia dieselivorans NBRC 106261
GTTGCCGCGAGCTCATGCGGCCCGGCGCCGGGAAGGTCGTGGCCAGCGCCTCGGCGGTCGCCCGGTAGGCGGCCTCGGTCCGGGCGAGGCGCACCGCCCGGTCGGGCTCACGACGGGCCCGGCCCAACTGCACTCCGACACCCATCGGGTACCACCACTGCCGATCGACCTCGAGCGACCACTGAGCCGGGTCGAGGTCGAGCGCGACGGGCCCGGCGACCGCGGCCTGCGCCGCCACGGAGGCGAGTGAGTCGAGCAGGTACGCCAACACCGATGCGGCGGACAAGCCGGGCGGCACGACGCCGTACGTGTCCTGGGTGATGGCGCCGTGTTCGGCCATCCATCGCCGGGCCACGGCCGGATCGTCGATTACCGCGTCATAGCGCACGTCCAGCGAGGTGGTGACGGCCCGCACGTGCAGATGCGCCACCCGCCCATCGACGCGCGCCAAGGCCGCGGTGAAATCCGCCGGGGAAAGAACGGAATTCGCGCCGATGGGCACAACGCCGGCGCCCCCGTCGGAGGAGACAGGGGCGCCGGGGTCGGTCATACCGATAACGCTACGCGATCAGTTGGCGGCCTCGTAGGCTTCCATGATCGCGGCGCTGATGCGCCCACGGTCGGAAACCTCGTAGCCATTCGCACGGGCCCACGTACGGATCTCCGTGAGGTCGGGACGGGCGCCCTTACGGCCACCAGTCGCCACCGAACCGCCACTGCTGCGCCGGGCCGAGGTAATCTTTCGGCCGCCGGAACGACGGGCATGCGCCACATACGTCGAAAAGGCGTCGCGCAGCGCCTCGGCATTGTCCGCCGTCAGGTCGATTTCGTAGGACACGCCATCGAGACCAAAGGTCACGGTCTCGTCGGCGTCCGTGCCATCAAGGTCGTCGACAAGCAAGACCTGAACACGCTGAACCATGGGAGTCACTCCTGAGTGCATTGATGCGGAATTGGATGCACCCACATTTGAACATATCTTGCGCCGTTCCGCGGCTTTCAGCTCTGGGGATTTTGCTCAATCTGAGCCGAATCCACCTGATCTGCCTCACCCGTGGCCGATTCGGCCGTGTGGGTGTCGGCCGAACCGGAGGCGGAAGAACCAGTCTCCGCAGAACCAGACGCGGTGGGGGCCACGATTCGCTGCGGACGAATGGATCGTCCGTGGTCCTTCTCCCATTGCGCGACCGCACGGCGCTCCCGCCGGTCACCTTCGATCATCGACTTGATGGCGATGTAGAAGAGGATGGCGACGCCGATCGTCGGGGCGATGGCAATGATGTATGGGTACGCCGCTTCCCACATGTCAGTTGGCCTCCGGCTTCAGGTGGGGGAACAGGATCGTCTCGCGGATGCTCGCGCCGGTGAACAGCATGACGAGCCGGTCCATACCCAGACCCATTCCACCCATGGGCGGAGCGCCGTACTCGAGGGCGCGCAGGAAGTCCTCATCGAGCTGCATGGCCTCCGGGTCACCGGCCGCCGCCTGCAGCGACTGGGCGGTGAGCACCTCGCGCTGGATGACCGGGTCGATGAGTTCGGAGAATGCGGTGCCGCGCTCGACTCCGGCAATGATGAGATCCCAGGCCTCGATCAATCCGGGCGTCGTGCGGTGCGGGCGGGCCAGCGGCTGGGCGACGGCCGGATAGTCATAGAGGAATGTCGGCTGCAACAGGTTGGGCTCGACAAGTTCGCCGACGATTTCCATGGCAATGTGACCGCCCTCCCACGCCGGGTCGATCTCCACGCCCAAACGCGCGGCATGGGCGCGCATGGTGGCGACGTCGGTGTCGACGGTGACCTCTTCACCGATCGCCTCCGAGGCGGCGTCATAGACCTTGAGCCAGCGCCATTCCCCATCGAGATCGACGACGCCGTTCGGAGTTTCGATCTGCCGGGAGCCGACCGCGTCCGCGGCCGCGAGGTACAGCTCGCGCATGAGTTCAGCCATCGTGTGCTGGTCGCCATACGCCTGATAGGCCTCAAGCATGGTGAATTCCGGGGAGTGCGTCGCGTCGACACCCTCATTGCGGAAGATGCGACCGATCTCGAAGACCTGGTCGACACCGCCGACAACGGCCTTCTTGAGGTTGAGTTCGAGCGCAATGCGCAGCGACATTGTCTGGTCGAACGCATTCATGTGCGTTTCGAACGGGCGCGCCTTGGCACCACCGTGCACCAATTGCAGCACCGGAGTCTCGATCTCCAGGTATCCGCGGTCCTCCAGCGCCCGACGAATCGCCGAGGTCACGACGCTCCGCGTGCGCACCATGTCACGTGCCTCTTGGCGCACGATGAGGTCGGCGTATCGCTGGCGGACGCGGGATTCCTCGGAAAGGTCCTTGTGCATGACCGGCATCGGGCGAAGTGCCTTGCTCGCCATGCGCCAACTCGTGGCCATGACCGAGAGTTCGCCGCGGCGCGAGGAAATGACCCGCCCGGTCACCGCGACGTGATCACCGAGATCGACCTGGGCCTTCCAGCGCCCGAGCGCCTCGTCACCGACCTCGGCCAGGGAGAGCATGACCTGAAGCCGGGTGCCAATGCCCTCCTGCAGCGTGGCGAAGGCGAGTTTGCCGGTGTTGCGGATGAAGATGACGCGCCCGGCGATCGAGACGACATCCTGGGTCTCCTCGCCGGTCTCGAGGTGGCCCCACTGCTCGCGGACCTGCGCCAGGGTGTGCGTGCGCTCGACATGCACCGGGTACGGCTCGCCGCCCTCGGCGAGAATCGCGGCGCGCTTCTCGCGGCGAACGAGCATCTGCTCCGGGAGGTCGATGTCAGGAGTCTCGATCTCGGGGGTTTCGGGAGCAGGAGCGTTTGCAGTCACACGGGCAAGAGTATCCGCGGTGTGCGGGTGCGACCGAATCGTGCGCTCCCCACCCCGCGCCCCCTCGCCGGGTCGAGGTAATGGCGACCGTTACAGCGGTCGTTTATACCTCGAACCGCGTGGGGGCGGAGCGCGGTGGCGTCAGTCGACGAGGTCCAACGCGATGTCGAGGATCGGGCTCGAGTGCGTCAACCCGCCGACCGACATGAAGTCGACGCCGGTCTGCGCGTACTCACGCGCCACCTCGAGCGTCAACCCGCCGGTGGCCTCCAACTCGACCGGCTCACCGAGCTCCGGCTCCAGGGCCCGCACCGCGTCGACGGTCTCGCGCAACAACGCCGGCGACATGTTGTCGCACAGGAGGAACCGCGCTCCGGCCTGAACCGCCTCGATCGCCTCGGCCGTCGTCGTCACCTCGACCTGGATGACGACGTTCGGGAACCGCGTCCGGATCGCATTCCACGCATTCGTCAACGAGCCGGCGGCGAGCTTGTGGTTGTCCTTGATCATCGCCACGTCGTACAGGCCCATGCGCTTGTTCGTACCGCCCCCGGCGCGCACCGCGTACTTCTCCAGCGCCCGCAGCCCGGGCGTGGTCTTGCGGGTGTCGAGCACCAACGCCTTCGTGCCCGCCAACTGCTCGGCCCACGCGGCCGTGTGCGTCGCCACGCCCGACAGTCGCGAGAGGATGTTCAGCATCGTCCGCTCGGCGATGAGGATCTGCTGCACCGGCCCCGTGATCGTCGCGATCACGTCACCGCGCTCGACCCGCGTCCCGTCGGCCAGGCGCACCTCGACCACCGGCACCCTCGATGCTCCGGTGCGTTGAGCGACCATCTGCACCACCAGCGGGATCGCCGGACCACCGGCCACGACCCCCGCCGCCCGCGCGACGACGACCGCACTGGCCTCCTGGTCGGCCGGGATGGTCGCCATGCTCGTGACGTCGAGATCCTCCGGGCCGAGGTCCTCGTCGAGCGCGGTGGCCACGACGCGGCGCGCCTCGGTCTCGGGGAACCCCGGGCCGGCGAACGACGCCGCCAGATCCGCCTCGGCGGGCGCGTCCGGCGACAACGCCGCGAGCGCCGCCGCCTGATCGGTCACGGGCCGGAACCACACCTCCAACGCCCCGGAGGCATCGCGGCGCACCGACTGATGGCCCAGCCACGCCGCATCGTCACGCTCGGGGTGATCGGCCCGCAGATGCCCGCCGCGGGTCTCCTCCCGCTGCCACGCCAGCAGGGTCAACGCCCACCCGACGTGCAACAGGTTCGTCGACTCCCACGACTTCGGCCCACCGCCGACCTTCTTCGTCAACGCTCCAACCTGGGCCAACTCGGCAGCGGTGCGTCGCAGCGACGCGGCCGTGCGCACCGCGCCCGCCCCGCGCGTCATCGCCCCCTGCACCTCGCGGCGACGCTTGGCCCCGATCCGGCTCGCATCGGAGCTCAGTTCGGTCGGGGTCGTCGCCGGCAGCTCACCGGCGGCCAACCGCGCCCCCAGGTCTGCGGCGATCCGGTGGGCGAACACCAACCCCTCGAGCAGCGAGTTCGACGCGAGCCGGTTCGCGCCGTGCACCCCCGTGCACGACGTCTCCCCCACCGCGTACAGCCCCTCCAGCGACGTGCGCCCATCGAGGTCGACCCGCACGCCACCGGAGGCGTAGTGCTGCGCCGGCGCCACCGGCAACAGGTCGTGCACCGGGTCGAAGCCGAGCTCGCGACACCGCGCGACGATCGACGGGAAGCGCGACTCGAGGAACTCCGCTCCGAGATGCCGCGCGTCGAGGAACACGTGATCGGTGCCGGTCGCGGCCATCTGCGCCACGATCGCCCGTGCCACGACGTCGCGGGGGGCGAGGTCCTTGAGCGGGTGGATGCCCTCCATGAACCGCGTGCCGCCCGCGTCGACGAGCACCGCGCCCTCCCCGCGCATGGCCTCCGAGATCAGCGGCTGCTGACCGGTCGCGCCCTCCCCGAGCCACAACACCGTCGGGTGGAACTGCACGAACTCGAGATCGGCGAGTTCGGCGCCGGCCCGCAGCGCCGCCGCCATCCCGCCACCGGTGCTCACACTGGGGTTCGTCGTCGCCGAATACACCTGCCCCAACCCACCGGTCGCCAACACGACGGCCCGGGCGTGCGCCGCTCCGACACCGTCGATCTCACCCTCGCCGAGCACGTGCAGCGTCACGCCGCACACGCGCGACGAGTCGTCGGTGAGCAGGTCGACGACCATCGCGTGCTCGACGACCTCGATGTCCGGGTCGGCCTCGACCGCCCGCAACGCCGCGATGAGCGCCCGGGAGATCTCGGCTCCGGTCGCATCACCCCCGGCATGGGCGATGCGGTCGGCGTGGTGCCCGCCCTCGCGCGTCAGACTGATCTCGCCGGTGGCCGTGCGGTCGAAGTTCGCGCCGAGGTCGATGAGGTCACGCACGCACTGCGGCCCCTCGTTGACGAGCACCCGCACCGCCTCCGGGTCGCATACGCCGACACCGGCGACGAGCGTGTCGTGCAGGTGCGCCTCGGGCGTGTCGGTCTCGTGCAACGCGGCCGCGATGCCGCCCTGGGCCCACATCGTCGACCCGTCGTTGAGCAGCGCCTTCGTCACGAGGATGACCTTGCCGACCCGTTCGCGCAGCTTGAGCGCCGCGGTCAGCCCGGCGATGCCCGACCCGACGACGATGACGTCGGCCTGCGTGGTCCACCCGGGTTCCGGAGTGGCGAGGCGGCGCGGGATGCGCAACTGCGGCCAATCCGCGGGCACGGTCAGGTCGCGGGTGCTCGGCTGCTGCGTCATGCGGGGTCCTCGAGTCGGATCGTTGTGTGGCTGGGTGGGTGGGGTCGCGTCAGTCGGTGCCGGCGAGAAGCCGACGCAGGGTCGCGGCGTCGTCGGCTCGCAGCCGCCCCGCGCGCGCCGCCCGTTCGGTCGTCGCCAGCGCCAGCGCACGGTAGGTCGGCAGGGTATCGGGCGAGGCCTGCGCACACTGACGCAGGTGCTCCTCGACGGTACCGATGTCACCGCGCAGCACGGGCCCGTTCAGGGCGCTGTCACCGTGGCGCAGCGCGTTGTCGAGCTCGGCCTCGGCGAGGTGGCGCAGCAGCGCGCCGGGGTCGCCGACGCCGGCGCCGCGCAGCAGGTCGAGCGCCTGGCCGATGAGGGTGGCCAGGTGTGAGGTGTGGTCGACGGCGGCGCTGTAGCGGGGGCGGCTGGCATCGGCGATCCACACCGGGTGGCCGCCCATCTCGAGCACGAGCGCCTCGGCGACCGGGCGCAGGTCGCCAGCGGAGGTGACGACGAACGGGCAGCCGACGAGCCGGTCGAGGTCGACGTGGGTGCCGGTGAACACCATCGCCGGGTGGATCGCCAGCGGCAGCACCGGCACGGCCAGCGCCGGGTCGAACGGGGCCAGCCCGTGTCGACCGGAGACGTGCATGACGATCTGACCGGGCAACCACGCCTCGATCGCGGTCAGCCCGGTGATGAGCGGGGCGAGGGCGTCGTCGGGCACGGCGAGCACAAGCAGGTCGGCGTCGCTGACGACGTCGGGTACCTCGCGCACCGGCACGCCCGGCAGCAGCGCCGCGGCCCGATCGAGGGAGGCGTTCGACACCGCGCTGATGGCCCGCACATCGTGGCCCGCCCGTTGCAGGGCGGCCCCGATGACAGCGCCCACGTGCCCGGCACCGACGATGCCGGTGCGCAGGCGCGGGGCGTCGGGCGGCAGCGCAGTCACGGACACGAACCTACCGAATCGATCGGTGGTCGCGGTGCGAGAATGGCGCGCATGCTCACAGTTGGGATCGGCGCGGCCGCACAACCCGTCGCGGACACGCTGCTCGACCTCGGCCCCCAGCATCCGACGTCGCACGGGGTGGTCCTGCTCGATCTCGAGATTGACGGAGGCGTGATCGCCCGGGCCGATCCGCGCGTGGGCTTTGTGCATCGCGGGGCCGAGAAGTTGTTCGAGGTCAGGGACGTGCGCCAGGCGATGGCGCTGGCGAACCGGCACGACTGGCACTCCGCGTTCGGCAGCGAGATGGGGCTGGCTATCGTCGCCGAGGAGATGCTGGGGATCGAGGTGCCGCAGCGCGCGAACTGGACCCGCGTGCTACTGGCCGAACTCAACCGGGTGCACGCGCATCTGGCGTTCCTGGGGACGTTCCCGGTGACCCCGCCCGACCCGGGCGACCCGCGGGTGCGGATGTTCGATGAGGCCCAGCAGGTCATCGCGGCGATGGAACTCGTGACCGGGCACCGCATGCACCACACGTTCAACCGCGTCGGCGGGGTCGCGCACCCGGTGCCCGACGGGTGGTTGGGCACGGCCCGCGCGGCGGTCGCGGCCGT
>NZ_BCRE01000225.1 GCF_001552435.1 Kribbia dieselivorans NBRC 106261
GGCCCCTGCGCTCGGGGTGCGCGGCGGGGCGGTCATCGTCGATCACCGGCTCCAACCGGGCTCCGATGTGGTGGCTGAAAAGGCGGCGGAGCAGTGTCGCGAGCTGGGTCTGGACCCCGTCGAGGTGGTGGCCGTCACGGTGCCGCGTGACGGCTCCGGACCCGAGGCCGCCGCCCGCACGGCCCGGTATGCCGCACTCGATGAGGCCGCAGACCGGCTCGGCGCCACGGCGATCCTGCTGGGACACACCCGCGACGACCAGGCCGAGCAGGTGCTGCTCGGGTTGCTGCGGGGGTCCGGGGCGCGCGCGTTGGCCGGGATGCCGCCAACCCGCGGACGGTACGTGCGCCCGTTTCTGGAGCTCCCGCGCTCCGTCACGCTGGAGGCGTGTGACGCGTGGGGCGTGACGCCGTGGCGGGACCCGCACAACGACGATCCGAACTATGCCCGGGTGCGGGCGCGGCGGGCGTTGGTGGTGTTGACCGAAGAGTTGGGGGCGGATCCGCGGGTGGCGCTGGCGCGGTCGGCGGCGCAGTTGCGTGCCGACGCCGATTATCTCGATGCCGAAGCCGCCGCCGCCCTCTCCCGGTTCGAGGTAATGGCGACCGCTGGAGCGGTCCCCAATACCTCGAACCGCGGGGAGGTGGGCACGGTGCCGGTGGGTGACCTGGCCGCGCTGCCCACGGCGATCCGCACCCGGGTGTGGCGATCGCTGCTCCTGACCCACGGCGCTCCGGCCGGGCAACTCGCTCACACTCATATCGCCGCGTGCGACCGCTTGCTGACGCAGTGGACCGGGCAGGGGCCGATCCATGTGCCCGGGCCGCTGCAGGTGCGACGCTCCGCCGGGCGCATCGAGATCGCCGCACTCCGCTGAGTCTGACGGGTCGGGTGTCCAACGACCGGGTGTCTCGGGTTGAATGGGGATGCCCCTCGCTCCCACAGCATGAAGGAGTCCGCATGGACGCCACCCACATGGGTCAGGACATCGAGAAGGTCCTGCTCACCGACGCTCAGATCCAGGAGCGGCTGGCCGAGTTGGGCGTGGAGGTGTGGGAGTACTACCGGGACAAGGACGTGCTGCTCGTCGGCGTCCTCAAGGGCGCGGTCATGGTCATGGCCGACTTCATGCGCCACCTGCCCGGCTCCGTGCCGATGGACTGGATGGCCGTGTCGTCGTACGGGTCGGGCACGAAGTCCTCGGGTGTCGTGCGCATTCTCAAGGACCTCGACACCGACATCACCGACCGGCACGTGCTCATCGTCGAGGACGTCATCGACTCCGGTCTGACCCTGAGCTGGATCCGCTCGAACCTCGAATCGCGCAGCCCGGCGTCGGTCGAGATCTTCTCGCTGCTCCGCAAGCCCGAGGCGGCCAAGGTCGAGATCGAGAGCCGCTGGGTCGGCTTCGACATCCCCGACGAGTTCGTCGTCGGCTACGGCCTCGACTATGACGAGCGTTACCGCAACCTGCGAGACGTCGTCACGCTGGCGCCGCACGTCTACAGTTGATTCTCAGGGGACCGTGAGCGACCGCTCCCGCGAACGGTCGGGCGCAGCCCTCGGAACACAGGTGGGTGTCCGTGCGTTGCCCACCCATACGCTGCCGGCGCTGTCCGAGGTGCTTGGTAGCGTGAGACACCATGCCCGGCCGCGCACCAGTGGCCGTCATCACCAGACGCAGCAGGAGGATCGGGAACCCCCGAGAACCACATGAAACCCAAGAGCTTCCTCCGGTCACCCCTGTTGTGGCTTCTCATCCTCGTGGTCATCGGTGTGTTCGCCTTTCAGGCCAGCAACACCAGTGACTACGCGCGCGTCGACACCTCCGCAGCCAAAGAACTGATTCAGAGCGGCAAGGTCCAGAAGGCCGAGTTCACCAGCGACAACGTCCTCAACCTCGAACTCAAGGACGGGCAGACCTACACCGGCGGCGACGCCAAGAACGCGACCAAGGTGCGCACCGAGTATGTCGACGCGCGCGCCGGTGAACTGGTCGCGCTCGTCGACGAGAAGGTGCCCGACAACGTCAACGACACCATCGTGCGCCAGAGCGTCTTCGGGTCGCTCCTGCTCTCGATCCTGCCGCTGCTGCTGCTCGTCGGTCTCTTCTGGTTCATGTTGAGCAACATGCAGGGCGGCGGCGGCCGCGTCATGCAGTTCGGCAAGTCCCGCGCCAAGCTCGCCTCCAAGGACACCCCGAAGGTGACGTTCGCCGACGTCGCCGGGGTCGACGAGGCCATCGAGGAGCTCCAGGAGATCAAGGAGTTCCTCTCCGAGCCGGCCAAGTTCCTCGCCGTCGGCGCGAAGATCCCCAAGGGCGTCCTGCTCTACGGCCCGCCCGGAACCGGCAAGACGCTCATCGCCCGCGCCGTCGCGGGTGAGGCCGGTGTGCCGTTCTACTCGATCTCCGGTTCTGACTTCGTCGAGATGTTCGTCGGTGTCGGTGCCTCCCGCGTGCGTGACCTGTTCGAGCAGGCCAAGGCCAACGCGCCGGCCATCATCTTCGTCGACGAGATCGACGCCGTCGGTCGCCACCGTGGCGCCGGCCTGGGCGGCGGTCACGACGAGCGCGAGCAGACCCTCAACCAGTTGCTCGTCGAGATGGACGGCTTCGACGTCAAGACCAACGTCATCCTCATCGCGGCGACGAACCGCCCCGACATCCTCGACCCCGCGCTGCTCCGCCCGGGCCGTTTCGACCGCCAGATCGCGGTTGAGTCGCCCGACATGATCGGCCGGCACCACATCCTCCAGGTGCATGCGGCCGGCAAGCCGATGGCGCCCGGTGTCGACCTGCTCGCCGTTGCTCGCCGCACTCCGGGCATGACCGGTGCCGACCTGGCCAACGTGCTCAACGAGGCCGCGCTGCTCACCGCGCGCAGCGACAAGCAGCTCATCGACGACTCCACGCTCGACGAGGCCATCGACCGCGTGCTCGCCGGCCCGCAGAAGCGCACCCGCATCATGAGCGCCAAGGAGCGCAAGATCACCGCGTACCACGAGGGCGGCCACGCCCTGGTGGCCGCGGCGATGAACCACACCGACCCGGTGACCAAGGTGACGATCCTGCCGCGCGGTCGCGCACTCGGCTACACGATGGTCATGCCGCTGGACGACAAGTACTCGACCACCCGCAACGAGTTGCTCGACCAGCTCGCCTATGCCCTGGGCGGCCGCGTCGCGGAGGAGATGATCTTCCACGACCCCACGACCGGAGCGTCGAACGACATCGACAAGGCGACCAACGTCGCCCGCAAGATGGTCACCGAGTACGGCATGAGCGAGCGCGTCGGCGCGGTGAAGCTGGGCCAGGCCCAGGGCGAGGTCTTCCTCGGCCGCGACTACGGCCACCAGCGCGACTACTCCGAGAGTGTCGCCGGCGTCATCGACGACGAGATCCGCAAGCTCATCGAGTCGGCGCACGACGAGGCGTGGCACGCGCTCAACGACAACCGTCACGTGCTCGACCGCCTCGTGCTCGAGCTGCTCGAGCACGAGACGCTCAACGCCAAGGAGATCGCCGAGGTCTTCAAGGATGTGCGCAAGCGCCCGCTGCGTCCGACCTGGGTCAGCAGCGAGGACCGTCCGCTCTCCGACCAGCCGCCGGTGCTCACCCCGGCCGAGCACGCCGCGCTCAACCCGCAGCCGTCCG
>NZ_BCRE01000226.1 GCF_001552435.1 Kribbia dieselivorans NBRC 106261
ATCGACCAGGTCGCCGAGTCCGGCGCCAACACCCCCGAGGGCTGGCACGAGGACCCGCCGATCGGGACCGGCGAGGTGCCCGACCCGGGCGCGAACGGGTCCGCGTGAGCAGCGGCGACGCCGAGCTCGTCGAGGCGTTGCCGCCGCGGCACATCGACCGCCCGCGCGCCGAGGCCGCGGTGCGGGAGTTGCTGTTCGCGATCGGTGAGGATCCTGACCGCGACGGGCTGATCGAGACTCCGGCTCGGGTGGCGCGCTCGTACGAGGAGATCTTCGCCGGGCTGCGCCAGGAGCCGAAGGACGTGCTCGGCACGACGTTCGAGATCGAGCATGAGGAGCTCATCCTCGTGCGCGACATCGAGGTGTACTCGACGTGCGAGCACCACCTCGTGCCGTTCCACGGGGTGGCGCACGTCGGGTACATCCCGGCGTCGGACGGTCGGGTGGCCGGGCTGAGCAAGATCGCCCGACTCGTCGACCTCTACGCCCGCCGCCCGCAGGTGCAGGAGCGGTTGACCACGCAGGTGGCCGACGCGATCGTCGACCACCTCCAGGCCCAGGGTGTCATCGCCGTGTTCGAGTGCGAGCACCTGTGCATGTCGATGCGCGGGGTGCGCAAGCCCGGCGCGAAGACGATCACCTCGGCCGTGCGCGGTCAACTGCGCAGCGCGGCGACCCGCGCCGAGGCCATGGCATTGCTGACCAACGGGCACCGCTGACGTGTCCGACGAGGCGTTGCTGCTCGATCTGGAGCGCCCGGTCAGACCCGTGATCATGGGCGTCGTCAACGTCACGCCCGATTCGTTCAGCGACGGCGGCCGCTGGTTCGACCCGGCCCAGGCGATCGCGCACGCCCATGGCCTTGTCGCGGCCGGAGCGTCGATCGTCGACGTCGGCGGAGAATCGACCCGTCCGGGGGCGCAACGGCCGGACGAGGCCGAGGAATTGCGCCGGGTCGTCCCCGTCGTGGCCGCGTTGGCCGCCGACGGGCTGACCGTCTCGGTCGACACCATGCGCGCCTCCGTCGCCCGGGCCGCCGTCGAGGCCGGCGCGGCGATCATCAACGATGTGTCGGCCGGCCTGGCCGACACCGAGATGCTGCCGCTCGTGGCGCAATGCCAGTTGCCCTACGTGGCGATGCACTGGCGCGGCCACTCGACCGACATGTACGGGCCGGCGCAGTACCGCGACGTCGTCACCGAGGTGCTCGACGAACTCCAGCAGCGCGTCGTCGACCTGCTCGGCGCGGGCGTGCCGCCGGAGAACATCATCCTCGACCCGGGCCTGGGGTTCGCGAAGACGGCCGAACACAACTGGGCGATCATGCGCGATCTCGAACGGTTCGTCGCGACGGGACAGCGGGTGCTGCTCGGGTCGTCGCGCAAGACGTTCCTGGGTCGGGTCGGGCGCACGCCGGAGCGTCGTCGTCCCCCGGCCGAGCGGGACACCGCCACCGCCGTGACGAGCCTGTACGGCGCGATGGCCGGATGCTGGGCAGTGCGCGTGCACGACGTGACGAGCACGATGGACGCGTTCGACGTGTGGGAGGCCATGGGCTCGCCCACGGAGGTGGCCGATGAGTGACCGAATCGAACTGCGCGGCGTGCGGGCCCGCGGCACCCACGGGGTGTTCGAGCACGAGAAGCGTGACGGGCAGGAGTTCGTCGTCGATGTCGTCATCGAGGCCGACCTCGGCCCGGCGGGGCGCACCGACGACCTGACCCGCACGATCAACTACGGCGAGGTCGCCGCGGGGATCGTCGCGCGGATCGAGGGCGAGTCGCTCGACCTCATCGAGTCGCTGGCCGCGCAGATCGCCGGGGACATCCTGAAGCACCCGCGCGTCGAGTCGGTCGAGGTCACGGTGCACAAGCCGCAGGCCCCGGTCGGGGTTCCCTTCGGTGACGTCGCCGTCGTCGTCGACCGGCAGCGCCCGATCGTGCCGATCGTCGTCGCCCTCGGGTCGAACCTGGGCAGCGCCGTCGACGGTGAGGTGCTCTCACCCGCCGAGACCGTGCAGTGGGCCGCCGAGGGACTGCTCGAGCTCAGCCCGACCGTGCGGCTGTCGAACCTGGTCGCCACCGACCCCGTCGGCGGGCCGGAGCAGCCCGAGTTCGTCAACGCAATTGCGCTGCTGACCACGCAGGCCAGCCCCTATGAGGTGCTGCGCGAACTGCACGCCATGGAGGCCCGCTTCGGGCGCACCCGGGACGAGCGGTGGGGACCGCGCACGCTCGATCTCGACCTCGTGCAATACGGCGATCCGCACGCCGGCACCGATGTCGTGCTCGACGACGCGGACCTGACGCTGCCGCACCCGCGCGCCCACGAACGCGGGTTCGTGCTCGTGCCGTGGGCCACGGTCGACCCGACCGCCGTGTTGCGCGTCGATGGCGTCACCCGGGCCGTGGCCGAACTCGCCGAGCAGGTCGACACCTCCGGCGTGCGGGCGATCCCGGCCACCGACGGCGGCTGGACCTACGGCGCGGAGCCGCCGTGGGCGGGCCACGACTGGGACGACGAGGAGCCCTGATGGGCTCGGGCGTGCGCTGGAGTCACGGCCTGATCGCCGGGCTGCTCGGGCTGGTCATCTCGTGGGCGGCGGGTCGGTGGTGGATGTCCACCGGCAACATCCCGGCGCCGGTGCCGTGGCTGACGATGATCATGATCCTCGTCATTGCCGGGCTCGTGCTCTGGATGGGCCTGGCCGTGCGCCGCTACCTCGCCGGCAAGGCGACGACAACGATGAAGCCCGCGCGGTCGGCGGCGACGGTGGCGTTGGCGCAGGCGGCGATCCTGGGTGGGGCATTCCTGGTGGGGGCGTACGCCGGGCAGGCGCTGCTGCTCATCCAGGACTATGACTTCGGCCCGTACCGCGGCCGGCTGCTGCGCTTCGGACTCGCCGCACTGTCCTCCGCCGTGCTCACCGCCGTGGGTGGGGTCGTGCAGCACTGGTGCCGCGTCGATCCGCCGAAGGACGACGAGGAGCGCGCGGGCGCCCCCGCCTGACGCACACCACCCCCTGCCCACCCCC
>NZ_BCRE01000227.1 GCF_001552435.1 Kribbia dieselivorans NBRC 106261
CTCGTCCGCCAGGGTGGCGCTCGGCCCGGGCGCGGCCCCCGCGAGATCGGCCACGAGCGCGGCGGCGGTCAGCCCGCCATCCGGCGTCGGCAACTCGGCACACGCGTCCCGCAACCGGTCGCGCTCGTGGTCGTCGACCAGACGCGACACCCCGGCCCGGATCGCCGATGGGTCGGTGTTGCTGGCCATGAGGCAGTACCCCGCGCGCGCCAGACGTCGCGCGCGGGCGGCCTGGTCGTCGGTACCGACCAGGCTCGGGATGAGCAGGGTCGGGATCTGCGATCCGAGCAGTTCGTGCACGGAGTTGTACCCGGCCGCCCCGATCGCTGCGTCGAACGCCGCCAGGGAGCGGGCCAGCGGGTAGGTGTCGCGCAGCAGCACGACATCGGCCCGGCCCGCACCCTCGCCGCCGGCATCGCCGCCGAGCCCCAGGGTGTGCTGCGCGATGGCCGGTGAGGTCACCGCCACCTGCCAGGACGGGTCGCGCCGATACAGCTCGGCGATGGCCACGCGGGCCGGGGTCTCGACTTGGCCCACCGCCCCCAGACCGGGGTTGAGCAGTAGGGTCTTGCGCTCCGGGTCCAGGCCGAGCGCGGCGGCCGCGGTCTCGCGGTCCTGCGGGCCGAGCACCGAGGTGATCGAGATCGGAGCGACGTGGACGGCATCGTCGCGGTCCGCCGTCGGGCCGTCGTCACCGGCGAAGTCGCCCGGCTCGATGACCAGGTCGAAGTCGGTGGATCTGGCGAGCCACGACGCTCCGATACCCGGGCGCCACATGCCCCGGCGTTGCCAGATGAAGGCGACGCCCGGCAGTGCCTTTCGCGCCTCCAGCAGCCCGTCGTAGGGCACGACCCCGTCGAAGACCACGGCTCGTGCGCCGGTCTCGGCGACCAGTGCCCGCAGCCGATCACGCAGGTACGGCTCCCACGCGTACTGCGGGTACCGCGAGCGCGCCGCCCGCAACGGCCCGCGGGCCGGCAGCCAACCGCTGAGCCGGCTCGGGCAGTACTCCGTACGCACCGACCGGTCCGCCAACTCCGGCAACCGCCCATCGGCGATCGCCGCGGCGACCGTCGGCAACGCGCCCGACAGCGAGAAGATGATCGGGTCGAGCGACTCGGGTGCCGAGAGCGCGAGCGTGAGCTGGCGGGTCAGGTGACCCATCCCGACTCCGTTGCTGGTCGCGAGGATCACCGGTGTCGACATGCGAGAAGTGTATGGACGCACGGCCGCGCGTGTACGTCGCCGTCCCCAGGCGACGATATGATCCCTGACAGCCGAGATGACGTGTGCATGCGCGTCTGACGAGCGGAGCGCCGTCCGACCACGCGTCGGGAGCGCTCCGAATCACGTGAGGAGACCAAGGTGACGGCTGACGTCGCGATTATCGGCCAGGGGTACGTCGGGTTGCCGCTGGCCAAGGAAGCAACCGCCGTCGGGCTCAAGGTCCTCGGCTATGACGTGAGCCAGCGCGTCGTGGATGGCCTCAACGCGGGCAAGTCCCACGTCGACGACCTGTCCGACCAGGACATCGCCACGATGATCGAGGGTGGCTTCCGCGCCACCACCGACCCGAGCGAACTCGGCCAGGCCAAGACGATCGTCATCTGCGTGCCGACCCCGCTCTCCGAGGACGGTGGCCCCGACCTGGGTCCGGTCAACTCCGCGGTGGCCGCCATCGCCGAGAACCTGCGCCCCGGCATGCTCATCATCCTCGAGTCCACGACCTATCCGGGCACCACCGACGAGGTCGTGCGCCCGGTGCTCGAGGCCGGCGGTCTCAAGGCCGGTGAGGACTTCTTCCTCGCCTTCTCCCCCGAGCGCATCGACCCGGGCAACGAGAAGTACGGCGCGAAGAACACCCCCAAGGTCGTCGGCGGGCACACCCCGGTCGACACCGAGAAGGCCGCCGAGTTCTACGGCCAGTTCGTCGACACGGTCGTGCGCACCAAGGGCACCCGCGAGGCCGAGACCGCCAAACTGCTCGAGAACACCTACCGGCACATCAACATCGCGCTGGTCAACGAGATGGCCCGGTTCTGCCACGACCTCGACATCGACCTGTGGGACGTCATCGAGGCCGCCAAGACCAAGCCGTTCGGCTTCCAGGCGTTCTACCCCGGCCCCGGCGTCGGCGGTCACTGCATCCCGATCGACCCGAACTACCTCTCCTACAACGTGCGCGCGAAGCTCGGCTACCCGTTCCGCTTCGTCGAGCTCGCCCAAGAGATCAACGCCACGATGCCGGCCTACGTCGTGCAGCGCGCGCAGAACCTGCTCAACGAGACCTCCAAGGCGCTCAAGGGTTCGACCGTGCTCCTGCTCGGCGTGACCTACAAGCCGAACATCGCCGATCAACGTGAGTCGCCCGCCGTGCCGCTGGCGCAGCAACTCATCGCCAAGGGCGCCGAGGTGCAGTTCCACGACCCGCGGGTCGAGGAGTGGTTCGGTGTCGCTGACGCGGCCCAGAAGATCGGCGACGCGGACCTTGAGCGCGCGATCTCCGAGGCCGACATCACGATCCTCGTGCAGAAGCACCGCGAGTACGACATCGACGCGCTCGCCGGGCTGTCGCAGGCGTTCCTCGACACCAGTGGCAAGGCGCAGGACGGCGACAAGGTCGAGCGTCTGTGACGAAGGTCCCCCAGTCGCTGGCGCCTGCGCCGGCCCTGGACCCCGTGGCGGCGGAGCAACTCGCCCGCCGCCACGACCTCGTCGCCCTCGGCGAACGCCCGCCCCTGGGCCGGTACCTCGTCGACGTCTGGAAACACCGCTCGTTCCTGTGGACGCTCTCGCGGGCCGAAACCGCGGCGAAGCACCAGACGAACCGGCTCGGGCAACTGTGGGCGTGGCTCAACCCGCTGCTGCTCATCGGCAGCTACTTCGTCGTCTTCGGCCTGATCATCCAGACGACCGGGACGATCCACAACAAGATCGGCTTCCTGGCCATCGGCGTGGTGCTCTTCCAGGTCATCTCGTCGGTGATCAACACCGGGTCGAAGTCGATCGTCTCGAACATGAACCTCATGCGCGCGCTGCACTTCCCGCGCGCGCTCCTGCCGTTGTCGGTGGCGTTGACGGAGTTCCTGGCCAACATTCCGGCGTTCATCGTGTTGTTCCTCGTCATGATCGTCACCGGCGAGCGCCCCAGCGTCGAATGGCTCCTCTTCCCGGTCTCGATCCTCATGCTCGTGATGATGCTGACCGGCATGGCCCTCATCGGCGCGCGAATCATCAACATCTCCCGCGACATCGGCAACCTCATCCCCGTGTCGCTGCGGCTGCTGCGCTACGTCTCGGGTGTCTTCTTCCCCATCGCGGAGAAGAGCCACGGCCTGGCGCAGATCATCCTCATGTACCAGCCGTTTGCGCTGCCGCTGCAGACCGCGCGTGAGGCGCTGATGTACGACCCCAGCCACGCGGTGCACTGGCCGCATTGGGCCGCGCAGGCCGGATGGTCGATCGGTTTCCTCCTCGTGGGGATCGTCGTCTTCTGGGTCGACGAGGCGAGGTACGGCCGTGGCTGATCCCACCGTCATCGTCTCCCACCTCGACATCACCTACCGCGTCGTGGGCGCCGACAAGCACAGCGCCGACGTCGACGACGATGCCGCCCTGGTCTCCAAGCTCTTCGCCCGCAGCCGCGACATCGGCCGGGTGCACGAGGTCCCGGCCGTGTGCGACATCTCCTTCGTCGCCCGCGACGGCGAGTCGATCGGCATCATCGGCCGGAACGGCTCGGGCAAGTCGACGCTGCTGCGAGCCGTCGCCGGCCTGATTCCGCCGACGAACGGGCGCGTCTGGGTCTCCGGTCGCCCGTCGTTGCTCGGGGTCAACGCGGTCCTCATGCCCAAACTCACCGGAGCGCGGAACATCGAGTTGGGATGCATGGCGCTTGGTATGACCCGTGAGCAGGTCCGGGAGAAGTTCGACGACATCGTCGAGTTCTCCGGCATCGGTGACGCGGTGTGGCTGCCGATGTCGACGTATTCGTCCGGGATGGCGGCGCGGTTGCGCTTCGCGATCTCGACCGCGGTCGCCCCCGACGTCCTCATGGTCGACGAGGCGTTGGCTACCGGTGACGCGGAGTTCCGGGCGCGGAGCACCGAACGGATCCAGGAGATCCGCGAGCAGGCCGGCACGGTGTTCCTCGTGTCGCACTCGAACTCGAACATCCGCGAGATCTGCACGCGGGTGCTGTGGATCGACCGTGGCACGCTCATCGCCGACGGCCCCACGGAGGATGTGCTCGAGGCGTACGAGGGATCGCTGCCGCGCAAACGCAGCAAGACCACCACCGCCCGCGACGGCCGCCCCGAGCCGGAGGTGCCCGGCGTGCCGCGCTGGACCGCCCCGACCGCGGCCGAGACCTCGGTCCTGCTCAGCGAGCACACCGCCGAGCCGGGGGTCGAGGCGGTCGTG
>NZ_BCRE01000228.1 GCF_001552435.1 Kribbia dieselivorans NBRC 106261
GTCACCGGCGACCCGAGCCTGACGCTGCCGCTGCTCGCGCCGGCCACGCGCGGTGGCTGGCCGCTGCTCATCACCCCGGCCGAGCAGGCGCCGCCCGCGGTCCTGACCGAACTCGCCAGACTGCAGCCCGGTCGGGTCATCCTCGTCGGCGACGAGTCGATGATCTATCCGGAGGTGGCCGACGCGGTGGGCGCGGCCGGGCACACGGTGGAGCGCTGGGAGGTCAACACCCCCGCCGAAGTGTCGGCGGCCGCGCTGCGCCAGATGCTCACCGACCCCGCCGACCTCGTCTATGTCGCGACGACGTCGCAGCCCCGGCGCGCCCTGCCGCTGGCGGTGTACGCCGCCCGTCGGGGCGAGCCGATGATCATCACCGCCGCCGAGGACCTGGGTGACGAACTGCGCTCCGTCGTGGCCTCGGCCGGCGCCCAGGCCGTGCGCGTGCTCGGTGGCGGCGGCATGGTCGCCGAGAACGTCCTGGCCGAACTGGCCGATCTCGTCGGGCCGGTGGAGATCATGGAGATCACCTCTCCGGCCAAGGGGTACGCGTGGGCGGCCCAGGCGATGACCGAGGACGCGCAGGTGTCCACGACCGACCCCGACCGGATCGTCGTGGTGACGACCTCGATCCAACCGGCGACGCTGGCCGCGGCCGCCACGGCAGCGCGAACCGGCGCTCCCCTGCTGGCGGTGGGTCGGCAGGTCATCCCGGAGGAGACCCTGAGCGAGTTGGCCCGGCTCAACCCGTCCGCGATCGAACTCGTGGCGCCGCGGCCCGAGGCGTTCCATACCGTGCGTACCGCCCTCGGCGAGTTCGTCTCAGCGTCATGACCGGCGCCGGGACCGCGGATGGCAGCGCGCCACGGCGGCGGATTCTCGTCGTCACCGTCGTCCACCACCCCTCGGACTCCCGCATTCGCCACCGCGAGATCACTGCGCTCCTGGCCGCCGGATGGGAGGTGACGTACGCCGCTCCGTTCAGTGGCTACGACGCGCCCCTCGAGACCGACGTGCCGGGGCTGACCTGTCTCGACCTGCCCCGGGCGCACGGTCGTCGGCGGTTCGCGGCCGGGCGGGCGGCGCGCGATCTGCTGCGCCGACACGGCGGCGAGTACGACATCGTGCTCGTGCACGACCCCGAACTGCTGCTCGCGGCCACCGGGCTCGGGCTGGACCACCTCGTCTGGGACGTGCACGAGGACCCGGCGGCCGCGTTGGCCGTCAAGGACTGGATGCCCGGGCCCCTGCGCGGCGTGGGCGCGACCGCGTGGCGACGCATCGAACGCGTGGCGGAGCGTCGTTGGCCCCTGTTGCTTGCCGAGCACGCCTACCAGGAGCGGTTCGCGCAGCCGCATCCGGTGGTGCCGAACACGGTGCGGGTGCCGGCCGATGCGCCCCCGGCCGATCGCGACTCCGCGCGTGTCGTCTATCTCGGCAGCGTCACCCTGGCGCGTGGCTGCGCCGTCATGGTCGATCTGGCGCGGCTGCTGCGCGAGGCGTCCGGCGGCGCGATCACGGTCGAGGTCATCGGCCCGGCCAAGGACGACGCGTCGGCGGAGTTGCTGCGTGCGGCGAGCGCCGAGGGGCTGCTGACCGCCCACGGGTTCGTGCCCAGCGACCGGGCGTTGGCGACGCTCGACGGGGCGCTGTGTGGCCTCTCGCTGCTGGCGGACCTGCCGAACTACCGGCCGAGCATGCCGACCAAGGCCCTGGAGTACCTCGCCCACGGGGTCCCGGTCGTCACCACGCCGCTTCCGCTGGCCGCTGAATTG
Organism: Kribbia dieselivorans NBRC 106261; assembly: GCF_001552435.1. Taxonomy (GTDB): domain Bacteria; phylum Actinomycetota; class Actinomycetes; order Actinomycetales; family Dermatophilaceae; genus Kribbia; species Kribbia dieselivorans. The sequence continues at coordinate 1,773 of NZ_BCRE01000228.1, forward strand.
GCGGAGTCCAGTGGCGCGGGTCTCGTGGTGCCGTTCGACGATGCGCAGGCCGCGGCCGACGCGGTGCTGCACCTGTGGCACCACCGGGACGAGGCCGCCCGCATGGGGCGGGCGGGTCATGCGTTCGTCGCGCAGCGCTACGACTGGACGCAGCAGGGCCCCGCCTTCGTGGCGCACCTTGAGTCCCTCGCCGCCAGGCATACCCCC
>NZ_BCRE01000229.1 GCF_001552435.1 Kribbia dieselivorans NBRC 106261
GGCCGAGCAGTGCCGCGCGGCGGCCGAGGTGCTGGCCGCCACGGGCCGTGATCTTCAGCACCACGCCAGCGACCTCGCCGAGTTGGCCGGACGGGCCCGCGCGCTGACCGAGCTCGCCGAGCAACACGGGTTGCGGGCCGATGCCGGCGGGGTGGCACCCCAGTGGGGCATCACCGGCGAGGCCGACGCCGGCCGCACCGCCCAGCAAGGGCAACTCGCCGACCACCTCGAATCGGAGTTCCGCACCCTGCAGGTCCTGGCCACCCGGCGTCGGGATGCGCTCACGGCCGCGATGGCGCAGGCCACGGAGGCGCTCACCCGCTCCGCTGACATCATCTCGCGCTGAATCACGCAGTACGCTCTGCGCCATGAAGCAACTCACCTCCAGCACGCACCTGACCCCTGCGCCGCAGGATGTCTTCGCCGAGATGAACACCACGGACTTCCAGGACGCCAAGTGCCTGGCCACCAAGCCGTTGTCCCACAGCGTCGATGTGTCCCAGGACGGCGAGGAGACCGTGCTGCGGACCGAGCGGGTGCTCCCCACCGACTCGTTGCCCGACATCGTCGGCAAGGTCGTCGGCAAGTCCGTCAAGGTCATCGAGGTGCAGCGCTGGGGGCAGCCGCGCCCGGACGGGTCGCGTACCGCCGACATCCGGGTCGAGGTGCCCGGTGCCCCGTTCACCGTCGCCGGCTCGGGCGTGCTCGTACCCAACGACGGCGGCACGCGTCAGGAGTTCGAACTCAACATCAACTGCACGATCCCGGTCCTCGGCGGCAAGGTCGAGAAGGCCGTCGCACCCATCGTCCAGAAGGCCATGGACGCCGAGGGTCGCATTCTCACGCAGCGCCTCGGCTGAGACCGATCGCCGCCAGACCCGATCGCCGCCCCAGGGCTGCGGTCCCGTCGCCGGGACCTCAGCCCTTGGCGTAGGTCAGCGCGTCCTGCGCCTCGGTCACGTCGTACCAGAGCATCTCGATCGCCTCGGCCCCACCGACCTCGTCGATGTGGAACGAGACGATGTGCCGCATCGGGACCGGCCCGGTCACCTCGACCAGGGAGAGCGCCTCGGGATGGGGGCCGTGCGGCTCCCCCACCGCCGATATGTCGACGTCCGCGGCCGCGACGATCCGCCGATCGTGCGCGGCGATCCGCAGCCCGGAGGCCTGGCGGGCGGCGTTGCACAGGGCGACGTACTCGCGCTCCTCCTCATCGGTGCCCGGCAGTGATCGTTCGAAGGCGCCGGTCACGGCATGGGCCGGCACCTGCCGACCGCGCAACTCGCGATGGTGGATCAGATCCGCCATGGTCGTCAGGTTGAGCGGCACGTAGATGCGCGTCTGCGGCATGAGGTCAGTTCCTTCGCTCGAGGGCTCGGACGGGAGGTGCGGAGCGCGGCCTCACGACTTCCGACGCGCCGCCTTCCGACCATTCAACAGCGCATCTGTCGCTGCGGTGGTCGGACGCACCGGCAGCCCGAAGGTCGACTGGAGTTCGGCCAACGCCTCCGGCACCGCGTCGACGAGCAGATCGAGGTCGGGCAGGCCGCGGCGGTCGGCGAGCAGCCCGACCTCGAGAAACCCGGCGTAGCTGGTGATCCCGACCGAGAGCGCGTGGCCGGGGCCCAACGGCAGCACCGGCCAGGTGCCCGTGACCGGCACCCCCAGCACATGCCGCCGCTCCTGGGGGCCGGGGACGTTCGTGACGATCAGGCTGTGGGTCCGCCGGGACAGCGCCCCGGAAAGTCGTGACCCCAGCGAGTGCAGGGTGGGCGGGGCGAACCCGGGGAGGCCCGCCAGCAGGTCGGCCGCGACCCCGTGCCCCGACCGCAGTTCGCGCGACATCGTGTGGGCGATGTGGGCCAAGCGCATCTCCGCATCGGGTTCCCCGACCGGGAGATTGACGAAACAGGCCTTGAGGTGCCCGCCGGTCGGGGTGTCATCGAGGTCGTTGAGCTCACCGGCGGTGGTCGGGTGCATGCTCACCGGGACCATGGCTCGGATGCTCGTGCCCGTCATGACCGGCAGCCCGCGGGACATGAGCCACGCCCGCAGCCCACCGGTGAGGATCGTCAGGGCCACGTCGTGGACGGTCACCGGCGTGCCTGCGGCCGTGCTGGCCGCGCGGATCTCACGGAGCAGTTCGAGGTCGCCATGGATGATCCGGTACCGCCGGGCCGTGCCGACGCCGACCTGGAGCGGCGAACCGGACGTGCCGTCGGTGGAGGCGTGCAACAGGAACTTGGCCGCCTCGACGCTGGAGTCGGCCACATCGGTGGCGGTCTGCCGAAGGGAGCCGACCCCCGAGCGCACCCCGTCGAGGAGCTTGGTGGGCCGGGTGACGACGTCGACCAGGGCACCGGCGAAGAGCTCGACGGCCTTGACGTCGCGTGGGCGCTTGGCCTGTTCCTCCTCCTCCGCGCCGTCGAGTTCGCCGCCGGGGGTGTCGAGCAGGACCTCGGTGACGTCCCGGGCATTGAGTCCGTCGACGAGCACCTGGTGGCAGATCGTCACGATGGCCAGCCCGCCGTCGGACAGGCCCTCGACGACGTGGACCTCCCACAGCGGGCGGGTGCGGTCGAGGCGGCGGCTGACGATGCGGGCGACGAACTCCTCGAGTTGGGCCGAGCGGCCCGGCGAGGGCAGTGCGGAGCGTCGCACGTGCCAGCTCGGGTCGAAGGCCGGGTCATCGGCCCACACCGGATCGGCCAGTCGGCCGGGCACCTCGCGCACCCGCTGTCGGAAGCGGCGCACGCGGCCGGTGCGGGTCACCACGGCTTCGACCACGTCCGCGGGGTCGATGTCGCTGGGCGCGAGACGGAGGATCGTGCCGACGTGCAGAGGGGTTTGCACGTCCTCGGCACGCAGCAGGGCTGCGTCCTGGGAGCTGAGCCGGTCTGTCACCCCCACATGTTGGCATGCCGGTCGCGTGCAAAGAACCCCGATGTGCGACGTCGTGATGAACTCGTCCTCGTGGTGGCCTGATCCGGCAGCCACGCGTCCGCCAACTCGGCCAGGGACTGTCGCAGTGGGGAGTTCGGGTGGGACTCGTTCAGGGCCCGCCCGGTGAGCATGGCCGCGTCCAGGGTTTCGGGGTCCCACGGCAGCAGGCTCACCGGACCGGTGTCGACGAACCGTTCGAGCGCGGCGAGCACGCGCTGACGCGGTTGCGGCCCCACCGCCGAGGAGCGCAGCTTGGTGACCACGACCCGTGGCTGCGTGATGCCGCGGTCGGCGAGTTCCTGGAGGGCACGCACGAGGCGTTGCAGGCCGACCGGATCGGCGGCGCCCACGGCCACGACCTCGTCGGCCACCTCGACCGCGGTGACCGCCGCGCCGTTGCGTCGCGGGGCGAGGGTGTCGTAGACGAGGTCCTCGTCCTCCTCGAGGAAGGGGGCGCAGTCGACGACGATGACGTCGGCCAGCCCCCGGGACACCGACAGCAGATGCTCGAGCGCGGCGGGTCGCAGCTCCGTCCACCGGTCGGCGCGGGGCAGGCCGGTGAGCACCCGCAGACGCGGGACGACCTCGGGAGCCAGTCGCGCCAGGGACGGCAGGTCCAGCGACCCGTGCTCGGAGGCGCGAGCGGCCGCGGCCACGCCGGGCGCCTCGTCCAGCAACGCGAGGGTCTGCGCGATCGACGCTCCGTAGGTGTCGGCGTCGATGAGGAGCACCTCACGCCCGGCCGCGGCGAGCTCGGCCGCCAGGTTGACCGCCACCGTCGTGCGCCCGGGCGAGCCCGTTGGGCCCCAGACGGTCACCACCTGGCCTTCGTGGGCGGTCGGCGTCGAGGCCGGGTCGTCGGGCGCGGGGTCGGACGGCGCCGAAACGAGCCCGGACAACTCGGCGTCGACGTCCGACAGGCCGTGCGTGGCCACCCAGGAGGCCACCGACCGGTCGCCGTCCTGGCCGTCGAGGGCCTCGCCGAGGTCCGTGGACGAGGCGTCGGCGGCGAGCACCCGGGTCAGACCGAGCTGCCGCAACCGCACCTCCGCGTCGGGCTGACCCGGCGGGGTCATCCCGACGACCCGAATGCCGTGCTGGGCCAACTGGGCGAAGGCATCACGGCCGACGCCGCGCAGATCGGCGGAGACGAGCGCGGTGTCACCGACCCCGGCCGCCGCGGCCGCCAGCAGGTCGGGCAGATCCACGCAGCGCCGCGTCACCTCGACGGCGCGGACCTGCTCGAGGCGGGTGACGACCTCACCCTCCCAGTGGTGGCCCAGGGCCACGAGAACCCGCACCGTCACCGCGGCTCACCCACGGGCGAGTCCTGTCCCAGGGACACGAAGAAGCGGGCCTCCTTGGCCACGAGGTCGGCCACGTCGCGCACGTCGCGCCGGTCGATGAGCAGTCGGATGCCGGCGGTGTCACCGCCGCCGAGCATGCCCTTGGCCTCCGGCACGGCGGCCACCGTCACGTCCTGGAGCACCACCTTGGGTCGCCCCATCGGCGCCGAGGCCCCGCCGCCGCGCACACTCGCCCAGACCGTGACGGTCGAGCCCTGCGTGAGCATGCGGGCGGAGGCCTGGTCGACCGGCAGGTGCACGAGCCGCACATCGACGGAGTCGGCCGACCCGACGGCCGTGCGGGGCATGAGCTCGCCCGGGCGTACCTCCCGGGTGACCACGTGCCTCTCCTCCAGCGACTCGGTCACCGGCACGTACAGATCGGAGACGGCGTCGATGCGCACGTCGGAGCGCACCAGATCGCCCGCCTCGATCGACTCTCCGGGGGCCAGGTGCCGGGCTGCGGCCCAGACCGGCACGCGGTCGTCGGCCCCCGCCACGACGACCGATCCGAGGATCAGGGAGGCGACCACGAGCAGGACGCCGATGATGAGGCGGCTGTCCCGCCAGGAGGGTCGTTGCAGTCGGTTGGCCATGGGCCGTGCCGGCTCCCCCATGACAGATCCCTTCGTTCGGGCGAGTACCCCGTGACCCGCGTCCGCCACGGATTCTCACCCACCGACCACCGCGCCGCCACCGGAGCGAGGCGGCCATGTGGACAAACACCCGCGAAAACGCGCATCCGTGGACAAATACCATCAACATCGGTCGGGGTGTGTCAGGCTTGATCCATGGCTCGTCGATTCATTCCCCTGGCCGAGGTCGCCGAGATCCTCGATGTCTCCGCGGCCCAGGCGTACGCACTCGTCCGCAGCGGCGACCTGCCGGCGATCAAGGTGGGCGGACGCGGTCAGTGGCGCGTCGAGGTCGACGAGCTGGAGAACTACATCCAACGCATGTACGCCGAGACCAAGGCCCTGATGGAGTCCCAGCACGGCGAGCCCTGACCGGTTCAGGCACCCTCGGTGGCCTCAGGCCACTCGCACGCAGACGACGGCGGAGAACGGCACCGCGACCCGGGAACGGACGTGTTCGGCACGTCGGGGGGCGTCGGCCGGATGCTCGCTGAGGTCGAAGTGATCCTCACCGACCGCCTCGACGGTGCCCTCGAGCATCCCGCCGGTCACGTCCGTGACCACCACGGCACGCCGATCCCGACTGATGCCACGTAGGGCGTAGCCGACTCCGAACCGGCGGGCCCGTTTGCTCGGCGCCGCGCGCATCGAGGGGTTGGGCCAGGCCCGCACGCCATCGAGGCGCACCAGGAGCACCCCCGGCCGGGTGTCGAGCAGGAGCCACCCGTCACCAACCTCGTCGACCACGCCGACCGCCTCGACTCCCGCGAGGAGTCGCAGCCTGACCTCGGCCGAGAGTTGCGCGACGAAGCGGTCCAGCAGCGGCACCGTGGCGCGTTCGCGACGTGTGCGGTCGGCCACCTCGGCATCACGTTCACGGTGCTCCTCGGCGTCCCATTGGGCCTCGAGGTCATCGAAGAGTCGATCCCAGCGCATGTCCCCAGCGTAGCTGTGAGGGGTTGCGCCCATCTGAAGCACCTGATTGAGTATGAACAACATCAAACATCGTCAAACAGTGCCTATGGATGCCGAGGGGTATTCATCAGGGAGGGGTGGGCCAGATGGAGTCACGTGCCAAGGTGGTCGAACGGGCGGACACCGGGAGTGTGGGCGTCCGGGGGGTCGGGGCGGGCGAGGGCGGGGTGCCCCTGAGCCTGGACGAGGCGATGACGAATGCCTTGATCGTCGTCGCCGTGCTGCTGGCCGGCTGGCTTCTGCTCGGGTACCTCGTGGCCCTGCTCGGGGCGTTGCCGGGCGGTGTCGGGCGCCTGTGCGATGGGCTCTCGCAGCGCTACTCCCCCACGTTCGCGCGCCGGATGGCCGCGATCACGCTGAGCGTCGGCGGCGCCGGGCTGGCCCTGGCCGGCCCGGCCA
>NZ_BCRE01000230.1 GCF_001552435.1 Kribbia dieselivorans NBRC 106261
ACATCCAACCGCCCCATCAACCCGGTCAGATCCGAACCGCTGGCCTGCCACAACGCCCCCGGAAGATCACACGTCAACCACGCCGCGCTGTCCTCCAACACGGCAACCCGGCCACCAGACCAGTCACGACCCCCCGAACCATTCATGCGAACAACTGTACGAGCAACCACCGACAAAGTCCAGAGATTTACGCCAAAAGCGAACAAACATTCTCACAAGTCAGCAGAGTGGTGCTAATGATGCGTACGAGGTCAAAGTGGCACACCCGAGAGAAACAGAGCAACCCGAGCAAACCTGCACGACCGGAACCCCCCACGACTCCGGGAGCCATGGCAAGGTGAGTGGCGGTCACGAACGGACAGACCTGACCGGCCCGAAACGCCCTCCCAGGCAACGAAGAAAGCCTCGGACAGCGCCCCCACGCTGTCCGAGGCTGCCATCTCGCCTCCCCCCAGAGGCGAGATGGTCGACGTCCTCTGCCCCCCAGCAGAAGCGCCATTCCCTCGTTGTCGATGTTGCGACCTCGCGGCCCTCCCTCTCGACAGGAATAAATCTAGAGGCCACCACCGACAACGACCATGGGCAGAACTACCCATGTCTCACCGAGTACACCCCGACGGATCTCAGGGGCGACCCCCACGCAACGTTCAGGCCAGCCTGCCACTCAGGCCCGCGACACTCAGGCCCGCGCCAACTCCGCAATCCGCGCAACGGCGAAGTCATACCCCTGAACACCACAGCCGACGATGACGCCGGAGGCCAGGTCCGAGACGTAACTGTGATGCCGGAACGACTCGCGCGCGTGCACGTTCGAGATGTGCACCTCGACGATCGGCCCCGCCACGGTCGCGAGCGCGTCCCGAATTGCCACGGAGGTGTGCGTGTACGCCCCGAGGTTGACGACGAACCCTGCCGCGGTCGCCCGCAGCCGATGGATCTCGTCGATGATCGCGCCCTCGTGGTTGGACTGGAAGCACGCCACCGCGAAGCCGAGCGCGCCCGCCGCGGCCGCACAACGAGACTCCACGTCGGCCAAGGTGTCGGAGCCGTAGATCTCGGGCTCACGCTGCCCGAGCAGATTGAGGTTCGGGCCGTTGATGACGCTGATGACGGGGGGTTCCACGGTGACGACGATAGCGGCGCGGGAACGAAATCACCCTCACGCGGGTTGCACCCAACGTGGCTGACCCGACGAAACGCGTACCCCTGTCCGTTCTCGACCTCGTGCCCGTCTCGCACGGCATGACCGATCAAGAGGCCTTCGCCTCGAGTCTGGACCTCGCGCGCGACGCCGATCGCCTGGGTTTCCACCGCCTCTGGATGGCCGAGCACCACGGCTCCGACGCGTTCCTCTCCTCGGCCACCTCCCTCCTGCTGGGCCGCGCCGCCGAGCACACCTCGCGCATTCGACTCGGCTCCGGTGGCGTGATGCTGCCGAACCACGCTCCGCTCATGGTCGCCGAGTACTACGGCACCTTGGCCTCGATCTACGGAGATCGGATCGACCTCGGCCTGGGGCGCGCCCCGGGCACCGACCCGATGACCGCGGCCGCCCTGCGACGCGGCACCGGTGAACTCGACACATTCGCCCGCGACGTCCTCGACCTCGTGCACTATCTCGGGCCCCGCGAGGCCCGCCCCGAGAAGCCGGGCCAGGTCCGCGCACTGCCGGGTGAGGGCACCGAGGTGCCGATCTGGATGCTCGGGTCATCGACCGGAGGAGCGCAGGTCGCGGCCGCGCTCGGCCTCCCCTTCTCGTTCGCCTCGCACTTCTCCGGACCCGGCATGGACACGGCACTGCGCGTGTACCGCGAGCGCTTCACCCCCGACGCGCCGACCGCCCAGGTCGACCGACCCACCGTCATGGCCGGCGCCAACGTCATCGTCGCCGACACCATGGAGGAGGCCGAGCGGCTGCACACGACCTCCGCGCTCATGACCGTTCGCCTCCGCACCGGCCAGATCGCGCCGCTGGACCCGCCGGTCGACAATCTCGCCGACGTCCTCCCGCCGCAGCTGCTCGATGTGGCCCCCGACCCGCACGGGTTCGCCCGCTTCGTCGGCACGCCCGAGACGGTCGTCGCCGAACTCGAGGAGTTCGTCGCGGTTCACGGCCTCGACGAGGTCATCACCGTGACGTACACGCACGATCCGGCCGCCCGACGGCGCTCCTTCGAGCTCCTGGCGGACGCGTGGGGGCTGCCCGTGGCCGCCGAACCGGTGTCGTCACGCGCCTGACCTCCACCGAATGCTGACGGTGCCACCCGCACCATTCGGCACCACGCGCAACTCCTGACTCATCTGCATCACGGGTAACGTGGGGTCGGAATCCCGACCGACGTTCTCTGGAGTGAGCCGTGCCCACCATCCGCACCTCCGCCCTGGCCGTCGCTGCGACGGCGGCCCTGACCCTGACCGTGATCCCGCTGGTCCCCGCCTCGCCGGCAGTCCCCGCCGCCACCGCGGCCACCGCCGTCACCATGTCCACCACGGCCAAGGCGGACACGACCATGCGCCTCGACGCCACCCCGGACACCCTCGGCAAGGGCGAGAAGACCCGCGTGCAGGGCGACCTGTTCCGCACGTCGACCTACGCGCCCATGGCTGGGCGAAAGATCCGACTGCAGTCGCGGCGCGCCTGGACCACCCGACCGTGGCAGACCTACGCCACCGTGACCACGGACAAGTACGGGCGATTCCACCACTACCGCCTCGCCGACCGCAGCCGCCAGTACCGCGCCCTCTACTCCGGGAGCACCGTGTACCAGGCCGCGACGAGCAACGCCGCGATCACCAAGGTCACCCTCGGCGCGCCGACCCGCATCAGCGCGTGGGTCGAATCGACCGCCGGCAAGGCCACCGTCCGCGGCAGCCTGCGACGCAGCAGCGACGGCAAGGTCCTCGCCAACCAGTGGGTGCGGATCGACCGCCGCAAGTCGGGCACGCTGTCCTGGACGAAGGCCGGATCACGCACCACCCGGTCCAACGGCTACTACTCCTTCACCGACACCAAGCGCACCGCGGACTGCTTCATCTACCGCGCGACCTACAACGGCAACTCGCGCTTCGCCGGCAAGAGCGCCCGCACGATCTACAAGACCTGCTGAGAGCGTCACGGCTGGTCGCGCCGCTCCGCGCCCTCGTATCGGTCCGTCGCCTGGCGCAGCTTGCCCAGGTACTCGTTGTACGCGGTCAACTCGGCGTCGTGGTCGCGGTCGGCCTGCCGGTCGCGTCGCCGCGCCTCCTTGTCGTCGCTGCGCACCCACTGGATCGCCAGGATGAGCGCCAGGGTCAACGTCGGCGCCTCCCCGACGCCCCAGGCGATCTGCCCGCCGATGACCTGATCACGCAGCGGGTCGACCGGCCAGGACAGGTCGATGACGTTGAAGAACCCGGGCGCCAGCACGGTGTCGAGGCCGGTGAGGATCACCCCGAAGAACGCGTGGAAACTGATCGTCACGAACAGCACGATCATCAACGCCAGCGGCGACCAGCGTTGCGGCCCGGGGTCGATGCCGATGAGCGTCCACACGAAGAAGTACCCACTCATGAGGAAGTGGAGGATCATCAACGTGTGTCCCGTGTGGGTGGTCAGCGAGAACTCGAACCACGGTGTGAAGTAGAAGATCGCCATCGAGAAGAAGAACATCGCGGCGGCGAACGCCGGGTTGGCCACGACCTTGAGATAGCGGCTGTGCACCAGACCGAGGAGGAACTCGCGTGGTCCGAGGGTCTTGTCCGGCCGGGCCGGGAGTGCGCGCAGGGCCAAGAGCATCGGCGCTCCGAGCACCATGAAGATCGGCGCGATCATCGCGATGCCCATGTGCATGATCATGTGCCAGCTGAAGAGCACCTTGCCGTAGGTGCCCGGAGCCCCGCTGGTGAAGTAGATGAAGACCAGCCACCCGATCGTCCAGCTCACCGTGCGTAGCACCGGCCAGTCGTCACCGCGTCGGCGCAGGCGCAGCGCCCAGTGCCAGTACACCCCGATGGCCACGAGCGCGACGGGGAGCCAGAGCCAGTCGATCGTCCACGACGCGAACCACGCGTTGGACGGCGGCGGCCCCGGGTCGGGGTACCCGGTGAGGTCGTAGACCAAGCTCGCGGGGGCCTCCAGCTTGGCCTCGCCCGGCGACGGCGTACGGCTGAGAGCGGCCGCCGCGCCGAACGCGACTCCCATCAGCGCGACCTCGCCGACGAGCAGACGCGCGAACAGCGAACGCGAAGCCGGGTCGGAGTCGAGTTTGGCCAGCGTCCGACGCCGGTGCACCCATCCGGCCAGACCGAGCAGTGCCAGCGCGACCGCCTTGACGACGATGATCGCGCCGTACCAACTGACCAGGTCGCCCCACTCGGCGAGGTTGATGTACGTGGCGAGCACACCGGAGGCGAGCAACGCCGTGAACGCCCACGCCGCCACCGACGAGTAACGCCGGGCGGTGACCGCCAGATGCGTGCCGAGGGGGCCACGCATGATGGCCAACCCAACCAGCCCACCGACCCAGACACAGGCGGCGATCATGTGCACAGCGATCGCGTTGATCCCGCCCATGTGATCGCGGCTCGACGCCGAGTGCCCGACCAGCGCCAACGGCAGCAGCGAGAACACGCTCAGCGCCGTCAGCCACGCCATGCCCGTCTTCGTCGTGACGATGAACGCGAAGATCGCCACCACGGCCACGCACATCGACGCAATGAGCGCCGTGCGCGTGGGGTCGAGCTCCCACAGGAACACCTGCGCCTGAGTGGCGAACGACGGGTCGGTCAGCGGCATCCCGGCCAGGTCGGCGAAGGTCAGGAGCACGTGCACCAAACCGGCGAGAGCCCAGACGACGGCGGCGACCGCCGCGATCCGGGTGGCCGTGACGCGACGGTGGGTCCGCGTCGTCTCCGGCATGAGGAACGCCGCCAGGGAGAGCAGGCCGATCGTCACCGCGGCCGCCGCGTCATGGATGACGCGCACGATCGGCAGACCCCACCGCACGACCGCTCCGGGGTCCCCGACGACGTACGCCGTCACCGCTCCGCCCAGGCCGGCAGCGATGAGCACCGTCACCAGCGCGGCGGTCGCCAGGAGAGCCAGCGGAGCGCCGATCCTGGCCTTCGAGGTCCCCGCAGCGGAGGCTGGGGCAGGTGGGGCGTCCGTGCTGGTCATGGTGACAAGGGTAGGCCGCGCCGGTACCGTCACCGCATGGCCCTTCACCCCGCCGCCCCCGACGACGTCGACGGAATCCTCGCCGCGTGGGCGCACAGCGTCCAGGCGATCATCGATCTGGGCGGCAGCTGCCGCACCGAGGAGTTTGCGCTCGAGACGGCCTGCCCGGGCTGGAGCGTCAAGGACCAGATCAGCCACGTCACCGACATCGAGGATCAACTCGCCGGTGGCGCGGCCCCGCCGCCGGTGGCCGGCGCCGACCGGGCCCACGTGCGCAGCGCGATGGGTGAACGCACCGAGGCCGGAGTCGAGCTGCGCCGCGACCGCCCCGGTCAGGCCGTCGTCGACGAACTCGAGTTGGTGCTGGCGAAGCGGCACGCGCAGCTGCGCGATGGGCTCGACTCCGGCTCCCTCACCCCCGAGACCGTCGTGACCATGCCGATCGGCCCGATGCCGCTCGTGGCCGGGCTGCGCACCCGCTGCTTCGACGTGTGGACCCACGAGCAGGACATCCGCCTCGCCCTGGGCCAGCCGGGCAACCTGGACTCCCCGGCCGCGGCCGTGACGATGGCCCAGTTCGAGCGGTCACTGCCGCGGGTCGTGGCCAAGTCCGCGGCCATCGAGCCCGGCCACGCCGTGATCATCGACCTCACCGGGCCGCTCGTGGGGCGGATGGGCGTGCGCGTCGTCGAGACCGAGGACGGCAAGCGACGCGGCGAGCCGTTGTTCACCGGAGAGAAGCACGAGGGCGAGGACGATCAACGCACCGTGATCTCGCTGAGCACCGCCGGGCTGGGGCGCCTCATCGCCGGGCGCGCCGAACCGGCGCAGGTCAACATCACGGTCAGCGGCGACGAATCGGTCGCGCGACGGGTGATCGAGCACCTCAACATCGCGCCCTGACCCGCGCTGAACTGGGCGTTTTCGCTCAGGCGGCCGGACCGCCCTCCTGTGTGAGACTGAAGACTCGCGATGTTGGTGAGGAGCACTCATGCACACGGGGAAATCGTCGACGCCGGCCCGTCGTTCCGGGGGTGGGGCGCGACGCCGGTGGACGCTGGCGGTCGCGACGGCCACGGCGGCGGCCACGGGTCTGGCCGCCCTGGCGA
>NZ_BCRE01000231.1 GCF_001552435.1 Kribbia dieselivorans NBRC 106261
TGGCTCGGGTCGGCGTCCTCCGCGCGACGGGTGGTCGGCGACACCTGCTCGCCCAGGACGAGGACGTCACCGGGGTGCAGCGTCGGGTGGTGGCCGCGCAGCGTCGCGGCGGTCGCCCCGCGCGGCAGGCAGCAGCCGAGCTCACCCCAGGTGTAGAACCGCAGGTCGTTGAGGTCGACGTCGAGGGTCGCCGCAGCGCTGGTCTCGAACACCGTCGGGCGCGCCTCCCGCGAGGTCCGGTCGGCCGGGGAGTCCGGCACGATGCGCGGCTCCAGCCCGGGCACACGGGTGATGAGCCGGGTCCCCGCCGGCAGCACGATGCCGGCGGAGTCGACCCGCACCTGCACCCAGGCCCGCGCACTGCAGCCCTCGCCGATCCGGTAGTCGACCAGCCGGGCGTGGCGTCGCAGCGACACCCGGCTGCGGGCCGTGCCGAGGTACGCCTCGGTCGTCACGGCATCCTGCCGGTAGGAGAGCTCGTCGGCGACGTAGGCGAGCATCTCGACGAGCGCGACCCCGTCATCGGCCGGGTTCCGCTCGGTCCACTCCGGCGCCAGCAGAGCCATCCGCTCGAGCATCAGCCGCCGGAAGCCCTGGTAGTCCTTGGCGAGGTAGTCGATCGCCGGAGCGGTGTGCGGCTCGGGAGGGCAGTCGTCCACCGGCGCGCAGTCGAAGTCGCTGGGGCACTCGACCTTGAAGGAGAACTCCACCTCGGCCAGCAGCGGGTCGACGTCCGCGGGTGGGGCGCTCGTGCCGGGCCCGGCCACGATCCGCAGCCGGTAGGGCGAGAAGTCGCCGCGGGCATCGGTGCGCACGACGAGCAGCCGGTCGAGGTCATCGAGTCCGGCCACGAGCGCCGCAGGAGTGCCGGGGGGCAGGTGGTCGCCGCGGGCCAGCCACTCCACGCCGATCCCGGTGATGCGCTCGCCGCCCTCGATGACCACGGCCAGACCGGTGACGTGGTTCGCGGCGTCGAGCGTCGGTGGCAGCAGCAGCCGGACGAACAGGGTGCGCTGGCGCAGGGCCTGGACGGGCTCCTCGGTGTCGTGCACCTCGAGGTACTCGATGCCGTTGAGCAGCCCGGCCTGGGCCACGGCCGTCAGCCTGCGCCGGCGGGTGCACGGGTAGCGCATCACGCACCTCCGCCCGGGGTCGTGAAGGTCGCGGTCTCGCGGGCGCCGGTGCGGCGGACCTGGTAGACGACGGTGACGACGAGCGCCCCCTCCGGCGCCGGTGCGGCACTGCCCATGCCCTCGGCCGCGACGTCGACCGACTCCACCGCGATGACCTCCCCGAGCGTGCGCTCCAGCGCGCCCTGCACGAGGTACTGCGCCGTCGCGGCGGCCGCCTGCCCGCCCGGCTCGAAGACCATGGCCAGCAGTCCGGCGCCGAAGTCGGGGCGCATGACCCGCTCCCCCGGAGAGGTGAGGAGCACCTGCTCGATGAGGTCGCGCACGTGGTCGTCCGCCGTGGTCGACGCCGTGCGCCCGGTGCCGTCGAGGTGCCACGGGAAGTCGATCGTCATGTCGCCACCACCCTCGGTTGGACGACGACGGGCATCATCGGCGTGCCCGTCGGGACGCATGTCGAGGTGCCGGATTGGATCGCCACCGGCACTCCCCCGGCGAGCACGCGGGTCGCTCCGACGAGCCACTGCCCGGTCGCGCACGGCGGCGAGCCGGTGCCGGTCAGGGCGCAGCCGGCGATGACGTAGGGCGTCGCGACCGTCACGACCGGTTGACCGCCGACGAGGACGCGGGCGAAGGGTGTCGTCGGGGTGGCCTGCCCGGCGTGCCCGCACAGGATGGTGGCGCCGAGGTGAACGATCGGTCCGGGCATGGGTGCCTCCCTCAGATCACCGTCAGGGCGCCGGCGTTGATCGTCACCGAGGGTCCGGTCATGACGATGGTGGCGCCCTTGCCGTTGCTGATGGTGATGCCGACGTCGCTGACCGAGATCATCGCGCCGGTCGTGGTCTTGAGCAGGATCCCGCCGGTCGGCCCGGGGGTGTCGCTGATGGTGATGCTGTTCTGCAGGGTGGTCTGGAAGGTCCAGCCGGAGACGCCGGGTGGCACGAGTCGCGCGGCGGCCGGGACATCGGCCGGGCTGTAGTAGCCACCGACCCAGATCGGGTGGTCGGGGTCGCCTCGCTCGAACTCCACCCACACCCCGGCGCCGATCGGCGGGACGGTGAACACCCCGTTCTGCACGCCGGTGACCGGGAAGCACGGCATGGCCCAGGACGAGGGCAGCGCGCCGGAGACGGCCGGGACCTCCACGAGGATCCGCCCCTGCTGCATCGGGTCGACGTTCTGGATGCACAGGCCGCGGTACTTGCCGTAGAACCGCTCAGGCTGGTTGGACTGCTCGGTCGGGCTCATGTCGACACCACCGGGGTCGTCGAGATCAGGGCGTTGCGGGCCAGAGTGAACGACTGCGTGTACGAGCCGCGCTTGATCTGGTGCGTCACCCGGGTCACGTAGTAGAGGCCGTTGTAGACCAGGCCGGCTCCGCGTACGCCGACGAGCTGGCGGGAGCGCAGTACCCGGCCATAGCGGGCGACGTCGAGTTGGCCGTGGGCGAAGACCGAGTCGCCGTGCTCGGCCGCGTGGGCGATACCGGTCATCACCGCCGCGAGCGGGTTGAGGTGGGCGGTGTCGCGCAGGTTGGTGAATTTGGGCGGCAGCGGCGGCACAGCCCCGAGGGGCGGGGTCAGCGGGGTGACGTCGGGGATCGGCAGCGTCAGCGGCACCTTGCTGAAGGGCTCCTGGATGGTGACGATCGGCATCTCCTTGCTCTCCTTGTCGAACGAGAAGCTCAGGGAGGTGACGTTGTCGTGCGCCGCGTCGAGACCGAAGTTGAGTGCCGGCTGCGCCGCGCCCACTCGAATCTCCGGGCCCCAATAGGCCTTGCTCACCCCGGGCACCGGGCCGGGGTCGATGTAGAAGACATGCCCGACCGACGCCGCGAGGGCCTTGACGTAGGCGTAGTCGGTGCCTTGGTGTCGCGGAATCCGGTCGGTCGGCAACGGGACGTCCTCGAGCAGGCTCGGGATGACCAGCGGCACGCACCCCAGCGCGGCGTACTTCGCCAGCGAGACGAGGGCTCGACCGGCCGGGGGCAGCGCGGGGTAGGGCAGGCCGTCGAGGGGCACGAGGTCCATGACGGCGGTGAGGTCCTTGCCCCGGACGCGCAGGGTGCCGCCGTCGCTGCCCGGGGAGAACTCGTGGTGGGTCATGACCCCATCCATGAGCACCTCGGTCGTCCCGGCCAGGCTCACCGCGATGACGACGCGCAGGAGCGGCACGTTGGCGCCCGAGGCCAGCAGGAAGAACGTCTCGAGCGGGGACTTCTTCGGCACCTTCAGCCTCAGGTCGAAGCCGCTCTGACTGTCACCCGATCCGCTCTCGACCGTGATCTCCTCGATCGCGTCGAGCACGAACGGCGGAGCGGGGATCGGCACGGCCGGGCCGGTGAACAGGTGTACCCGGACCGGGGGCGGGGCCAGGGCGCTAGGCATGGGAGGCTCCGGGGAGGTCGGGGCCCAGGGTGATCCGCAGTCGCCGGCCGGGCGGCTCCGTCATCCCGGCGGGGTCGAGGATCCCGTTGGCGTCGGCGATCCGCCACCACAGTTGGGGGTCGCCGAGGTAGCGGGCCGCGAGGAGGTCTCGGCGGTCACCCTCGGTGCAGGCGTGCTCACTCACCGTGGCGAACCGCTCCGGCGGTGGCACGAGCCGGCGGCGCAGGAAGGCGATGGGGACCGGCTCCTCGCCGGGGGAGGTGGCGGGTGTGTAGGTCGACGTGCCGACGTCGGCGTACCGGGAGGTCGCCGGCAGCGACGTCGTCGGCACGGCACCCGCGGCGAGCAGGGCGGCCAGTGGGTCGGTCATCACACGCCCTCGATTCCGAGTTGGGAGAGCGGCGGTGACCCGGCGCCCCGCGCGAGCGACTCGCGCCCGCGCAGGTAGCCCAGGTGCAGCGCTCCGCCGCGATGGTCGAAGCCGAGGTCGTCGACGGACAGGACGCGCATGCCCAGGGTGACTCGGGCCCGGATGGGGTTGAGGTGGGTGTCGAACGCCTCCTCGGTGATGGACAGGTCGGTGATCCGCACCGGCACGACCCGGCCCTTGCCCCAGACGAAGACGGTCAGCGGTGCCTGCATCGGCAGGACCTCGAGGACGCCGGCCCCGGCCAGCGCGTGGTTGGCCGTCATCTGGTCGGTCGTGGGTTGGATCAGGGTCTCGAGGGCGGCGAGTTGTGCGTGGATGCCCGACTGCGTGGCGGCGGGGTTCTGGTCGGGGAACTCGAGCCGGTCGGTCGCGTCGATCTCGGCCTCGAGTTTAAGCGTCTCGACCGCCGGCCCCGTCAGCCGCAGCGCCTGGGAGCGGTCACCGGTGTCGCCGGAGCCCTGCACCTTCAGGGTGCGGGTCAGGGTGTCCGGGTTGTACTGGAGCGCGATGGTGCGGGCCATGGCCCCGGTCACCGGGTCCACCTGCACGATGCCGCCCTTGACGAGACGCGGGGAGATCATGGCGTCGCGCCGCCCGTGGTCGGGATGAAGGAGGCCGGAACGACGCGGTGATTCTGGCCGGTGAAGTACGGCATGAGCTCGGCGAAGACCTGGTAGTCCCGGGGGCTGACGTACGAACCCGTTCCGAGGATGTCAGCCTTCTCGGTGGCGGTGACGCCGTAGGACGCCGCGTCGTTGGTGTCCCCGGCGATGTGCCCCAAGCCGAGCATGTGACCGAACTCGTGCTCGACCGGGGTCTGATCGATGTCCGACCTGACCGTGGTGTCGAGCGCGTCGAGCGTGGCCGTCTTGGCCCCACGGTTGACCGAACTCGTGGCGAACGACGTCGTGTACCCGACGTTGGCCGTGTAGTGCTGTCCCGACGAGACCGGACGCACCTGCACGCGCACGACCGTCCGGGGTGCCTGTGGGCCGGCTCCCTCGGGCACGAGGAAGTGCTTGAAACTCCAGCGATCGGTGACCTTCTCGACGAAGTCGTGCTGCCACTGCGTCTGCGCGGCCGGTGAGGGCCAGGCCTGGGGTGTGTTGACGAAGTTGAACCGGACCTTCATCACGGCGGTCAGCCAGTTGATCCTGCGGTCGAGCACGGCGTCCATGAGGTGGCCGCCTCGCCCGACATTGAAGCGCTCGTCCCGTTCAGCTCCGGGAGCCTGCGTCGGTGTGGCGCCCGTGCCGGCCGCCTGCCGGTGCAGCACCGGCGCAATGGCCGATCGCCGACCGGCCCCGCCCTGCTGGACAACATGCGCCAGCTCGTGTGCCAACAGGTGGTCGCCCTCGGGCGAGCCGGGGCGGTACTCCCCCGGCGCGAAACCGACGTGCTGGCCGAGGGTCCACGCGCGGGCGCGCACACCCAGCGCCGCCGCCTGGCCGGCCGCGTCATCGTGCAGGCGTACTGCGGAGAAGTCCTGACCGAACCGCCCCTCCATCCGTCGACGCACCGATGGGTCGAGCGCCCGGCCGGGGCTGGCCTGCGCAGTCGCCACGCTTGCGGTGTCGAACTCACCGACCCCCGCGGAGTCACTCTCCGAACCGGCCGGCTCCCGCTGAACCGAGCCCTCCTTGCCCATCGCGCTCGACGACGCTCCGCCCCCGAACGTCAGGGTCAGGCCGACGAACGTCGGAGCATTGAGCGGACCGTCGATCTTCACCTGCGCCGAGACACCGGCCAGCGCCGGGTGGATGCCGCCGAGCGGCACCGCGGGCAGTGGGAGGGGCAACGGTTGCTTCGCCGCGGCCAAGCCGGTCAGCGCTCCGCCCGCCAGCAGCGCGCCCGTGCCGATCCCCAACGGGGTCGTGAAGAACTTCGTCGTCGTCTTGATCAGTGGGTCAGCCAGGACGAGTTCCTTGACCTTCTTGCCCGCGTCCGTTTCTAGCGCGGCCTCAACCACCTTGCCGGCCGCCTCGGTGTACTTCTCCTTGTCGTCCTTCTTCTCGGCCGGTTTGGCGGTCTCCTCGCGATGGACCGGCGCGGTGGTCGCCACCGACCCGAAGGACCAACCGGCCACGCTCCCGCCGCGCGCCACGACGTCGGCCGCGGCGTGGGCCTGCACCTCGGCCGGGTCGTGCGGGTGCGATACCCGGAGCGCCGTGCGGTCGCCGCGGGTC
>NZ_BCRE01000232.1 GCF_001552435.1 Kribbia dieselivorans NBRC 106261
GTGGCGTGGATCGGCTCGTCGTCGTCGGGGACGTGGCGGCGCCGATCGCCGAAGGCGCGCGCGAGGCCGGGTTGGCCGACGTGCGTGTCGTGCCCGACAGCGAGGCTGCCCATGCCCTGCTCCGTACCGAACTGACCGCTGGAGACGTGGTGTTGTTCAAGTCGAGCAACGCTGCGGGACTACGGTTGCTCGCAGACCGAATCCTGACCGAGGAGCCGTCATGAAGACCGTCCTGTTCAGCGCGTCGTTCGCGCTCGTCCTCGCGATCCTCGGGACCCCCTTGTTCATCCGGGTACTCGTCAAGCGCGGCTACGGACAGTTCATTCGCGACGACGGTCCGACGAGCCACCACACCAAGCGCGGCACCCCCACGATGGGCGGGGCGGTCATCATCGGCGCGACCCTGATCGGGTATGCCCTGGCGCATCTGATCACCCTCTCCCGGCCGACCGCGTCGGGTCTGCTCGTGCTGTTCCTCATGGTCGGCCTGGGCCTGATCGGCTTCCTCGACGACTACACGAAGATCTCCAAGCAGCGCAGCCTCGGTCTGCGGTCGTGGGAGAAACTCCTCGGCCAGACGATCGTCGGCGTCGTGTTCGCCTACCTCGCGGTGCAGTTCAGCGACCACCTGGGCCGCACGCCCGCGTCGTTCCACATCTCGTGGGTCCGTGACGTCCCGTGGCTCAACCTCGCGTACTGGGGCACCGGAGTGGGCACCGTTCTGTTCATCCTGTGGGCCAACCTCATGGTCGCGGCGACCTCGAACGGGGTGAACCTCACTGATGGTCTTGACGGTCTGGCCACCGGAGCGTCGATCCTCGTCTTCACCGCGTACGTCCTCATCGGTCTGTGGCAGTTCAGCCAGGACTGCGTCAGCAACAACGTCACCGGGTGCTACACCGTGCGCGACCCACACGATCTCGCCGTCGTGGCGGCCGCCCTGCTCGGCGCGTGCGTCGGGTTCCTCTGGTGGAACGCCTCGCCGGCCAAGATCTTCATGGGCGACACCGGTTCGCTCGCCCTCGGTGGTGCCATCGCCGGTCTGGCGATCATGACCCGCACCGAATTGCTCATGGTCGTCCTCGCGGGCCTGTTCGTCATCATCACGCTGTCGGTGATCATCCAGGTCGCCTCGTTCAAGACCACCGGCAAGCGCGTCTTCCGAATGGCGCCGCTGCAGCACCACTTCGAGCTGCTCGGGTGGAACGAGGTCACGATCGTCATCCGGTTCTGGATCATCGCCGGGATCTTCGTCGCGCTGGGTCTGGGTCTGTTCTACGCCGAGTGGGTGGTGGGCGCGGTATGACCCTGAGCGCCTTCACCCATGCCGGAGCGCCGTGGGGCACGTTGACCGTGCTCGTGGCCGGATTGGGGGTGTCCGGGTACGCCGCCGCCGACACGCTGGCCCAGCAGGGCGCCCGCGTCATCGGCGTCGACGGCGTGACCGATGAGGCCCTCGCCGGCGCGTTGGCCGAGCGCGTGCGCATCCTGCGACACCTCGACGTCGACGTGCGGCTCGGGCCCGAGCACGTCTGCGCGCTGCCGACCGACGTGCGCGTCGATGTCGTCGTCACCTCGCCCGGGTGGCGCCCCGACCAGCCGTTGCTCGCCGCCGCCGCCCGGGCCGGGATCCCGGTCTGGGGTGAGGTCGAGCTGGCGTGGCGCATGCGCGCCGAGCACGGCGCGGCCCCGTGGCTGGCCGTGACCGGCACCAACGGCAAGACGACGACCGTGCAGATGCTCACCGCGATGCTCCGGGCCGCCGGGCTGCGCGCGACCAGTGCCGGGAATGTCGGGACACCGATCCTCGATGCCGTCGTGCACCCCGAGCCCTACGACGTCATCGCCGTCGAACTGAGCAGCTTCCAACTGCACTGGCAGGAGTCGATGAGCCCGCAGGCCGCGGTCTGTCTCAACGTCGCTCCGGATCACCTCGACTGGCACGGCTCGTTCGAGGCGTACTACGCGGCCAAGGGCAAGGTCTACGCCAACACCCAGGTCGCGTGCGTCTACAACGTGGCCGACCCCATCACCGAACGCCTCGTCGAGGAGGCGGAGGTGATCGAGGGGTGTCGCGCCATCGGGTTCACCCTGGGCACGCCCGCGCCGTCGATGGTCGGCGTCGTCGACGACCTGCTCGCCGACCGCGCCTTCGTCGAGGATCGCGCGCATCACGCCGCCGAGTTGGCCAGCCTCGACGATGTGCGCGGGGAGGCCGCCTCGGTGGCGCCCCACCTTGTCGCCAACGCCCTCGCGGCCGCGGCCTTGGCCCGGGCCCACGGGGTGCCGCCGCGCGCGGTGCATGACGGGTTGCGTGCCTGGCGCCCCGAACGGCACCGCATCGAGCACGTCGCGCGGATCGACGACATCGACTGGGTCGACGACTCCAAGGCGACCAACCCGCATGCCGCGTCCGCCTCGCTGGCCGCATGGGAGCACATCGTGTGGATCGCCGGCGGCCTGCTCAAGGGCGCCAACGTCGACGAGCTCGTCGCGACGGCGGCCGAACGGCTGCGGGCCGTCGTGCTCATCGGCGCGGATCGGGCGCAGCTGGCCGAGGCGGTGCGCCGACACGCCCCGGATGTGCCGCTGATCGACGTCGACGTCACCGACGATGGAGCCATGGACGTGGTCGTCCGGGCCGCAGCCGATCACGCCCTGCCGGGCGACACGGTGCTGTTGGCTCCGGCGGCCGCATCGATGGACATGTTCGCCAACTACGAGGCCCGCGGGGACGCGTTCGCCGCCGCAGTGGGACGGTACGCACGAAAGGAGTGAGGGGCAGGTGACTTCCTCCAGCTCCACGCGTCCGCGCGGCGCGGTCGGCGGAGCGGGGAGCGCGAACCGATCTCGCACCGTCTCCTCGGGCCCGGTCTCGTCACGCACGGCTCGGCTCGCGCCGCTGCGTCGCTGGCTGGACACGCTCGAATCCCCGGTCACCTCGTACGTGGCGTTGCAGATCGTCGTCGGGCTGCTCGTGCTGCTCGGCCTGGTCATGGTGCTGTCGGCGTCGATGATCGTCTCCCTCAAGGAGAACGACTCCTCCTTCTCGATCTTCCTCAAGCAACTGAGCTTCGCCGGCATCGGCACGGTCGCGTTGTGGATCGCCTCGCGGCGCACGATCGGTTTCTGGAAACGGCTGGCCCTGCCCGTCCTGGGGGCGGCGATCGTGGGCCAGCTCCTCGTGTTCACGCCGCTGGGCATCGGCTTCCAGGGCAACCGCAACTGGCTCGACTTCGGGGTCGTCACGGTGCAACCCAGTGAGTTCGGCAAGCTGGCGCTCGTGCTCTTCGGGGCGCTCGTCCTGGCCAACAAGGCCCAGCTCATGGGCAACATCTGGCAGGCGCTCATCCCGTTCGTGTTGCCCGTGGCCGCGATCATCATCGGGCTCGTGCTGCTCGGTCACGACCTCGGCACCGCGCTGGTCCTGTGCGCCATCGTCGCGGTCATGCTCTATGTGGCCGGAGTGGCCCTGCGATGGTTCGTCGTGGGGGCGCTCGGCTTCGGGCTGCTGGTCACGGCGGCGACGCTCTCGTCGGCCAACCGGATGGGCCGCATCGCGATCTGGCTCGACCCGTCCAGTTGCGACCCCTACGGCCTGTGCCGCCAACCCCTCCACGGCCGCTACGCCCTGGCCGACGGCGGCTGGTTCGGCGTCGGCCTCGGGGCCAGCCGCGAGAAGTGGCAGTGGCTGCCCGAGCCGCACAACGACTTCATCTTCGCCATCATCGGCGAGGAGCTCGGACTGCCCGGCACGCTCTTCGTCCTGGGGCTCTTCCTCGCGCTGGCGTGGGTGGCGCTGCGCATGGTGCGCCGCACCGACGACCAGTTCGTGCGCCTCGTCACCGCCGGCATCCTCGGCTGGATCGTCGTGCAGGCCCTGATCAACATCGGCGCGGTCATCGGCGCGCTGCCGGTCATCGGGGTGCCGTTGCCGTTCGTCTCCTCGGGTGGGTCGTCGCTGGTGACGACGATGCTCGCGGCCGGGGTGCTGCTCTCCTTCGCCCGGCAGGAATCCGGGTGTGCTGAGATGCTCAGGGAGCGCCCGAACTGGTTGCGTTCCTCCCTCTCCGTGCTGCCGACGATCCGAAGGACCTCCCGCCGATGACCGACTCACCCGCGTCGCCCCTGCCCGACAGCGTTCTGCTCGCCGGAGGTGGCACCGCCGGTCACGTCTCACCGCTGCTGGCGGTGGCCGACTGCCTCCGGCGCCGGCAACCCGCCATCGGGGTGCACGTGCTCGGTACCGAGGCCGGTCTGGAGTCCCGGCTGGTGCCGGCCCGCGGCTACGACCTGCGGTTCGTGCCGAAGGTGCCCATGCCCCGCACGCCGAACATGGACCTCGTGCGGCTGCCGAGCCGGCTCAAGGCCGCCGTCGACGCGGCCGATGAGGCCATCGAACAGACCGGGGCACAGGTGGTCGTCGGGTTCGGCGGGTATGTCTCGACGCCGGCCTACCTGGCCGCGCGCCGTCGCCGACTGCCGATCGTCATCCACGAACAGAACGCCCGCGCCGGATTGGCGAACAAGCTCGGCGCCCGCCTCACGCCGTACGTCGGCGTGACGTTCCCCTCGACGCAATTGCACGGCGCGAGCGTCGTCGGGATGCCGCTGCGCGCCGAGATCACCCACCTCGATCGTGCCGCGGTGCGCGCCGAGGCGCTGGCGCACTTCGGGCTCGAGGCCGGTCGTCCGACGCTGCTCGTCACCGGTGGGTCGCTGGGGGCCAAGCGACTCAACGAGGCGTTCGAGGCGGCGGTGACCGATCTGTCGACCGCGGGTGTTCAGGTGCTGCACATCACCGGGGCGGGCAAGGAGTTCACGCCGCAACCGGTGGCGGGCGGAGCGCCGTACGTCGTGTTGTCGTACTGCGACCGGATGGACCTGGCCTACGCGGCCGTCGATCTCGTCGTCGCGCGCGCCGGGGCGAACACCGTCTGCGAACTCACCGCCGTCGGGTTGCCCGCGGTCTACGTTCCGCTGCCGATCGGAAACGGGGAGCAGCGGTTCAACGCCGAGGCCGTCGTCGCCGCGGGCGGTGGCCGACTCGTCGACGACGCCGCGATCACGCCCGCGTGGGTGCGTGATGACCTCATTCCGCTCGCCACTGACACCACACGGGTCGCGCAGATGGCTGCGGCCGCCGCCTCCGTGGGGGAGCGCGGTGCCGACGAGAAGATCGTCGACCTGATCGCCATGGCCTACGCCGGCGGCATCCGCGACGCCCGCTGAGCACCCACCCCTGCAGAAAGGCTCGCCATGAACGGCGTGAACCCCCGATTCGACTTCGCCGCGCCGTTGCCCGAGCTCACGACGCTCCGTCGCGTGCATCTCATCGCCATCGGTGGTGCGGGCATGTCGGGTGTGGCCCGGCTGCTCCTGGCCCGCGGGCTCGAGGTCAGCGGGTCGGATGCGCGTGACTCGGCGGTGCTGGCGGCGCTGCGGGCCGCCGGGGCCCAGGTGCGGGTCGGGCACGACGCCG
>NZ_BCRE01000233.1 GCF_001552435.1 Kribbia dieselivorans NBRC 106261
CGGATGGTCGCGGGCCGGCGATCCCGCGCGAGGGGCTCAGGTGCCGGGCCTGGTCCAGTCACCGGAGCGACCGCCGGACTTCGCGACGATCATGCAGTCTCGGATGGCGACGGTCCGGTCGATGCCCTTGAGCATGTCGACGACATTGAGCGCCGCCACCGTCACCGCGGTCAGTGCCTCCATCTCGACACCGGTGCGGTCGGCGGTGCGGACCGTGGCCCGCAGGAGCACTCGGTCCTCGGCGAGCGTCACCTCGACGTCACACCCATGGACTCCGATGACGTGGGCCAGGGGCAGGAGGTCGGGTGTCCGCTTGGCGGCTTGGATGCCCGCGATCCGCGCGAGGGCGAGCACGTCTCCCTTGGGCACCCGTCCCTGGCTGAGCGCCGCCATCGTCGCCGGGGCACAGGTCACCGCCCCGACGGCCGTCGCCTCGCGCCGCGTGGGCGTCTTGGCCGTGACGTCGACCATGTGGACCGTTCCGTCTGGTCGCTGATGCGGCAGGGTCACGGCCAGATCCCCTCAGCAGCGGAGGAGGGGACGCGCGTGGAGGTGGCGTGCGTGGAGGTGGCGTGCGTAGAGGTGGCGTGCGTAGAGGTGGCGTGCGTGGAGGTGGCGCTGGTGGGGATGACCTCAACGATGTCGCCGGGCACCACGTCGGCAACGTCGGGCGGCACGTCCCCCAGACAGTTCGCCAGGTGCAGCGACGCGATGAGGTGCGACCCGGATCCGAGCCGATGAGCCGCACTCGCCTGCAGGCCCGCCTCGCCACGCGTCACCGCCAACGGTATGTACTGGCGCTTGCCCGCCGGTGAACTCCACCCGTGCACGACCCGCACCGGAACCGTCCGACGCTCCGCCTGCGGGTCGAGCCCGGCCAACACGGCGAGCACCGGACGCGCCAGCACGTGGAAACTGACGAAGCTGCTCACCGGATTGCCCGGCAGCGCCAACAGCGGCACCAACCGGCCACGGCTGTCGGCCACCCGACCGAACCCCTGCGGCTTGCCGGGCTGCATCGCCACGCGTGTGAACTCGACTCCGGCCCGGGCAGCGAGGGTCGAGTCGGACTGCGACGGGTCGCCGCCAGCAGGAGCCTCGTCGGCGCGGCCCAGACCCTCGAGCGACTGGCGCACGACCTCGAACGCACCGACCGAGACTCCGCCCGTGGTGATGACCAGGTCGGCCTCGTCGAGGGCCGCGCGCAGCACCCGGCCGAACTCATCGGCGGTATCGGCCACCCGTGCGACGCGCGTCACGACCGCACCCCACTCCTGCGCCAGCGCCGCCAGTTGGGGCCCGTTCGAATCCGGGATCTGGCCGGGGCCGAGGGCCACCCCAGGCGCCACGAGCTCGTCACCGGTCGAGATCACCGCCACGCGCGGTCGCCGGTACACCGCGACCTCACCGTGGCCGGTCGACACCGCCGCCGCGATATGCGCCGGGCCCAGACGCGTCCCGGCGACCAGCACCGACGCGCCGGGCTGCAGGTCCTCACCTTCGCGGCGGATGTGACGTCCCTGCATCGGACGTTCGGTCAACCGGATCGTCGTCGGAAGGCGGGCAGGTCCGGCTGGTTGGTCCGTCTGCTCGACGGGCACGACCGTGTCCGCACCGGCCGGTAACGGCGCACCGGTCATCACGCGCTGCGCGGTCCCGGGCTCCAGAGCCGTCGACGCAGCGCCGGCCGGGACATCACCGGACACGGGCAGCACCAAGGCGTTGTCCGGCAGCCCGGCCACGTCGGCGAACCGCAGCGCGAACCCGTCCATCGCGGAGTTGTCGAACGGCGGCACAGGAAGCACGGCGGTGACGTCGGCGGCGAGCACGCGGCCGAGGCTCACCTCGACGGGGACCACGTCGATCGCCAGCGGCTCGACGACGGCCATCATGCGGGCGATCTGGTCATCGACGGAACGTAGCCGGCTCATGAACGGCCCCCTTCCTGCGGAGCTTCGACCTGCGGAGCATCTACCCGCGGCGCATCGACCCGTGGCCGGGCGTGATCGAGCACCTGCATGGCTGGCCGGAACGCGTTCCCCACCGCCACCCGACCCAACAGCGGGCGACCGACTCCGGCGAGCAGCTTGATCGCCTCGGCACTCATCGTCGACGCACACTGGCCGACAGCCGGCGCGAAGACACCGATCTCGGTCGAACCGGGCACGCTCCCCGGCGGTGGCGGAGCGCCGTGCAGGTCACGCCAGCCGACCCGCGGCCAGGGCGTCGGCGCCTGGCTCCAGAACGCCGCGACCTGCCAGTCGCCCGCGACGATCGTGCCGAGGACCAGCGGCACCCCACTGGCCTGGCACCAGTCACCGACGAGGTACTTCGTGGCGAACGTGTCGGAGCATTCCACGACGAGATCCGGGCGCGGGTCGAGGGCGTCGAGCACCTCGACGGTGATCCGCGGCAGCTCGACGAGTTCGACGTCGGAGTTCAGCCCGGACAACCGCGCCACCGCCGACGCGGACTTCACCTCGCCGAGATTGGCCTCCCCGTGCAGCACCTGACGCTGGAGGTTCGAGAGGTCCAGGCGGTCCGGGTCGCTGAGCAGGATCGTTCCGACCCCGGCCGCGGTGAGGTATTGCAGCACCGGCGAACCGAGCCCACCGGCGCCGACCACGAGCACCCGCGCTGCGGCGATCCGCTCTTGGCCGGCCTCGCCGATGCCCTGGATGAGCAACGTACGCGCGTGTCGCTCGCGCTGCGACTCGGTCAGCGGCCGCGGCTGCCGGGCCAGCGGGATGGCCAGCGCGGTGTCCGGCAGCTCAATCACAGTCCTGTCCACCCGGCCGTCCCGTCGCTGAAGTGTTGGTGTTTCCAGATCGGCACGCGGGCCTTGACCTCCGTGATGAGGCGCTCCATCGTCGCGAACGCCTCGGCTCGATGCTCCCCGGCCACGGCAGCCGCCAGCGCGATGTCGCCGATGGCCAGATCGCCGATCCGGTGCGCGACGGCGAGCGCGTGGATGCCGGGCACGTCCGCGAACTGCGCGACCACGGCGGCGAGTTCGCCCTGCGCGGTCGGGTGGGCCGAGTACGCCAACGCCACCACACCCCGGCCCTCGTCGTGGTTGCGCACCACCCCGGCGAACGTCACCACGGCACCACAGCGCGGATCGTCGACGAGCGCGGCCAGCGCGGCCGGGTCAAGCACCTCGGTGGTCACCTCGGCGTGCACGCACCGCGCCGGCCGATCAGCCGGGCTCGCCGGCACCTGCGGCTCAGCCACCGGCGAACGGCGGCAGGTAGTGGACCTCGCTGCCATCCTGCAGCCGCGCCTGCTCCGGGTCCGCCACCCGAGCCCCGTCGAGCAACACGCTGCACCGACCGAGCACGCCGTCGAGCGCCGGGTTGTCGGCCACCAGGTGGGTGGTCAGCGCATCGACCGTGCCACCGGCGGGTGGGGTCAGGGTCGTGCTGTCCATACCAGCTGCCTCAGCGGCGCCGGCGAAGAACGCAACGGTGATCGTCATGGTCATCCTCCGATTCTGCTCATGGTGCGGCCGGGCGCCGCGAATCCTTCATGGTCGAAACCGTGCCTGCGCGGCTTGCCCCACATGGCCTCCTGCCAGCGACGCGCGACCGCCTCGTCATCGGCACCGGAGCGCAGCAACTCGCGCAGGTCCGTCTCACGCGCGGCGAACAGGCACGACCGGATGCTGCCATCCGCCGTCAGTCGGGTCCGCGTACACGACCCGCAGAACGGCTCGGTCACCGACGCAATGAGGCCGACGTGCCCGTCCGGAAGCCCGTCGGCGCTCACGGCCGTCAGTTCGGCCGGAGCGCTCCCGCGCGGTTGCGCCCCGTCGGCAAGGGTGAACCCGCCGTCGGTCAGCGCGTCCCGCAGCATCTGCGCGGTGACGACCGTGGACCGGTCCCACTCCTCGGGCGGGCCGATCGGCATCTGCTCGATGAACCTCAGCTCGAATCCGCGCTCGAGGCAATGCCGCAAGAGTGCCGGAGCGTCGTCGCGGTACCACCGCGCGATCGGCACGGCGTTGACCTTGACCGGGCGCAGGCCCGCCGCTGCCACGGCATCGAGGGAGCGCAGCACGTCGGCCAAGCGGTCCCGGCGGGTGATCGCGGCGAACCGCTCGGGGTTGAGCGAATCGACCGAGACGTTGACGCGATCCAGCCCGGCAGCGATCAGGTCGGGCAGCCGTCGGTCCAGGCCCAGCCCGTTGGTGGTCAGCGAGAGTCCGGGTCGACGACCCTCGGGCGAGCGGAGCGTCGAGGCGTGGGCCACGATGTCGGCCAAACCCTTGCGCAGCAACGGCTCACCGCCGGTGAACCGGATGTCGGTCACGCCGAGCCGGGTGACCGCGATCGACAGGAGGCGACCGACCTCGGCGTCGCTGAGCAGCGTCTCGCCCGGCAGCCACTCCAGCCCCTCGGCGGGCATGCAGTACGTGCAGCGCAGGTTGCAGTGGTCGGTCAACGAGACCCGCAGGTCGGTGGCGATGCGGCCGTGCCGATCGGGTAGGCCGGTCAACGCTGCTGGAGCCGTCGACCTGCCGCCCCGGGTGAGCGGTGCCGCGGTGGTGGGCGTTGGCCGGCGGCTGGTCGGGGTCTCGAGGGACACGCGCTTCACGACGACCGCTCCATCACCGTGGTGGGGTCGGCGGTGGTGGGGTCGGCGGTGGACGCCAGCGTGGCCTCGATGCGGGTGCACACGTCCTCCAACGAGACTCCGCCGTGGTCCTGCCCTGGCCCCCGCCCGAGCGCGAGCCCGACGATGAACGCCGAGATCGGAGCCATCGAGCGCTCCAGTCCCTCGGCCACGCGACCCGTCAGGGTGTGGACTCGGTCGACGTCGACAAGGCGCGGGTCGACCCCGACGGTCGCGCACGCCTGAAGGATCCACGGCTCCAGCTCGGTGGCGTAGTTCGCCGCCTGGGTGACCGGCGGTCGCGAGCGCTTGCCTCCCGCGGGCGTGCCCTCCGCAGACGGGCCCCCCGCACGACGCTCCTGCTCACGCGCGTGATCGGCCGGGGTGTCGATGTCCTCGGTCTGCAGCCCCGCCGTCGGCACCTCGGTCAGCGACAGGGGAGCCAGCAGCGAGCGCACCGACCGGTCCACCGGGCTGCCCAGCGCCCGCGCCGCGGCCGCGAGGGACGACGTGCGGACCACCACCGACAGCCACTCGCGCGTCCCGTCCGGGTGGGTCAACACCGCTCCGTCGCGGCCCTCACCCACCTCCGGCACCGACGCCACCGCGGCCGTCAGCGCGGCGACCAACCCGGCCGCGCCCGGAAGGTCGCACGCCAGCACCAGGGTCCACTCCGGAACAGGTTGGCCTGAATCACTGCCTGAATCGCCGCCCAGCGCCTCGAGCCCCGCCACGATGCCA
>NZ_BCRE01000234.1 GCF_001552435.1 Kribbia dieselivorans NBRC 106261
AAGACACTAGTCCGGCGGCAGGGACCCAGCCAATCGTTCGACCGCCTCGGAGAGTGGCCGCAGGTCCTTGTCGATGACCGCTTGGACGATCTCGGGATTGGTGGCGAAGTAGTGATGGGCGAGGAAATCACGCATACCGGCAATGTCGGCCCAGGGAATCTGGGCCTCTGCCGCTGTCAGGTCGGGGCTGAGCGCCTTGACGGCCTCACCGATCTCCAGGAGCCGCATTGCGACTGCGTCCATCACGATGTCGACAGTGATCGGGCCGTGGCCCAAGTGCGAGTGGATCGCCGCGATCGCGTCCGTGATGTCGGCCAATATCTCGCTGTTGGAGCGGCTCACAGCGGGACCAGGTCCTGTTCTGCCCGCGCGCGAACGCGCTCCTTCAATCCGGTACGCGGAACCAAGTCCACGTGCACGCCGAGCAGGGCCTCCAGTTCGTGCTGGATTCCGATGATGTCGATGATGCTCGTGTTCGGCGGGAAATCCACCAGGAGGTCGAGGTCGCTGCCCTCATGGTCGTCGCCGCGAGCCGTGCTACCGAAAACCTCGGGGTTGGTCACACCGTGCTGACGGAGCGTGGACAACAACTCACTGCGGAGCGCGGCAACGCGCCGCCCAGTGGGACCACTGAACGGCTGACGGGAAGCCCCGGCCGTGGCGGACATGGCCCCAGCATATCGACAGTGCGCACCGGGACCAGCGAGTGATGGTTTCGGGCCGCCCCAGGACG
>NZ_BCRE01000235.1 GCF_001552435.1 Kribbia dieselivorans NBRC 106261
GGAGGGGTTACAGGGTCAGGAGGAGCTTGCCGATGTGCGCGCTCGACTCCATCTCGCGGTGCGCATCCGCTGCCTGCTCGAGCGGATAGGTGCGCTGCACGACCGGGGTGACCGCGCCGCGCTCCACCAATGGCCACACATGCTCACGCACGGCCGCGACGATCGTTGCCTTCTCGGCCGCCGGACGCGCCCGCAGCGAGGTCGCGATGACCGCGGCGCGCTTGCTCAGCAGCGTGTTGAGGTTGAGTTCGGCCTTGACGCCGCCGAGCAGTCCGATGACGACGAGGCGACCGGCGGTGGCCAGGGCTGTGACATTGCGCTCAAGGTACTTCGCTCCGACGACGTCGAGGATGACGTTCGCACCCGCGCCGCCGGTCGCGGCCGTGATCTCCTCGACGAAGTCCTGCTCGCGGTAGTTGATGAGGATGTCGGCGCCCAACGCGCGGCAGGCCTCGAGCTTCTCGGCGCTCCCCGCGGTCACCGCGACGGTCGCACCGACCTGCTTTGCGAGCTGGATCGCCATCGTGCCGATGCCGCTGGAGCCGCCATGCACGAGGAACACCTCACCCGGCTGCAGGTTCGCCGTGAGGAAGACGTTGGACCACACCGTGCACACAACCTCCGGCAATCCCGCGGCGTCGACGAGCGAGACTCTGGCCGGCACCGGCAGACATTGGGCCGCGGGCGCGACGGTGTACTCGGCATAGCCACCGCCGTCGATGAGCGCGCACACCTCGTCGCCGATCACCCAGCCGGTCACGTCCGCGCCGAGCGCCTCGATGACCCCCGAGACCTCGAGCCCGGGGAGCGCGGAGGCGCCGGCCGGCGGCGGGTAGAAGCCCTTGCGCTGCATGACGTCCGCGCGGTTGACGCCCGCGGCGGCGACCTTGATGAGCACCTCGCCGGCGCCGGGCATCGGGGTGGGCTCGTCGGTCGTGGGGACGAGGGCGTCGGCCTCGCCGGGCTCCGGGATGGTGATCGCACGCATGGGGGCAGCCTATGGTGGGGGTCGGGCCGATCGGCCACCTGAGGGGGAGTTCACATGTTCACGTCCGTGTTCGCACGCCGGAGTCTCGTTCGCGGCGTCATCGCGACGCTCGCCATGACATCCGGTACAGCCGCGGTGTGTGCTGCTCCGGCAGGTGCCGCGACGCCAGCTGCCACCGTCGCCTCGACACGCGCCACCGCCGCGTCCGCGGTCGCCACCTCTGATGCCGACGTGGCGTCCCGGCTGACCCAACGCACCGGCGAACTCGCCCTCGGGTCGGCGTGGTCCGGCCGCGTGGTCTCCGCCGACGGCAAGGTCATCTGGCAGCGTTCGGCCACGACCGGCCGCGCGCCCGGCTCCAACCAGAAGCTCGTCACCGCCTATGTCGCGCTGAGGCGGCTCGGCCCCTCGCGCACCCTGACGACCCCGGTGAAGCAATCGCGCACGAGCCCGTCACGGCTGTATCTGCGTGGCTCCGGCGACCCGACCCTGTCGACGAGCCGACTGCGCTCCGCCGCGTACCAGACCTCGAAGGTGCTCAAGAAGCAGAAGCGCACCAAGGTCTTCGTGCACATCGACGACACGCTCTTCCCGAAACCGACGAACGCCACCGGGTGGAAGGCGTCGTACGTACCCGGGTCGGTGGCGCCCGTGCGGGCGCTGGTCGTCGACGGGCGCAACAGCAGTGACACCTCGATGGACGCCGGGTGGGTGTTCGCCCAGCAACTCGGCCGCTACGGGATCAGCGTCACCTCCGTGACCCGGGCGAAAACCCCATCGCGCGCGATCACCCGCGCGAGTACGACCTCTCCGAACATCGGCACGATGACGGCGTCGATGTTGCGCCGCAGTGACAACGACTACGCCGAGGCACTCTGGCGCCTGGCCGCCAAGCAGGGCGGGTACGCCACGACCTGGTCCGGAGCGCGGTCGAATGCGCTCGCGGTGCTGAAGTCCGGCGGGATCTACCGCACGAACGTCCGCGTCAACGACGGCTCCGGGCTGTCCGTGTCGAACCGGTTGACGGCGCGCACAACCACCGATCTGCTACGCCGGCTGCGGTCGTCACCCGCGATGCGTCCGTACGTGTTCAGCTCCACCGGGCTGCCGGTGGCCGGCGTCAGCGGCACCCTCACGGACCGCTTCACCGGCGTGGCGTCGTGCGCGCGAGGCAAGGTGCAGGCGAAATCGGGCACCCTGAACGGCATCACGGCGCTGTCGGGTGAGGCCACCGCGGCGGATGGCCGTCGACGCACGTTCGCGTTCCTCGTCACCGGGGTCGCGAACGAGGCCGCGGTCAAACCGATGCTCGACGAGTTGGCGGCGATCGTGCAGGGCTGCCGCTGACGGACTCCCGCGGGTTCGAGGTATTCCGCGTCGGATTCACGACGCGTAATACCTCGAATCACGGGAGGAGGGCGACCTCGAACCGCGGGAGGAGGGCGACCTCGAACCGCGGGAGGAGGGCGACCCCGAACTGGCTGGTGAGGCACGCCTACCGTGACGCACGAGACTCCGCCGGTGTGTGCATTGACCCCTCACGCGTATACCCCCCGCCGTATTATCGAGGTATCCGCTCCACGTCAGGAGAAGTCATGTCGTCCCTGCTCATCCTCGGCGCCGGCACCGCCGGAACCATGGCCGCGAACATGCTGCGCGACAAGCTCGACCCGTCCTGGTCCATCACCGTCGTCGACCGGGACGATGACCACGTCTACCAGCCCGGGCTCCTCTTCGTCCCGTTCTGGATGAAGCCCGATCGCGTCGTCAAGGACCGCAGATCCTTCCTCAAGGAGGGCGTGACCTACCTGCGGCGCGAGATTGCCAAGGTCGACCCGGCGGCGCACCGCGTCGATCTCGTCGGCGGGGATCACCTCGGCTACGACTGGCTCATCATCGCCAGCGGGTCGCGCGCCCGCACCGACCTCGTGCCCGGCATGGCCGACGGAGCGCTGTTCCGCACGAAGGTGCACGATTTCTACACCCTGGAGGGGGCCGTCGCCCTGCACGAGGCGCTCGACAACTTCACTGAAGGCCGGATTCTCGTTCACCTCGCCGAATTGCCGATCAAGTGCCCGGTGGCGCCGCTGGAGTTCACGTTCCTTGTCGAGGATTACTTCCGCAAGAAGGGGATTCGGCACAAGGTCGACATCACGTACGTGACTCCGCTCGATGGGGCTTTCACCAAGCCGGTGTCGTCGAAGGCGTTCGGATCGCTGCTCACCGACCGCAGCGTGCGCCTGGCCGCTGACTTCACGGTTGAGCGTATCGACAACGAGAAGCAGCAGTTGATTGGTTACGACGGGCGGGCGTTGCCGTTCGACCTGCTCGTGACGATTCCGCCGCACACCGGAGCGCAGTTCGTCATCGATTCCGGATTGGGCGACGAGGGCGGGTTCATCCCCGTCGACAAGCACACCCTGCGCGCCGACGTCTCCGGCCGGATCTTCGTACTCGGCGATGCGAGCAACATCCCGGCGTCGAAGGCGGGATCGGTGGCGCATTTCGCGACCGAGGTGTTCATCGACAACTTCCTCGCCGCGATCGAGGGCAAACCGTTGCCGAATGCCTTCGACGGGCACGCCAACTGCTTCATCGAGTCCGGCCGCGGGCAGGCCATGCTCATCGACTTCAACTACGACACTGAGCCCCTGCCGGGAATGTATCCGGCGCCGCTCGTCGGCCCGATGACGCTGCTCAAGCCGAGCCGCATCAACCACGTCGGCAAGCTGGCGTTCGAGCAGATGTACTGGCGGATCCTGCTGCCCGGCCACAAAATGCCCGTCCCCGCGCTGATGTCGATGGCCGGGAAGAAGGCCGTCAACGGCTCGACGCCCGCCGCCGCGTCCGCCCCCGCCGCGCGCTGATCCGCAATGAAGGAGAAGAGATGCCCACCAACACATTGAACGGCCGGTCCTTCGAGGTCGACGAGGAGGGGTTCTTCACCGACAGCTCGCAATGGAGCCCCGAATTGGCCACCGACCTGGCCGCCCTCATCGGCGTCGAACTCGACGAGGCGCACCTCGCGCCGATCCGCTTCATGCGCGAGGACGCCGCCGCCAACGGCCCCACCCCGACGCTGCGCCGCCTCCAGGCCGTCGGCGGGTTCGACATCAAGGAGCTCTACCGCCTCTACCCGGGCAAGCCGGCCAAGAAGATGTCGTGGCTGGCCGGCCTGCGCAAGCCCGTCGGCTGCGTCTGACCAAGGAAGTCCACCATGAGCACTGACATTCGCTCGACTGAAACCCGTACCTCCGACCGGACCGCGCGTCCGACGATCCCGCCCGGTTTCGTCATGCCGGACTTCGGCGACCACCCGACCCACGGCGCTCCGGCCGGTGACACCGCGA
>NZ_BCRE01000236.1 GCF_001552435.1 Kribbia dieselivorans NBRC 106261
GCGAGGGGGCAGGCGCGGGGGCGGCGGGGTCGGGGGCGGCGGGGTCGGGGGCTGGCTCGACGGCGACGAGGTACTCGCGGCGCGGACGCTGGGCGAGTTCCTCCCACCAGGTGCGTTCGGACCACGCATCGGCGGCGAACGCCTCCCGCTCGAGTTCGACGAGCGCGTCGATGTCGCGCCAGTGCATCGGGCGGAGCGTCGTGCGGCTCGCGTCCACCACCACGTTCACCGGGCCCGGCCGCCCGCCGCCAGCGTCGACTTCGCCGCACTCGGCTCGACGGCGTCAGGCCGGCGCAGGTACAGCGGCGTCGTCGGCATCTGCGCGCCCACGGCGATCCGCGCCAGCCCGACCATCGCGAGGTCGGCGGCATCGACGTCGAGCGGGAGCACAGCAGTCCCGAACAGATCGGGGTAGAGCACCGGCCCGTACCCAGCAGCCGGCAGCGCCCGGACCTCCGCAGGCAGGTCGGCGGGCTTGCTCACCCCCGGCTCGTCGAGCGCCACCGCGCTCCGGCCATCGTCGGCGACGCGATACCGGGCGTGGTAGACCTCCTTGCGCCGCGCGTCTGTGGCAACGAGGAACTCGCTGCCGGCCGCCGGCGCATCCAGACGCACGTGTCCCTGGGCGATCGCGTCGAGCGAGGGCACGCCATACACGGGGATCCCGCGGGCGTACGCGAACGTCTGGGCGGTGACGAGCCCGACGCGCAGCCCGGTGAACGGTCCCGGCCCGGTGCCGACGACGACCTGCGTGACCTCGGCGACCCCCACGCCCGCCCGGTCGAGGCAGTCGGCCAACAACGGCGCCAACTCCTCGGTGTGTCGCCGCGCATCGAGCACCTGCCCCTGCGCCACGATCTCGTCGCCGCGGGCCACCGCCACGGTGATGGCGCGGGTGGCGGTGTCGATGGCCAGGGTGATGGGCGTGCTCACATGAACTCCTTGACGAGCGACGTCAGTGCGGTCTCGCCCTCCCAGCGGGAACCGTGCGTCGTCACCGTCACGGTACGCGCCTCGTTCTCGCCCGGTGGCGTCGTTAGCGTAACGACGAGGCGATCGTCGCTGAGTCCGTC
Source organism: Kribbia dieselivorans NBRC 106261 (assembly GCF_001552435.1). Lineage (GTDB taxonomy): Bacteria > Actinomycetota > Actinomycetes > Actinomycetales > Dermatophilaceae > Kribbia > Kribbia dieselivorans. Next base: position 1,074 of record NZ_BCRE01000236.1, read on the forward strand.
GGCCACGCCCTCGCCCCATTCGACGATGGTGACCGCCTGCTCGAGGTCACTGTCGAGATCGAGGTCATCGAGCTCGGCTCCGCCACCGAGCCGATACGCATCGACGTGCACGAGCGAGGGCCCACCGAGGAGCGACGGGTGCTCGCGGGCGATGACGAACGTCGGAGACGTGATCGGTCCCCGCACCCCCAACGCGTCACCGATCGATTGGGTCAGGGTCGTCTTGCCGGCGCCGAGATCGCCCGAGAGCACGACCAGATCACCGGCCCGCAGCACCCGCGCCAACGCGGCTCCGAACCACGCGGTCGCGTCGAGGTCCGCCAACCGCAGCGTGTAGCGGCTCACGAGACCGGCAGGGGTTGGGGATGGAAGGGGGCCACCCGTCCGGCGAGGTCGAGCAGCTGGGCGCTGACCTCGCGCGGCGATTCGAGCATGATCATGTGACCGACCTTGGGGATCACGGCGTGCTCGGCGCTGGGCAGTTCACGCACGATCGCGTCGCTGTGGCTCGGCGGGGTCATCCGGTCCTTGAAGCCGTTGAGCACGAGGACCTCGCGCCCGCGCAGGGCGGGCAGGCCGTCTCGCTCGTCGAGGTCGTCGAGGTGGGGCAGGATGTACGCCACGGTCGCCAGGTCGGTCTCGCGGATCATGTCCGAGGTCAACCGGACGTACCGGTGGTCCGGACGGTCACCGAACCCCCAGATCGCCACCCCGCCTTCCTCGATGAACCGCCCCCAGCGGCGCACCCGCGCGGTGATCTCGCCGACCCGGTTGACCCGTTCGAGCAGGCCCGGGCCAGCCTTGACGACGGTCTTGTCGAAGAGCTTGCCGAACCCGATGGAGACCAGGCCGCTGCCGCCGGCGCTGGTGGCCACGAGCGCCACTCCGCCGACGCGTTCACGGATGAGTTCCGGGTTGCGGCGCGAGAGTGCCAGCGTGGCCATGCCGCCCATCGAGTGCCCGACGAGCACGAGCGACCCGGTGGGCGCGGCCGATTCGATGACTGCGCCCAGGTCGGCACCGAGTGCATCGATCGACACATGCTCGCGCGTGAGCCGGTCCGAGCGGCCGTGCCCGCGCTGGTCCCAGAGCACGACCCGGTACCCAGCCGCCCGCAGCGCCGCGCGTTGCAGCGACCACGTCTGCAGGGTCAGGCAGTAGCCGTGGCTGAGCACGACGGTCGGCTTGTCCTGCCACCCGTCGGGCAGGTCGACCTGGACGTGCAGGCGGGTCCCGTCCTCCGAGGGCACGGAGAGTTCGAGGTCGGCCTTGGCGCGGAAGGCCGGCTCGAGGGCCGGGTGCGTCCACGGGTAGTGCTTGTCGTTGGCCATGCCTACTCTCCGATCCACGTGCGCGGCACGCGGGCACCCAGGCGGGTGACGATTTCGTAGTTGATGGTGCCGGCCGCCTGCGCCCAGTCCTGCGCGGTGGGTTCGCCATCGGCGCTCCGACCCCAGATGACGACCTCGTCGCCGGGTCGAGCCGAACTCTCCGCGCCGAGGTCGACGACGAACTGGTCCATGCACAGGGTTCCGGCGACGGTGTGGCGGGTGCCGCCGATCTGCACCGGCCCGGTACCGGAGGCCTGGCGCGGCATCCCGTCGGAGTACCCGAGCGGCACGAGCCCGAGTCGGGTGTCGGACGTGGTGGTGTAGCGATGGCCGTACGAGACTCCCTGACCGGCCGGGGCGGTCTTGACGGAGGTCAGCCGGGCGGTCAATCGCATCGCCTCACGCAGCCCGAAACGGGCCGGATCGCCGAGGTGTGGGGCCGGCGAGAGGCCGTACAGGGCGATGCCGGGCCGGACTAGGTCGAAGTGGGTGCGCGGGTCGAGCAGCGTTCCGGCGGAGTTGGCGAGGTGGCGGATCTCGACGTTCAGCCCCGCGCGGCGCAGGTCGGTGTCGGCCTCCCGGAACGCGGCGAGCTGCGTGGCGTTGGCGGGGTGCTCGGGCTCGTCGGCGCAGGCGAGGTGGCTGAACAGTCCGACGACCCAAATGGCGCCCTCGGCCTGCGCCGACGCGGCGGCGGTGACGAGGTCGCGCCAGTCCTGGCCCCACGCGCCTCCGCGCCCCAGGCCGGTGTCGCGCTTGAGGTGCACCCGCGCGGTGACCCCGACCCGCCGGGCCGCGTCGACGATCGCGGCCAGCGACCATGGGCTACCGGCGGAGAGGTCGATGCCCGCCTGCACGGCTGGGGCGAGGTCGTCGCCGGGCGCGAAGATCCACGCGAACAACGGAGCGTCGATCCCTGCGGAGCGCAGCGTGAGGGCCTCGCTGACCTGGGCGATCCCGAGATGGGAGGCACCCGCAGCGAGCGCGGCGCGGGCCACCGGCACCAGGCCGTGGCCGTACGCGTCGGCCTTGATGATGGCCATGAGCGCCGCGCCGCGGGCACGCTGCTGCACCGCGGCAACATTGTCCCTGATGGCGGACAGGTCCACGGTGGCGCAGGCCGGTTGGCCGAGAGGCAGGGACGTCACAACCCACACAGTCTACGACGCAGTAACCCGGTGGTTCGGGAACGCCATGCTCAGGCGGAGGTCAACACCATCGCCCGGTCGACCCGACTGGCTCGAATCGCCGGCCAGGCACCGCCCAGGCGCCGGCTGCGCGTTGTTGCTAACGTGGGCAACGCCATCCGCAGTCACGAGCGACCCTGTCATGAGGTGTCCGTGTCCAGACCATCGTCTCCATCAGGCTCCAATACTGCAGTTCGGAAGCGGGGCCGGCGCCGGGGTGTTGGCGCCCGCGTCACCGCCGCGATCGCCACGGTGGCCGCCGTTGTCCTGGTGAGTGCCGTGTTCGGTGCGCTCCAGCAGCGGGCGAGCAACGCGACCCAGGCCCAATCGAGCGCACAATCCCACGCCGTCCCGATGACCCGAACCAGCGTTTCTGGCCCCGCCATCGGATACCCGCCGGGGACGCTTGAGATCACCGAGGCGGGCTGCCCGTTCATCACGGTCACGAACGGCGACTCGGCGTTGCCCCCAGGCCAGTACATCTTGGTGTTTCCGAGCACCTCACAGATGCGGATTCGCCAGGCATCCGACGGCTCTTGGTCGATCTCCGCGCCGGATGGCGCTCCGTGGGCGAGCACAGGGGACCACATCACCATCGACGCGACCCCACCGCCCACGTGGTCACACTACGATCTGCCCCCTGCATGCGATGCCCTGACGACCCAGGTACCGAATGCACAGGCCGCATACGTTCGCGAGCCCGAAACAGCTTCCGGGGCCGAGGACCGTGAGGGGCCGGCTCCTCAGACGGCGACCGACTTCAGCATCCGAGCCCTGCCCAACGTCACCGCCAAACATGCTTCCACGGGCGCGCCCGTGGAGGCCGCCACGATGGAGATCACGGACAACGGCTGCGTCGTCGCGATCACCACTGGCGGACGCCGCCTCCTCGTGGGAACCGACTCCAGTGCCTCATTGGCGGCGCGGCCGGACATCAACGGCGAGTGGGCCGTCATCGACCAGAACGGTCGCCGTGCCGGCGCTGCGGGCGAGCACATCCAGGTCACCGCCCTCGATGCGGACGGGACCTCTGGCTTGTCGAAATCCACCGCGGAGACCTGCCGCGGGGTACCGCACGACGGCGATGGGCTCGGCGCGCTCTGGGCTCCAGTCGACTAGCCTGCGATTCGAGGTTGCTCGAGAACGAACCGCCAGCAGGGCCGCAGCCGCGGCTCACGCGGAGGTCAGCGCGGTCGCCGGGTCGACGCGACTGGCCCGAATCGCCGGCCAGGCACCGCCCAGGACCCCCGCGCCCGTCCCGGCACCCAATGCCAACGCCACCAGCGTCGGCGACAGCCCGCCCGCGACCCCCGTGACGATGCCGTGGTGGAAAGTGACGATGGTGCCGATGAGGAAACCGAGCACCGCTCCGGCCAGACCCAGCAGACCGCTCTCGACGAGCATCTGCGCAACGATGTCTCCCCGGGAGGCGCCGATGGCGCGCCGCAGACCGATCTCGACCCGCCGTTCGTTGACCGATGCCA
>NZ_BCRE01000237.1 GCF_001552435.1 Kribbia dieselivorans NBRC 106261
AGGCCCGCCAGGCCGAGCAGCAGCGCCAGGCCGAGGCGCGCAAGGCCGAGCTGCAGCGTGAGGCCGAGGCGAAGCGCCAGGCCGCCGCACCGGTCGTCGCCACCGGGGGCAGCAATCAGCAGATCGCCGCGGGCATGCTCGCCTCCTACGGCTGGGGCCAGGACCAGATGTCCTGTCTGTCCACCCTCTGGACCGGTGAGTCCAACTGGAATCACCTCGCCATGAACGCCTCCTCGGGCGCCTACGGCATCCCGCAGTCCCTGCCCGGCTCGAAGATGGCCAGCGCCGGCGCCGACTGGCAGACCAACCCGGCCACCCAGATCAAGTGGGGCCTGGGTTACATCTCCGAGCGCTACGGATCGCCGTGTGGTGCCCTCGGCGCGTGGCAGTCGCGCAGCCCGCACTGGTACTGATCGGGGCCTCCGTCAGACCTTGCGCAGCCGAATCCGCTCGACCCTGTGATCCGACCCCTTCGTCAGGATCAGCGTCGCCCGACTGCGGCTGGGCAGGATGTTCTCCAGCAGGTTGGGCTCGTTCGTGCCCTTCCAGATCTCCCCGGCCCGGTAGCGCGACTCGGCGTCGGTCAACGCTGCGTACCGGTGGAAGTACGAATCCGGATCGGCGAACGCGGTCTCGCGCAGTTTGAGGAACCGCTCGACATACCACTCTCGGATGTCCGCGGGGTCGGCGTCGACGTACACCGAGAAGTCGAAGAAGTCGCTCACGGCCAGCGATGAGCGCCCATCGGTCTGCGCGCGCGGCGGTTGCAGCACGTTCAACCCTTCGACGATGAGCACCTGGGGCCGGCGCACGACGATCTTCTCGTCCGGCACGATGTCGTACGTCAGGTGCGAGTACACCGGCGCCTCGACCTCCGGCACGCCGGCCTTGACCGCGGCGACGAACCGCATGAGCGCGCGCCGGTCGTACGACTCGGGGAAGCCCTTGCGGTGCAGGATCTCGCGCTCGGCGAGTTCGGCGTTGGGGTAGAGGAACCCGTCGGTGGTCACCAACTCGACGCGCGGCTCATGCTGCCAGCGGCTGAGCAGTTCCTTGAGGATGCGCGCGGTCGTGGACTTGCCCACGGCCACCGACCCCGCAACACCGATGACGAACGGGGTGCGTCCGGGCCGCTCACCGAGGAACTCGCTCGTGGCCAGGTGCAGACCGTAGGTCGCCTCGACGTAGAAGTGCAGGAGTCGCGACAACGGCAGGTAGACCTCCTCGACCTCCTGGATGTCGACCTCGTCCCCGAGACCCTGCAGCCGTTCGAGGTCGGTCTCGTCGAGACTGAGCGGGTGATTCTCGCGCAATCGCGCCCACGCGGCTCGGTCGAGTTCCACGTACGCGGACGGCAAGGCATCGGTGTCTAAGGACTGCTGCACCACGGCATTGTCGCGCAAAGCGCACGGTGTCCGGCGCAGGCGTCTCAACCCATTAGGGTTGGGCCCATGTGTGGAATCGTCGGATACGTCGGGCCTCGCTCCGACGACACGGCCCTGAACGTTGTCATGGAGGGCCTCACCCGCCTCGAATACCGGGGGTACGACTCCGCGGGTGTCGCCCTGGTCAACGGCAACGGGGTGGAGTGGGAGAAGCGCGCCGGCAAGCTCGCCAACCTCCGAAACGCCCTGGACGAAGCGCCGCTGCACGCCTCCGCGACCGCCATCGGGCACACGCGCTGGGCCACGCACGGCGGCCCGACCGACCTCAACGCCCACCCGCACCTGGGCGGCACGACCGACAAACTGGCGGTTGTCCACAACGGGATCATCGAGAACTTCCACTCCCTCAAGGCCGAGTTGCTCGAGGCGGGCGTGCAGTTCCGTTCCGAGACCGACACCGAGGTCGCCGCCCAGATGCTGGCGCGCGCCTACGACGTCACCGGTGACCTGTACGCGGCCATGACGTCGGTCGTCAACCGCCTCGAGGGCGCCTTCACCCTGCTGGCCGTGCACGCCGACGCCCCCGACCGGGTCGTCGCCGCGCGCCGCAACTCCCCGCTGGTCGTCGGGCTCGGCGAGGGCGAGAACTTCCTCGGTTCCGACGTCGCCGCCTTCATCGGCTACACCCGCAACGCCGTGGAGCTCGGTCAGGACCAGATCGTCGTCATCACCCCCGACTCGGTCGAGATCACGGACTTCGACGGCAACCCGGCCCAGGGCAAGGCCTACGAGGTCACCTGGGACGCCGCGGCCGCGGAGAAGGGCGGCTACGACACCTTCATGGAGAAGGAGATCCACGACCAGCCGCACGCCGTGGGCGACACCCTGCTCGGCCGCACCGCCCCCGACGGGTCGCTCCTCCTCGACGAAATGAGCATCTCCGAGGACGTGCTGCGCCAGATCGACCGCATCACGATCATCGCGTGTGGCACGTCTGCCTATGCCGGCATGGTCGCCAAGTACGCCATCGAGCACTGGACCCGCATCCCGGTCGAGGTGGCGCTCGCTCACGAGTTCCGCTACTGCGATCCGATCGTCAACGACCGCACGCTCATCGTCTCGATCAGCCAGTCGGGCGAGACGATGGACACCCTCATGGCCGTGCGCCACGCCCGGGCCCTCGGCGCGCGCACCCTGTCGATCTGCAACACCCACGGATCGACGATCCCGCGCGAATCGGACGCGGTGCTCTACACCCACGCCGGCCCGGAGATCGCGGTCGCCTCGACCAAGGCGTTCCTCGCGCAGATCACCGCCTGCTACATCCTCGGGCTCTACCTTGCGCAGCTGCGCGGCGGCTCGTTCGCCGAGGACGCGCGTACCGTCATGGGTCAGCTCGCCGAGATGCCGGAGAAGATCGCGACCCTGCTCGGCACCATGGACCGGGTCAAGGAGATTGCCGGCTTCATGGCCGACACCCGCTCGGTGCTGTTCCTGGGCCGCAACGTCGGCTACCCGGTGGCGATGGAGGGTGCGCTCAAGCTCAAGGAGCTCGCGTACATCCACGCCGAGGGGTTCGCCGCCGGTGAACTCAAGCACGGCCCGATCGCGCTGATCGAGCCGGGCCAGCCGGTCTTCATCATCGTGCCCGGCCCGGACACCCCGCACGACCTGCACAAGAAGGTCGTCTCCAACATCCAGGAGATCCGGGCCCGCGGCGCGCGCACGATCGTCATCGCGGAGGAGGGGGACACCGACGTGATCCCGTTCGCGGACGAGGTCATCTGGGTGCCGCAGGCGCCGCCGCTGCTCGAGCCGCTGCTGACGGTGGTGCCGCTGCAGGTCTTCGCGCTCTACCTCTCCACGGCCAAGGGCCTGGACGTCGACCAACCGCGCAACCTGGCCAAGTCCGTCACGGTCGAGTGATCTGAACCGGGGCGGCGTCGGGCGCTGGAGCGCCTGACCGAAACGAAGGGGGCGCGCCATGATCGTGGGTACCGGCATCGATGTCGTTGACGTCGCTCGGTTCGAACGAACCCTGCTGCGCACCCCGGCGCTGCGGGTTCGGCTGTTCACTCCGCTCGAGCGGCCGCTGCACGTGCGTTCCCTGGCCGCTCGGTTCGCAGCCAAGGAGGCGCTGGCCAAGGCGCTCGGCGCTCCGGCGGGCATGTCGTGGCAGCACTGCGAGGTGCGCCGCGACCGCGACGGGCGCCCCGAGCTGCACATCACCGAGACGGTCGCGCTCGTGGCGGCCCGCAAGCACGTCACGCATCTGCATCTGTCGCTGTCGCATGACGGCGGCGTCGCCACGGCGTTCGTCGTGGCCGAGTGCCTGGCCGAAAGGTGACCCGTCGTGATCGAAGCCCACAGTCCCGAGCAGATTCGCGCCGCTGAGGCGCGGTGCGGTGACGACCTCGCCGGCGGTGAGCTCATGCGCCGCGCCTCGACCGGGCTCGCCGCCGTCGCATCGGCCCGGTTGACCGATCGTCATGGCCGGAGCGTCGTGGGGCTGGTGGGGGCGGGCAACAACGGGGCCGACACGTTGTACGCCCTGGCGATGCTGGCCGACGAGGGCTTCGCCGCGGCTGCGGTGTGCGCCGCCGGCGTGACGGAGTCCGGTTCGGCCGCGCACGCCAGCGGGGCCCTGACCGCG
>NZ_BCRE01000238.1 GCF_001552435.1 Kribbia dieselivorans NBRC 106261
GGGGTTGCCCGACTGGGCGCGCCCGTGGATCGACGCCGTCGACGCCACCGCGTGGGTCATCGCCGTGGACGTGCCCTCCGGCCAAGACCCGGCCGGCGGCGAACTCGACCCCGACGGCGTGTTCGCCGACGAGAGCGTGACGTTCGGCAGCCCGAAGCCGGTGCATCTGCTCCCGCCGACGGAGGCCGCGACCGGCCGCCTGACCGTCGTCGACATCGGCCTCGATCTGCGCTCCGACGTGCCGGTCGTCGAACGACTGACCCGTGACGACGTCGCCGACCTGTGGCCGACACCCGACGCGGCCGACGACAAGTACACCCGCGGCGTGCTCGGGCTCATCGCCGGGGGAGAGACGTATGCCGGGGCGGCGGTGCTGGCCGCGACTGCGGCGGTGTCCACCGGGGTGGGGATGCTGCGCTACGTCGGTACGCCGACCCCGACGGACTTGGTGCGATCCGCGGTGCCCGAGGCGGTCATCGGCATGGGCCGAGTGCAGGCGTGGGTCGTCGGGCCGGGGGTGGACATCACCGCCACCGATGACGCGGCGCAGGCGCATCTCGCGGCGGCGTGGGAGGCGTTGGACTCCGACCTGCCGGTGGTCGTCGATGCCGGCGGACTCGACCTGATCGAGGGCCCGCGTCCCGGGCCGACGCTGCTCACCCCGCACGCAGGGGAGTGCGCCCGGCTGCTGGCGCGCCTGTCCGACGGGCGCGATGCCTACGCCGGGGCGTTTGCCGATGTGACGGCCCACGATGTCCAGGACGCGCCCGTCGAACACGCCCGCGCGCTGGCCCGCCTGGCCCACGCCACCGTGCTCCTCAAGGGCGCGACGACGCTCGTGGTGACCCCCGACGACGGCGTGCCGGTGCGCAGCCAGGCCGACGCGCCC
>NZ_BCRE01000239.1 GCF_001552435.1 Kribbia dieselivorans NBRC 106261
CGCTCCGCCGCCGCGAATGCGCCCACGAGCGTGACGCCGCAGGATCAATCTGCCGGGGCTGCGCCCGGCGCCCCGGTGGCCCTTGGGGTGCCGGCCGAGGTCGAGGTCGAGGCCGATCCGGGCCTCGACGCCGAGCCCACAGCGGGCCCTGAGCCGGAGGTGGAGTGATGTTGCGTGCTCGCGTGGAGATGCTCATTGCGCTGGTCGTCGGCGCGGCGGCGGTGGCCACGTACATCTGGCCGACCTGGATCGAGTCGCTGACGCCGTTCGAGCCCGATGGCGGTAGCGGTGAGTCGGAGTGGTGGCTCGTCATGGTGCTGGCGGTGGTGGCGATCATCGCGCTGTTGCTGTCGGCCCGCGACTTCCGGGTGCAGCGCCGGTTGCGGCGACTGGATACGGCCTTGGAGACGCGGCGCACGGACTCTTGACGTCCGGCACCCCTGACCCAGCGCGGACCTGCGTCGTGACCACTACGCCGACTGGTCGATCCTTGTGACGTAACTTCGGCTTACGTCGCAAGGATTGACCAGTCGGCGAGGATTGTCGGTCGGCTGGAGCGTTGTCGGGGGTGTAGGGAAGAGTGGGTCCCGTGACGAACTCCAGTGGTCTGACTCCGTTGACGCCCGAACAGAAGCTCGCCAACGACGCGTGGCGACGCCGGAACTCGCTGTGGATCTTCATCCCGTTCGTGTCGTTCGGCGTGCTGAGCTGGCTCGGCTTCCTCATCGCGGGTGTGCGCACGGGGGAGAAGCGCTACTTCTGGCCGGCGGCGGGCTACGCCGTCGTGGTCGCGATCATGTTCGCCAGCTCGGCGCCGGAAGGGGAATCGACCGGTCCGCTGTTCGGCGTCGCGCTGACCGTCGCGTGGATCGGGGCGACCGTGCACTCCGCGATCCTCAACCGCGGGTACCTGACGACGCTGGCTCAGCGGGGCACCTGGTACGGGCAGGTGGCGTCGTCCACTCCGCCGCCTCCGCCGGTCGGGGCGGCCCCGCTCAGCCAGACGGTGCCCCAGGCGGCGCCGGTGCAGCCCGCGGTCCAGCCGTCGAGCGCGGTGCTGCGCGATGCCGAGATCCTCGAGGAGAACCTCCGCGACCTCGAACGCCAGATGCGGGCGTCACGTCACCGGCTGCCCGATGAGGCCGTCGTGGCCCTCTACGACATCTTCGCCGCGCTGCGCGACGCGCTGGACCGCGGCGCTCAGCTGGCCTCGTCACCGCGCGATCTCTTCGTCGTCAACCGGATGATCCGCGACTACGTGCCCACGACGCTGAACACGTACCTGAGCCTGCCACCGGATTACGTCGATCAGCCCGGCCCGACCGGGGCGACTGCGACCCAGGAGTTCACCGATCAGCTCGAGCTGCTGCGCTCCGAGTCGCAGCGGATCGCCCAGGACGTGCACCGGGGCGACATGCAGTCGTTGAACAACCACGGCCGGTTCCTGCAGGAGCGCTTCGGCGGCTCGGAACTCGATCTGTAGTCACGCGCCGAGGGAACAATGGTGGCGACCTAACCCGAGGTTAGGTCGCCACCATTGTTCCCTCGGTGAGGGGTAATCAGGGCCAGGCGCCGTCGGCGCCGTCGCGGGCAAACGCCTCGACGAGCAACTCAGTGCCCTCGAGTGCGCTGAGCTCTCCAGACGCCAGACGAGCCTCGACCTCGGCGCGCACCTGCACGACGCGCGGCGAGGTGGTCAGCGCTTCGATGACGGTGTCCGTGGTCAGGGCCCACAGCCACTGACGCTGCTGCTGGGCACGGCGCTCCTCGAGTGAACCCGCCGCCTCGAGGGTGGCGCGGTGTGCCCTGACCGCCTCCCAGACCTCGTCCAGTCCGGCACCGGTCCGCGCACTGCACGTCAGTACCGCCGGGGCGCTGTCGGAGTCGCCCATCATCAAGCGCATGGCGCCGCGCAGTTCGCGCGCGGCCACACGCGCCTCCTGCTCGTTGTCGCCATCGGCCTTGTTGACCGTGATGACGTCGACCCGCTCCAGGATGCCGCGCTTGATGCCCTGCAGCGAGTCACCGCTGCGGGCCAGGGCGATCATGAGGAACGTGTCGACCATCTCCGAGACCGCGACCTCGGACTGGCCGACGCCGACCGTCTCGACGAGCACGACGTCGTAGCCGGCCGCCTCGAGCACGAGCATGGACTCCCGTGTCGCCCGCGCCACGCCACCGAGGTGGCCGCCGGAGGGGGAGGGGCGCACGAACGCGTCCTCGCGGGTCGACAGCTCGCCCATACGGGTGCGGTCACCGAGGATGCTGCCCCCGGTGCGCACCGAACTCGGGTCGACGGCCACGACCGCGACCTTGTGGCCCCGGTCGAGCAGCCGCACGCCCATCGCGTCGATGAACGTCGACTTGCCCGCCCCGGGGACCCCGGAGATCCCCACGCGAATCGCCCTGCCGCTGTGCGGGGTCAACTGCCGCAACAACTCCCGGGCCCGCACCCGGTGGTCGGGTCGCGAGGACTCGACCAGGGTGATGGCCCGGGAGATGTGCAGGCGTTGACCGGCCAGCACCCCGGGGACGAGCGTGGCGACGTCGTAGGGGTCAGCCACGGGCGCCCTCGGTCGCGGGCGACGCCTCGCCCGTGCGCTCGATGAGGGTGTTCAGCAGCTCGATCGCCGCGTCGGGGATCACCGTGCCGGGCGGGTAGATTGCGTCGGCGCCGGCCGCGCGCAGATCGTCGAAGTCCTGCTCGGGGATGACACCGCCGACGACGATCATCAGGTCGTTCAGACCCGCGTCGTCGAGCTCCTTGCGCAGCGCCGGCACGAGGGTCAGGTGACCCGCGGCCAGCGACGACACCCCGACGACGTGCACGTCGGCCTCGAGGGCCTGACGCGCAACCTCGGCCGGGGTCTGGAACAGCGGGCCCACGTCGACGTCGAAGCCGAGGTCGGCAAAGGCGGTGGCGATGACCTTCTGGCCACGGTCGTGACCGTCCTGGCCCATCTTCGCCACGAGGATGCGCGGACGGCGACCGCTGGCCTGCTCGAACTTCGCGACGAGTTCCTGGACCGTGCCGAGAGACTCCACGCCGGCCACCTCCTTGGAGTAGACCCCGCTGATGGTGCGGATCTGGGCGGTGTACCGGCCGAAGACCTCCTCCAGCGCGCTGGACATCTCACCGACCGTGGCCATCTTGCGGGCCGCGTCGATCGCCAGGGCGAGCAGGTTGGTGTCCGGGCCGGGGTTGCGGGCACCTTCGGTCAGGGCGCTCAGCGCGGCCTGGGTCACCGATTCGTCGCGCTCCTCGCGCAGGCGACGCAGCTTGTCGATCTGGGCGGCGCGCACGCTCGCGTTGTCGACCTTGAGGACCTCGATCGGCTGGTCATCCTCGACGAGGTACTTGTTGACGCCGATGACCGGCTGCTGACCGGAGTCGATGCGCGCCTGGGTGCGGGCGGCAGCCTCCTCGATGCGCAGCTTGGGAATGCCGGCCTCGATCGCCTTGGCCATGCCGCCGGCCGCTTCGACCTCTTGGATGTGACTCCAGGCGCGGCGAGCCAGGTCGTTGGTCAGCTTTTCGACGTAGGCGCTGCCACCCCAGGGGTCGATGACCCGCGTCGTGCCCGACTCCTGCTGCAGGAACAGTTGGGTGTTGCGGGCGATGCGCGCCGAGAAGTCGGTCGGCAGCGCGATGGCCTCGTCCAGGGCGTTGGTGTGCAGCGACTGGGTGTGGCCCTGCGTCGCGGCCATCGCCTCGACGCCGGTGCGCACGACGTTGTTGAACACGTCCTGCGCGGTCAATGACCAGCCCGAGGTCTGCGAGTGGGTACGCAGCGACATCGACTTGTCGTTCTTCGCGTCGAAGTCGCGCACCAGGCGGGCCCAGAGCAGGCGGGCCGCGCGCATCTTGGCGACCTCCATGAAGAAGTTCATGCCGATTGCCCAGAAGAACGACAACCGCGGCGCGAACGTGTCGACGTCCAGGCCGACGTTCTGACCGGCCCGGAGATACTCGACTCCGTCGGCGAGGGTGTACGCGAGCTCGAGGTCGGCGGTCGCCCCGGCCTCCTGCATGTGGTACCCGGAGATGGAGATCGAGTTGAACCGGGGCATGTTCGCGCTGGTGTAGGCGAAGATGTCGGAGATGATCCGCATGCTCGGCTCGGGCGGGTAGATGTAGGTGTTGCGGACCATGAACTCCTTGAGGATGTCGTTCTGGATCGTCCCCGAGAGCTGCTCCGGCTTCACCCCCTGCTCCTCCGCCGCGGCGACGTACAACGCGAGGATCGGCAGCACCGCGCCGTTCATCGTCATCGACACGCTCATCTGGTCCAGCGGGATGTGATCGAAGAGCGTGCGCATGTCGTAGATCGAGTCGATCGCGACTCCGGCCATGCCCACGTCACCCTCGACCCGCGGGTGGTCGGAGTCGTAGCCGCGGTGCGTGGCCAGATCGAACGCGACCGACAGGCCCTTCTGACCGGCCGCGAGGTTGCGGCGGTAGAACGCGTTGGACTCCTCGGCGGTGGAGAAGCCCGCGTACTGGCGGATCGTCCACGGCTGGTTGGTGTACATCGTCGAGTAGGGCCCGCGCAGGAACGGCGGGGCACCCGGCACGGTGTTGAGGAAGTCGAGGCCGGCGCGGTCACCATCGGTGTACAGCGGCGAGACGGTGACCTGCTCGGGGGTCTGCCAGTCGGCCGTGAAGGCCGGGTTCGTCTGCTTGAGCGACTCCCACGCGGTCGCGGAGTCCTGCGGGGGCGCGCCGTCGCCGAGTTCGACCGAGTCGAAGCGAGGGATCGCGGTCATCACTGCTCCTTCCCCGACGCGTCGGCGCCGAGCAGGTCGAGGATCGAGGTCAGGGCGGACACGACGTCCATGCCGGCCGAGAGGGCGCCGTCGACCGAGTCGGCGGCGTCCCCGAGTTCGCTGGCCTTGCCGGCGACGTAGATGCGCTCGACACCGGCGCCGCGCAGGGCGGCCGCGACGGCGCCGC
>NZ_BCRE01000240.1 GCF_001552435.1 Kribbia dieselivorans NBRC 106261
TACCTCGAACCGCGTGAGGGGGCGGGGGCCGGGGGAGGGTGCGGGAGGGGTGCGTGCGTCAGCCGGCGAGGGGGAAGGTGCGCACTGGCCCCATGACGGTCAGCGCGACGCGGTCACCCGGCTCCGGCGGGGTCAGTCCGACGACCCGCGCCCGCACGACGTGCCCGGGCACGTCATCCGCGAGGTCCAGCTCGACGACCGCGTCATGCCCGAAGTACGACACCGACCGCACGGTCGCATCGCGCTCCCCGGTCCCGGCCTCCGACAAGCTGATCTGCTCCGGCCGCACCATGACCTGCACCTCGCCGCCACGCAGCTCACCCTGGGCCGGCAGCGACCCCAGCCCGCACACCACGACCCCGTCGGCCACGGTCCCCGGTACGAGCACCGCGTCCCCGAGGAACGACGCCACGGTCGCGTCCACCGGCTCGCCGTACACCACGCGCGGCGCCGCGACCTGCTGGAACGCCCCCGAACCCATGATCGCCACCTCGTCGGCGAACGAGAGCGCCTCACCCTGATCGTGCGTGACGAGGATCGCCGTGGCACCAGTGGCCTTGAGCGCCTGCGCGGTCGCCTCGCGCGTCGTCGCCCGCAACGCCGTGTCCAGAGACGAGAACGGTTCGTCGAGCAACACGAGCTCCGGCCGCGGAGCCAACGCCCGCGCCAAGGCGACGCGCTGCTGCTGTCCTCCGGAAAGCTGGTCGGGCCGGCGGTCGGCGAGGTCGGCCGACAACCCCACCACCTCGAGCAACTCGAGCACCCGAGCGCGGTGCCGCCGGCGCGGCCACGGCAGCCCGAACGCGATGTTGCCGGCCACGCTCAGGTGCGGGAACAACCCGCCCTCCTGGCGCACGTACCCGACCCCACGACGCTCCGGCGGGACCCACACCCCATCACCGGCAACCGTGCGATTGCCCAGGATCACCTCACCGGAGCGCGGTCGCATGAAGCCGGCGATGACGCGCAGGAGCGTCGTCTTGCCGCTTCCCGACCCGCCGAGGATCGCCGTCGTCGTCCCCGCGGGCACGACGAGATCGACGCCGTGCAGCACGTCCTCGCGCCCGTACCCGGCCGTGACCGACCGCAGCCGAACCTCACTCATGATTCCTCCAGGATCTGCCGCCGCAGCAGCAACGTCAGCGGCACCGAGAACGCGATCATGATCGCCGCATACGGTGCGGCAGCGGCATAGTCGAGTTGGCTGGCCTCACGCCAGAACGCCAGGGCCAGGGTGTCGGTGCCGGTCGGGGCCAGCAGCAGCGTGGCCGTCAGCTCGGTGCTCACCGCCAGCGCCACGAGCACGAACCCGCTCATGGCCGATGGGGCGATCAGCGGCAGCACGACGCGGGCGAACACGGCCGGGCCGCGGAGACCGAGTGAGCGCGCAGCCTCGGTCAACTCGGGCGGCGCGGCCGCCAGACCGGAGCGCAGTGACACCATCGCCCGCGGCAGGAACAGGATCGCGTAGGCGACGATGACCAGCGTCACCGTCTGATATAGCGGCCGGGCCCAATGCACCGAGACGGTCACCAGGGCCAGGCCGACGACGACGCCCGGCAGTGCGCTGGACAGGAACGTCACGCGCTCGAGCAGCATCGTCAGCGGCGAGTGGTAGCGGTTGAGCAGCCACGCCCCGGGCACCGCGGCGATGATCGCGGCGAGCCCGCCGAGCAGCGCGAGCGCAAAGGTGGTCAGGGTGACGCGCACCGGGTCCGAACCCAGGGCGGCGAACGAGTCGAGCGCGAACAACCACCGGATCACCGTGACGACCGGGACCACGACCGACAGGCCCACGACCACGGCCAGGAAGAGCAGCGACGGCACGGTCCAGCGCCCCAGCGGCACCCGCACGGCGCGGCGCTGGCTGCCCGACCCGACCTTGGCCACGCGGCGTCGACCGCGGGCGACGACCTCGATGGTCAGGGCGAGCAGGCACAGGCCGATGAGCACGGTTGCGAGCAGAGAGCCGGAGGAGTCGCTGAACCCGATCGCGTAGCGCTGCATGATCGCGGTCGTGAAGGTCTGGAAACGCATCATCTCCAGCACGCCGTACTCCGCGAGCAGGTGCAGCGCGACGAGCAGCGCCCCGCCGGACAGGGCCGGGCGCAGGCGTGGGAGGACCGTGCGGAACACCGCCGCGGCCGGGGAGAGGCCCAGCGAGCGGGCCACCTCCTCATCACCGGGGTCGAGGGCGCGCAGTAGCGCCGCGGCGGGGAGAAACACGAACGGTGAGTAGGCCAGCGTGGTGACGAGCGCGGCTCCGGCAAACCCGGTCATGCTCGGCGCGACGGTGATCCACGCATACGCGCTGACGAACGCCGGCACCGCCAGCGGCATGAGCAGCAGCACCCGCCACAGGCCCGCGCCCGGCAGGGTCGTGCGTTCGACGAGCCAGGCCGCAAGCGTGCCGATGACGAGCGAGGCCGGCACCGTCACGGCGACGAGCATCCCAGTGTGACTGAGCAGCACGCCGATCCGCGGCCGGAGGAGGTAATCGGCGGCGAACTGCCACCCGGCCGTCAGGGCGTCGCCGAGCACCACCACGACGGGCAGCAGGGTGATGGCGGCGACCAGGGTGGCCGCGAGCGCGACCCCCCAGTTCCTAGAGGAGACCGGCATCCGTCATCAGCGAGATCACCTTGTCGGAGTTGAGGACGAACGGGTCGACCGGCGGCGGGTTGAGCTTGTCCAGCGGCGGGAGGGCCTTGTCCGACGCGACGCCCTTGCCGACCGCGTACTCCATCGAGCCGCTGTCGACGAGAATCTTCTGACCCTCGGGGCTGGTGACGAACTTGAGGAACTGCTGGGCTTCCTTCGGCATGTCCGAGGACTTCAGCACCCCGCCGGCCGACAGGCTGACGAAGGCACCGGAGTCCTTGTTGCCGAAGTAGTGGAGCTTCGTGTTGGCGCTGCCCTGCTTGTCGCCGGCCTGGTCGCGGTACCAGTAGTAGTGGTACATGATGCCGACCGGCACCTCGCCGGCGTTGACGGCCTTCATCGTGGCGATGTTGTTCTGGTAGACCTGCGCGTTCGTGGCCATGCCCTCGAGCCACGTCTTGGTGGTCGCCTCGTCGGTGTTCGCGAGCAGGCCCGCCACGATGGCCTGGAAGTCGGCGCCGCCGGGCGCCGCGCCCCACTTGCCCTTCCACTTCGGGTCCTGGAGGTCGAGCAGCGACTTCGGCAGCTCGGCCTCGGTGATCTTCTCCGTGTTGTAGACGAGCACGGTCGAGCGGGCGGCGATGGCGGTCCAGTCGCCGGTTGACGGGGCCATGCCGGTGCGCACCTGGGCGCGGGTGGCGGCGTCGACCTTCGCGAGCCGACCTTCGCGCTCGACGAGCGTCATCGCCGGGGAGTTCTCGGTGAGGAACACATCGGCGGGGGAACTATCACCCTCGGCGATGATCATCTGCCCCATCGACGAGTCCTGGCCCTCACGCACCTGCGTCTGGATGCCGGTCTTCTCGGTGAAGGCCTGCGCCCACGCGTCGGTGACGTTGCGGTGCTGCGAGGAGTAGATCTGCAACGCACCGTCCTGCGCCGTGAACTCGTCGCCGCCGCCGCCACCGCAGGCGGACAGCACGAGGGGGAGGGCCAGCAGCGCGGCGACCGCAGATCGGCGTTTCATGATCACGACATTCTTCCATTTCGTTGACGGACGGGAGCGATGAGGTCCTGCAGCCGGCGCACCGGGCGGTCGGCGACGCGCCACGCCAGGCAGCCGACGGCGATGGCCAGCAGCGTGCTGAGCAGAGGGGTCGGGGCGTAGGCGAAGACCTGGAACTGCACGAGGTAGACGTACAGCGACGCGGCCGCGAGCACGCCGATGAGCGGCACGACGGCTCGGGGCACGCGCACCTGGGGCAGCAGCGCGAGCGCGGCGATACCGGTCACCACGATGACGTTTCGGGCAGGTTCGTCGAAGAACGACGCTCCGCCCATCACCGCGATGAGCAGGGTGACGGCCCGACGAACCCGCGTGTCGGCGTGGGCCAGGGCGGCGCCGACGGCGAAGAGCCAGAACGTCGCCGGGAGGATCCCGTGCAGGCTGGCCTCGCCGAACTCGACGATGACGAACCGGGGGATGAGCGCGAGCGCGGCGGCGATGGTGGCCACGCGCCACGGGTGGTCGCGCCAGGCGCGGTGCACGGCCGGTACCGACAGGAGCGCGGTGGCCAGGAGTGTCGTGGCGACGAGGGCCTCGACGAACCACAGTTCGCTGCGGAAGGGGGCCTGCTCGTCGCCGAAGATCCAGTTGGTCAGGGTGACGTTGGCCCAGCCGTAGCGTCCGTGCGTGGTCAACCCGATGTAGGCGATGACGGCGGTGGGCACGCCGATGCCGATCAGGGTTCGCGTGGTGGCGCGCCAACGGCGACCGATGCTCGGCGCGGACAGGCCGAAACGGGCGGCGTTGAACCCGGCCACGGCCAGCAGCGCGTGCGCCCCGCCGACGAGTTCGAAGAGGTTGGCGTGCGAACCGCAGATGAACACGACCGCGATGGCCCGCAGCAGCACGGACGTCTCGAGCGAGTGCGGTTCGAGCCAACGACGCCATCCTGGGGTGACGGGTGTTGAGCCGGTCGTCGTTGCCTGGGCGGAGCGTCGTTCGCGGCCGAGATCGACGAGATCGGCCAGTGGGCGGTGGTGCCAGTCCCGCGGCAGGGCACCCACCAGCGCCTCGAGCCGCACCGAGGCCTGCACGTGACTGAGGGAGT
>NZ_BCRE01000241.1 GCF_001552435.1 Kribbia dieselivorans NBRC 106261
ATAGCCGCGGCGGCCCGGTCTGCTGACCTGCGTGGTCAGCTGCGCAGCGCGACCATGGGGGACACGGACGCGGCGCGGCGGGCCGGGAGCAGCCCGCCGAGTAGGCTGGAGAGGGTGCCGGCGAGGATGACCACGGGTGCCAGCCATGGCCAGATGATCAGTTCCAGGCCTTGCATCTGACACCAGATCCATGCTCCCAGGAGCCCGGCGGTGCAGCCGATGAGTGCGGCCAGTGCTCCGGCGATGGCCGATTCGGCCAGGATGAGCGCGGCGATCCGTTCGCGGGACCATCCCATGGCGGCACGCAGTCCCAACTCCCGGGAACGCTGGCTGACCGACATGCTCAGGGTGTTGGCGACGGCGACCATCCCGACGAATCCGACGAAGGCTCCCAGCGCCAGTCCGATGCGGCGCAGGTCGCGGGCGACGTTGCCGAGCAGGATCTGCCCGTCTGGTTCGGTGACGTCGCGTAGCCGGATCGTGTGGGTGGGGTCCAGTGCCGTGACGGCGTGTTCGCCCACGGCCGCGGCCGACCCGGGTCGCACCTTGGCCAGGAATCGGGGTGATCGGGCGCCGCCGAAGTCCTGCTGTGCGCGACGTCGCCCGAGGACCACGCTGTGGTTGAGGTAGTCGAATCCGCTGGCGCTGGTGAACGTGCCGGCCACGGTGTAGGGCATGCCTTCGACGTCGATGGTCAGGGGGCTGCTCTGGGTCAGCCCGAGGTCTTCGACGATGCCCTGTCCCAGCCAGATGCTTCGACTGCGCCCGAGGTCGTCCAGGGCCGCGAACGGGGCTCCGGCGAGGTGTGTGACGCCGGATGCGTTCAGACCTCCGGCATCCGCGCCGATGAGCGTGACCGACACCGGTGCGGACCATCGGTTGAGGGTGACGTGGAGCGAGTCCTGCCAGACCGAGAGTTCACCGGCGGCCTCGATCGGTTCCAGTGCCCGGAGTTGGGCCACTTGGTCGGCGGGGAAGCCGCTGGAGACCTCGCCCTCGGCGGCCAGAACGACATGGCCGGAGCGCTGTAGGTCGAATTGTCGGTCGATCTGAGCCTGTTGGGTGTCGGCGATGACGACTGCGGCGGTGGCGCTGGCCACGCCCAGGACGATGCCGACGACCATGGCGATGGTTCGGCCGGGCTTGGCGGTCAGCGACAGGTAGGCGTCGTCGAGGAGCGTGCGCAGCCAGCGGTCCACGATGACCACTCGAGCGCGTAATTCAGGCAACGAGCTCACCGTCGACGATCTCGATGCATCGGTCGGCCATGTCCGCCGCGCGGTGGTCATGGGTGACGATGATCAGGGTCGTTCCGCTGTCGGGCAGGGAGAAGAGCAGGTCAAGGACGGCTTCGCCGGTGCGTTGGTCGAGGGATCCGGTCGGTTCGTCGGCGATGATCAGGCGGGGTTGCTTGACCACGGCCCTGGCCACCGCCACTCGCTGACGTTCACCCCCGGAGAGCAGCGCGGCGCCGCGGTCGGCGATGCCGCCCAGACCGACGCGGTCCAGTGCCTCGCGAGAGCGCTCCTCGACCCGGGCCGGTGGAACCGCGGGGTCGACCTGTCCGAGGGCGACGTTGCGCCATGCGTTGCGTTCGTCGATGAGGAGGGCGTGTTGGAACACGAAGCCGATGTTGGCGGCCCGAAAACGGGATCGATCTCGCGGCCCGAAGAGTTCGACCCGCTGCCCGTCGAAGTCGTAGCTTCCCTCGGAGGCCGGCTGCAGGGCTCCGATGATCGAGGCCAGGGTGGACTTGCCCGCACCCGACGGGCCCACCACCGCCAGGGACGTCCCCACTTCGACCGTCAACGACAGGGGCTGGAGGATACGGGTACGCACCGGGCGCTGGACCTCCAGTCCGATACCGTGCAGTCCGATGAGGTCGGTCACGACTGAGTGTCCGGCTGGTCACCGCTGGGCTGGTCGCCCGGTGCCGAACTTGGTTGTCCGTCACCGGAGTCGAGGGCGATGGCGTTGAGCACGACGGTGTCCCCGTCACCGAGTCCGTCGCCGCGCACCTCGACATGGCCCGAGGCCACGGCACCGGTGGTCACCGAGACCTGAGAGTGTGTGCCGTCATCGGCCACGACCGTGACGACCGTTGCCCCATCAGGGCCGGTCATGATCGATCCGGCGGGGACGGTGAGCACCTTTCCACTGGTTTGGGAGAGGCGGATGAGCAGCGCCGAACCGTCCGGGACCGGGGTGGCCGCACCGAGGGGCGCCACCGTGGCGCTGCGGCCACCCCGCTCGCCCTCGCCGATTCCTCGGACGATCATCTGGGTGCGCTCTCGCGTGTCGAGTCGCAACCGGTCACCGACCGACACGCGAGCCCCGGCAGGCAGGCTGCACTCGACCGTGTTCGTGTTCGAGCCGGCGGTCAGCAGGGCCGTCGTGGGCTTGACGGTCTCGCCCACGGCCACGCGCACGTCGGCCACGGCAGACCTGGGCAGCACGCTCACGCTGGTGTTGAGGTCGAAGCGGTCCCGGGGCACCCCCGCCACGTCACGCAGCAACCGTGTCATCGCCGCCGCGGTGTCGGGTCCGAACGTGGAGTCGGCGTGGGTCAGCACGTCGGCGTCGACCAGGGCGTCCTCCAGGTACCGAACATCCTGGCCCCGGTCACCCACACCCAGATCCCGGAAGAACGGCACGCGCGTCACGTACGCGACTCGCGGTACGCCGGCGACCTCGACCAGGACATCCCCGGTGGCGATCGCGGTGCCGGACTTGACCTCCACCGCGGTGACCACCAACGCCCGGTCCTTCGGCACCCGCGGTGGCCGCACGTCGCGGCTGGGCGCGCTGGCCGTGCACGGCGCCTGGACCACCTCGGTGAGGTGACGCATCGTCGCCGTGGCCGTCGGCGGCGGCAACGTCGGCGTCGCCCGGCGCTGCGCCGCCTCGCGCGGGGAGGTGCCGAACGCCGAAGCACCCAACACCCCGATCAGGCACCCCACAACCAACGCCACCACGCCGACGCGCCACGTACGTGGAGGCAGGCCCACGCGACCTCTCACGGAACGTAGCCCGCGGCGGACAGTTCGACGGCGAAACGCTGAAGCAACTCACGGTTACGTTCCGTCAACCGCTCCCTGCGCGGTGTCAACTCCTTCTCCAAGGCGGCAAAATAGTTTCCAGTGCACTGAACATAGATGTCGGAGAACCGCTTCTGCTCCGCTTTCATCTTACGCGCCGGGGTACGGGACAAGGCGTAATCGACGTTCGACAAGTACGTTGACGTCGGATCCGTCACATCGACCTCCAACCCAGACTTGCCCGCCAGGCACTTCCGCGTACCGGCATGCGTGGCCTTGACCGACGCCGCCTGCGCCGCAGCATCGACCTCACCGACCCAAGGGTCGCCCTGCAGGTTGTACCACTTGAAAAACGATGGCAGGACCTTGTTGACACACTTCCCCAGTCCGACTTTTCCATTGTCCCAAGGCTCCTCTTCCGTGAGCCCCTTGTCGGCGATCAACTCCAGCGAGGCATAGCGGCTCTGATCATATCGAGCCCACGTAATGTTCGGATCCGTGCCGGTGTTCCTGCCACCACACGCCTCGTTGGCAATACCCCGTGAAACCCACTGCACTCGAATGGTTCGGATCGCTGTCTTTCCTGGCATGGCGAACACACCGGCCACGACGTCCGCAAAGACCTGCGGATCCATCGCGACAGAGGTCGATGCGCCGGAAGACTTTGCTGCGTCCGAAGCCACGCTTGGATTTGCCTTCTTCTCGACATTGACATTCGAGGCGTCAGTGGTACAGCCGGCCAGGAGACCAAGAGACGCAGCGCAAACCATGAAGGAAATCATTCCCCTGCCAAGGGCCATTAGTAGATGTACCGCACGTTCTGGTTGTGCACCGCAGCCTCGCCGAGAACTCTCGCGCCGTTGCTGATGTTGGTGAGGAGCACTTTCCATCCCTGATCGGTGGATGGGACCCAAACGAATCCCTTGGTACCTGACGCCCACCCACTACTCGCCTTGTACCACCCCTTCACGCTATCTCCTGGACCTGCCGTCTCCGAGGCGTTGAGGTCCTGGCAGACACTCAGCGTCGGAGTCACAAATTGATCTGAATAGCCCTTGTTCGTGTGCGTGTACTCCCACGAGGCCAAGCACGTCGTCACCGCCTGGCTAGATGGCGCCGTCGCAACCCCCGCCCCCGCAAGCACCGCCACGGAGGCCACCGTGGCAAAGACTCGAGACTTCATGCAAGCACTCATCAGACCCCCCAACTCTTGTGCGTCACCCCACCATTGCGCGTACGTCGGGAACGCTAGCAGCAGACTTTCCACATGTCACGCCATCGAGAGGTTCCTAGGCCGCCCATCTGAAAGACCTCGACGTGTCCCACCCTACTTTCACCGCGCCCGATCTGAGCACGTTCTGCGCATGCGAGACACCCACGCCGTACGACCCCATCGTCACCGTGACGAGCTTGCCGTTGTCGTCGAGCACCTGCAGCCCGAGCGCCTCGGCGTACTTGCGGCCCAGCTGGAAGATGTGGCCCATCTCGATGCCGCGGGCCAGGATCAGGGGGCCGGCGCGGGGTGTGCGGCGAAGTCCTTCTCCTCGAACGCGGCGACCTCGGCGGGGGTGACCTGCGCCTCGAGCGTGTCCTCCCCGTGGGGACTGACCGCGAGGAACTCCTCGGACGCCGATCCGCCCATCGCACCCGAA
>NZ_BCRE01000242.1 GCF_001552435.1 Kribbia dieselivorans NBRC 106261
TCCGGCCCCGGCGCCGACCACCCCGGCGCCGACCCAGTCCGCCACGCCGGCCCCGAAGCCGACGCAGACCGCCGCTCCGGCCCCGACCGGTGGCGTGCTGGGGATCGCCGCCAGCCTCTCCGGCATTCCGTATCTGTACGGCGGCACCTCGCCGTCCACCGGCTTCGACTGCTCCGGGTTCACCCAGTACGTCTTCGCGCAGGTGGGCAAGTCGCTGCCGCGCACGGCTGAGCAGCAGCGTCAGTTCGCCACCCCGGTCTCCGACCCGCAGCCCGGCGACCTCGTCTTCTTCGGCGTTCCGGCCTACCACATGGGCATCTACGCCGGCAACGGCATGATGTACGACTCGCCGCGCACCGGTCTCAGCTCGGGCAAGCGCGCCATGTGGACCCGGACCGGCGTCTCCTACGGCCGCGTCTGAGCCCGCCCGCACCGACGCCGAGGCCCCCCGTCCCATTCGGACGAGGGGCCTCGGCGTTGCTGCCCGGCCGGGAGCTCAGGCGCGGGCGATGAGCTCCTCGGCCAACGCGTCTCCGGCATCGGCCTCGGGCTGAATGGTGCGTTCGGCCCCCAGCCGCTTGAGGATCTCCGCGTGCTGCCGCGAGCCGGCCTTCGCCCAGATGTGTTCGACCCCCAGGTCGGTCAACGCGGTCATCGTCAGCAGCGACTGCTGGAGCTTCGTCGTCGTGACGATCACGCGGCTGTGGGGGCCCAGACCGAGCTGGGTCAGGGCCTCGATGTCGGTGGCGTCGGCGATGGCCAGGTGGCGCACCGATTCGGCGAGGTCCTGCACGATCTGGGGGTCCTTGTCGATGCCGAGCACCGGCACGCCGGCGTTCTCGAGATCGACGGCCAGGGCCGACCCCATGCGGCCCAGGCCGATGATGATGATGCGGTTGTGGTCAGCCAATGAGGACACGCTCCTCGGGGAGTTCGTATTGACGGGGACGGTTGCGCAGGGCCAGAGCCGCGCCGAGCACCTGGGGCCCGACCCGACCGAAGTACATCAGGGCCACCAGCACGAGCTGCGCCGAGGCCGGCAGCGTGGGCGTCAGGTTGGTCGAAAGCCCGACCGTGCCGAACGCCGAGGTGACCTCGAAGAGGATGCGGTCGAGCCCGTGGGGTGTGAGCACCATCAGGAGCGCGGTGGCGATGCCGACGGCGCCCACGGCCAGCAGCGCGACCGTGAGGGCCTGTCGCTGCACCGCCGGCACCAGACGGCGGTGGAAGACGTGCACCGTGGGCTCACCGCGCACCTCCGCCCAGATGACGAACGCGAGCAACGCGAACGTGCCGACCTTGATGCCGCCGGCCGTGCCGGCACTGCCGGCGCCGATGAACTGGAGGACGTCGTAGCTGAGCAGGGTCTCCGGGTGCAGGTTGCCCAGATCGACCGAGTTGAAGCCGGCGGTGCGCGCCGAGACGGACATGAAGGCGGCGTTCATGACCTTCGCCCAGGCGGGCAGCGCGCCCATCGAATCGGGGTTGCGCCACTCGAAAACACCGAAGGTGACGGTGCCGGCGATCCACAACACGATGGACATGCCGACGGTGATGAGCATGTGCACCGACCACTTGCCGATGGCGAAGAAGTGCGCGCGCAGCTCCCAGAGCACGGGGAAACCGATGCCACCGGTCATCACGGCCAGCATGATCGGCAGGCAGATGATCGGATCGGTGTTGAACGGCATCATGTTCGTCGAGGCCAACCCGAACCCGGCGTTGTTGAACGCCGAGACGCCGTGGAAGATGCCCCAGTACAGGGCCTGCGGCACGGACATGTGGTAGCCCCACCAGAACCGCAGCGCCAGAATCGCGGCCGTGCCCAACTCGACGACGAGGGTGATGCGCAGGATCCCCAGGAGAACGCGACGGAGGTTCTCGTTGCCGACCGTGCGAGACTCCGCCGCGGCCAACATCGAGGCCTGAACGCCGATCTTGCGGCCGATGAGGAGGACGAGCATGGTCGTCAGGGTCATGACGCCGAAGCCGCCGACCTGGATCAGGCCCAGGATGACGAGCTCGCCGAAGAGTGACCAGTGCGTCGGGGTGTCGACGACGACGAGCCCGGTGACGCACGTGGCCGACGTGGCGGTGAACAGGGCGGTGACGAAATGCCCGCTCGAGCCCGCCTCCGTCGCGATGGGCAGCATGAGGAGCGCGGTACCCAGGAGGATCACGCCGGCGAAGGCAGCCATGACGCTGCGCGCGGGATTGTCGGCGAAGTAGCCGAACAGGGGGCTCAACCGTGTGGGTTGTCCGGTGGTCACGAGGGTTCAGCGTACGACCACGACGGCGGATTGGGGGAGGCTCACCCGATGAGGACTCGTTCCTCGGGCAATTCGTAGCGTCGCGGGCGGGCGCGCAGGGCCAGAGCTGCGCCGAGCACGAGCGGGCCGAGTCGGCCGAAGAACATCAGTCCGGTGAGGACGAGCTGGGCCCCGGGCGGCAGGGTCGGCGTGAGGTTGGCCGACAGACCCACGGTGCCGAACGCCGAGGTGACCTCGAAGAGGAGGACCTCCAGGGGGCGATGCGCGAGCATCGTCAGCGCGGCCGTGCCGATGAAGACCGCGGCGACGGCGAGGAGCGCGACACTGAGCGCCTGACGTTGCACCTGGGGCACGAGGCGGCGGTGGAAGACGTGCACGGTCGGCTCGCCGCGAAGCTCCGCCCAGATGACGAACGCGAGCAGCGCGAAGGTGCCGACCTTGATGCCCCCGGCTGTGCCGGCGCTGCCGCCGCCGATGAACTGGAGAACGCTGAAACTGAGCAGCGTCTCGGGGTGCAGCGAGCCCATGTCGATGGTGTTGAATCCGGAGCTGCGGGTGGAGACCGACATGAACAGGCCGTTGAACAGACGGCTCCAGACCGGGAGGTCGCCGAGGGTGGCGAGGTTGCGCCACTCGAAGGCGACGAAGGTGACGAAGCCGGCGATCCACAGGATGACCGACATCCAGACGGTCACGAGGGCGTGGATGGACCACTTGCCGATGTGCCAGAGGTGACGTCGCAGCTCCCACAGCACGGGGAAGCCGAGGCTGGAGATCATCACCGCCACCATGAGCGGCCCGGTGATGAAGGGGTCGTTCTGGAAGGTGACAAGGTTCTCGGCGTGCAGCGAGATGCCGGCGTGGTTGAACGAGGCGACGCCGTGGAAGACGCCCCAGTACAGGGCGCTGCGCCAGGACATGTCGTAGGCCAACCAGAAGCGCGCGGCCAGGAGCGCGGCGACGATGACCTCGAAGGTCAGAGACAGTCGAAAGATCGCCCACAGGACGCTGCCGAGTCGGAAGCCGTCGATGTGCCGCCGTTCCATGTCGGCCAGATCGGAGGCGCGTACGCCCGCCTTGCGGCCGATGAGGAGGACGAGCATGGTCGCCAGGGACATGACCCCGAACCCGCCGGCCTGGATGAGCCCGAGGATGACCGCGTGGCCGAACACGGTCCAGTGCGTGCCGGTGTCGACGACGACCAGGCCGGTCACGCACGTCGACGAGGTGGCGGTGAAGAGGGCGACGACCCAACTCGTGTGCTGCCCGGGCTGATTCGCCCACGGGGTCATGAGAAGCACCGTGCCGACGAGGATGACCCCGGCAAACGCCGTCATCACCGTGCGGGCCGGGTTGGCCGCGAACAGTGCAAGGAAACGGCTGCCCAGCCGCGTGCTACTGGGGGTCACGGGGCCCAAGCGTAGGCGTTGTCGGAGGTGGGACGCGGCTGCCGGCGGGATCAGGCTCCGACCGGTCGGCCGACGATCATCCCAGCGAGCAGGCCGGGCTCGAACGCCTCCGCCGTGGCGCGGTCGAGACGCGAGCCGAGCCCGTCGAGGACCGATGTGAAGAAGAGCCGAGCGCCGACGGCGTAGGCGATGTCGGCGATGTCCGGGTCACTGAGCCCGAGGGAACGCAGTTCATCGATGTCCGACTGACGGATCGAGGCAGCATCGGTGGCGACGTTCGTGGCGTATCGATAGATGGCGGCGTCGCGTGCGCCGAGTGAGGCACCGGTCGGGTCGGCGTCCAGCGCGCGGACCGTGGCGTCATCGGAGCAGACGTCCCGCAGGAACATGGAATGGGCCACCGTGCAGTACGTCGAATGGCGGGCGCGTGCTGCGGCGATGGTGGCGAGTTCGAAGACGCGACGTTCCATCCCCGTGCGGACGGTCATCACGAGCTGGCGCCAGGCACGCGCCACGTCCGGACGCGATGTGAAACGGTGCGCGTAGTCGGGTGTGAAGCCCCGGGTCTTCGCCTCCTCCGCGAGGTAGGTGTCGACGTCGGGGGAGCCGGGCGCACGCGCGATGAACATCTGTCGAGTGTGCTCCGGTGGGAGCCGGGATGGAAGGTGCGCTGGGCAGCGGGCGTGACCCCCGTGGCTGGTGAACGGCACACGGCTCGTGCGCACGTTGGGGCGATCGGCCCACGATTTGGTGCATCGGTCCGCGTGGGCTAGTGTCTTCCCTCGTTGCCTTGGTGGAGGAACGGACGCGGGAGTGATTCTGCGGCTGGTCCCCGGGGCAGTATCTCCGCCGTTTGCGGCCGGCTGACTCCTCGTTTGGGGTGGGCTGGAACCTCGTGGGTGCTTGAAGGTCTGGTTGGTCTTCGTGCT
>NZ_BCRE01000243.1 GCF_001552435.1 Kribbia dieselivorans NBRC 106261
CCCACCAGTCCCCCGGGGTGACGCCGGCCGTGGGCACCCGCGCGAGCACCCCACGGGCGGCCCCCCACCACACGACGGCCGCCTCGTTGGCCATCGCCTCGGCCAGCGCACCGCGCTCCGCGACGACATCACCGGCCCGCCGCAGCGCCAGGCCATAGCGGGCGTACGTCTCGCCGAGCTGTCCCAGGGCCACAACCTGCTCACCGGCCGCGGCGATGAACGCGCTCCCCGCCGGAGATCGCCACTCCAGCAGCGCGGACCGCGCGACCCGGCCGCGCAGGTGCAGGGTCTGCGCGTGCAGGCGGTCGAGGTGGGTCGCGCGGTCGTACAGGTCGGCGGCCATTCGGGCGGTGATGTTCTGGGCTCCGGTGGTGATCTCCATGCCCCCACCCGATCACCGGCGCAACGAGAATCCGAGGGCCTCATCGCCCCCTGTGGACAGCGACGCGGGTCGATCGACGCCGGTGGACAACCGGCAACGTCAACCGATGTCAGCGCCCCGTGGCCAGCACGGCGTACGCCGCCCGCACGCGCTCCTCCCACCACGCCCGCCGGGACCCGTCGACCGCGTACGCCGCGAGCGCGCCCCGGTCGACCTCGACCGGCCGCACCTCCACCGACCCGCCCACCGGTGTCAGCGGTGCGGTCGTGACATCGGCCGCCAACAGCGCTCCGGTCCCCAGCCCGCACGCGTACGGCAACTGCGGCAGCGCGCCCGCAAGCGCCACCCCGGCGGACAGCCCCACGCTCGTGTCGATCGCCGACGACACCACGGCCGGCAACCCGCAGGCCTCGATCACGGCCAGCGCCATCCGCACCCCTCCGAGCGGGGCGACCTTGACCACGACGAGATCGGCGGCCTCGAGGTGCGCCACCCGCAGCGGGTCGTCGGCGCGCCGGATCGACTCGTCGGCCGCGATCGGCACCGCCACGCCCGCCCGCGCCAACGCGCGGCGCAGATCACGCAACTCCTCGACGCTCCGACAGGGTTGCTCGACATACTCGAGCCCATGGGCGGCCAATGACCGGAGCGCCGTGCGGGCACCGTCGACGTCCCACGCCCCGTTGGCATCGACGCGGACCGGCGTCCCCGGCCCCACCTGTTCGCGCACCGCGGCCAGCCGAGCGACATCGTCGGCCAGTGTCTGCCCCGCCTCGGCGACCTTGACCTTGACCGCCCCGAACCCGTCGTAGCGCGCGAGCACCTCACCCACCTGCGAGGCCGGAACGGCCGGCACCGTGGCGTTCACCGGCACCGTCGGGCGCTGCGCTGCCGGCCAACCGACGTGGGCGGCCTCGATGGCGGCGGCGAGCCACCGGGACGCCTCCGCCGGGCCGTACTCGAGGAACGGCCCGAGCTCGCCCCAGCCGACCGGGCCCTCGAGCAGGGCCACCTCGCGCTGCTCGATCCCCCGGAACCGCACGTTCATCGGCAGCCGCACGACCTGCATCGACGCGAGCAGGTCCTCGACGGAGGGCAGCTCGGGCAGGAGATCGATCGGGTGCGGCAGGTCTGCGGTGGTCACGCGCTCATTGTCTCGGCTTGGCCGTGCCGATGCCCGTCCCACCCCGCGCGCCATCGTCGATGCGTCCCAGGGGGAGTGCTGCCCGCCGAGCCATCCGACGGTTGTCCCCAGGGTTGGGTACGCTGCGAGCGCGGTCGGGGTCTAGGGGGCTCCTCATGCCACTCGGGCAGCTGCGGAGATGGAGAGATCGTGAAGTTCGTCCGACTGGCCCTGGTCGGCGCCCTTGCCGTGGCGCCACTGACCACCGCCGGAGTGGGGGCGGCACACGCCGACCTGACCTCGATCACCGGCACCACCACCGACATCGACCTGCACGCCGACCACGAGCATGCTGACCACGAACACGCCGCGGAGTTCGCGCAGCGCGAGTCCCGTGGCACCGACGCGGTCATGCCGCCATTGGCCGCACGCAACGCCATCGCCGACGAGCGGCAGCGGATCGCCCTGGCCGACGCGGCGCGCACCAGCGCGACGACGACAACCACCACCGTGTCGATCTACATCGCCGGCACGAACAGCGCCGTCACCAGGGCCGGTGGGCGCACCAAGTTCAACGCGCTGGTCACCAACTCGATCACGTCGCTCAACGCCACCCTGAAGAACACCGGCGTCCCCGTGCGCGCGAAGCTGGCGGGTTCGTCGGTCGTCAGCGGCACCGATTCGACCGACCTCTCGGCAATGCTGAACCAGCTGCGCAACCCCTCCGACGGCAAGTGGGATTCAGTCAACAAGTCCGCCCAACGCAGCGGCGCCGACCTGGCGTACCTGTTCACCGGTTCCGCCAACCCGCAGACGTGTGGGGTGGCCTACTACCCCGCCGGCCTCGCCTACGGATTCGGCGTCGTCGACCAGCTCTGCGCGGTCGGCAACCTCTCGTTCGCCCACGAGGTCGGCCACAACTTCGGCGGTGCCCACGACGCCGCCGTCGGTGACCAGCCCTTCGTCCAAGGCGCGCGTGGCTACGTCAACGTGGCGAAGCGGTGGCGCACGGTCATGGCGTACAACACCGCCTGCGGCACCGCGTACTGCGACCGGTTGGCCGTCTTCTCGACGCCGAACCTCGCGTACAACGGTGACCCGCTCGGCACCACGAACGCCGACAACTCCAAGGCCGTGCGCGTCTGGGCCCGGACGGTGGCGAACTACCGCACGCCGCCCAAGGTCTCGAGCCGCTACCCCAGTTCGGGCGCCAAGGGCATCTCGCGCACCCCGTCGATCCGCGTGACGTTCAACGAGACGGTGCGCGACGTGACCTCCACTCGGATCAAGCTGCAGACCAAGAGCGGCAAGGCCGTCTCGGCGAGGCTGACCAAGTCCACGCAGCGAAAGAACACGTGGTACCTCAAGCCGACCCGCAAGCTGGGCGCGAGCACGACCTACCGCGTGCGCGTCTCCGGGAGCAGCCTGTCGGGCATCCGTGACCGGCAGGACACCCCGCTGAAGACCACGAGCTGGACCTTCACGACCCGCCGATGACCCGCCGATGACCCGACGCCGTTCGCCCGGATGGGTGCCGAACCAGCATGGCGCGTGGGCCATGCTGGCGGCACCTGCCCTGGCCGGCATCATCACCTCCGGGGTGACCGCGACCCAGATCGTCCTGACGGCGTTCTGGGTCGTGGGGTACCTCGCCTTCTTCGCCACCGGCCTGTGGCTGAAGTCGCGGCGCCGTGCGAAGTGGTGGCCGCCGGTGCGCACGTACGCCGTCGTCGCGGCGGTGCTCGGCTTGACGACCATCGCGCTGCAACCCGACCTGCTGCGCTGGACGCCGCTGTTCCTCGTGCCGGCCGCGATCGGGCTGGTCGCCTACGCCAAGCGGGATGATCGCTCCTTGATCAGCGGCCTGTCGACGACCGTCGCGGCCTGCCTGTTCGCCCCGGTCGTGCACGACGCCGGCCAGCATCAGGATTGGCCCCGGATCTGGCTCATCACCCTGGTGCTGGCGCTCTACTTCGTCGGGACCGTGCTCTACGTCAAGACGATGATCCGGGAGCGCGGTGACCGCCGGTTCCTGCTCCTGTCGATCACGTATCACGTCGCGGCGCTGCTCGTCGTCATGGCCATCGGGTCGCTCCCCCTCACCGTGGTGTTCGCCGTGTTGCTCGCTCGGGCGATCCTGCTCCCGCCGCGAGAGCTGAAACCCAAACCGGTCGGCATCATCGAGACGGTGTTGACCATCGCCGTGCTCGCGGCCGCCCTGACCCTCCACGTCGCCGAATGACCCGAGCCCTCCC
>NZ_BCRE01000244.1 GCF_001552435.1 Kribbia dieselivorans NBRC 106261
CCGCACGCCGACGACGCACCGCCGCCCGACCTGCCCGCGCCCGCCGACCGGCCCGAGGGGTTGGCGCTCGTCGTCGGCACCTCCGGCTCGACCGGCGCTCCGAAACTGGCCATGCTCACGGCCGACGCGATCATCGCCAGCGACGACGCCACCCACGTGCGGTTCGGCGGCCCCGGACAGTGGCTCCTCGCCATGCCCGCGCGACACATCGCCGGTCTGCAGGTGCTCTTCCGCTCGCTGCGCGCCGGTACCACGCCGATCGCCCTCGACCATCGCCAGCACTTCGACGCGCCGCTCTTCGCCGACGCGGCCGGGCGACTGACCGCCGCCCGGCGGTACGTCTCGCTCACCCCGACCCAGGTGACCCGCGTCCTGGCCGATCCGCGCGGAGTGGACGCACTGCGCTCCTTCGATCGGGTGCTCATCGGCGGCGCCGCCGTGCCAGCACCCCTGCTCGAGCGCGTCCGCGCGGCGGGGGCGCACCCGGTCACCTCGTACGGCATGAGCGAGACGGCGGGCGGAGCGGTGTACGACGGGCGACCGCTGGACGGCTCGGCCGTGCGGATCGTCGAGGGTCGCGTGCACGTCGGCGGCCCCACCCTCGCGCGCGGGTACCTCGGCTTGCCGGAGCGCAGTGCCCAGGTCTTCATCGCCGACGCGGACGGCGCGCGATGGTTCGTCACCGACGACGCCGGACATCTCGACGACGAGGGGCTGCTGCAGATCGATGGCCGCCTCGACGACCTCATCAACACCGGGGGCCTGAAGGTCCTGCCCCGCCTCGTCGAGGAGGCCCTGCTGCGGCACCTGCC
>NZ_BCRE01000245.1 GCF_001552435.1 Kribbia dieselivorans NBRC 106261
TTGCTCCGACATCGCCGCGGTGCGCACGACGCCCGCCGAGGCGCTCACCCCGGTCGCGATCCCGGCGTCCCTCAGGCCGGCGGCAACCTGGGTGGCACTGCCGGCCGCGGCCGGCGGGGACAGTCGGCAGCCCAGACCCTCGGGGGAGTAGCCGGCCAAGGCCGAGGCGAGGATGCGCCCCTCCTGCTCGTGGTCGGCGTACGCCTCGGGGTGGCCGCTGCGCTGCACCGCCTGGGCCACGTCGTTGATGTTGCCGGTCTCCCAGCCCCGGATCTTCACCAACGCGTCGTAGAACGCGTTCGTCGCGTGCACCGGGTCAAGCACCTGGTCGCGCGTGCCCCACCCCATCGACGGACGTTGCTGGAACAACCCGAGGGAGTCTCGATCGCCGTAGGTGATGTTGCGCAGCTTCGACTCCTGGATGGCCGTCGCCAGGGCGATGCTGGCGGCGCGGGCCGGGAGCCCACGCGCCAGCGCGATGGTCGTGATCGTCGCCGCGTGGTGCATCTGCTCCGGGCTCAGATCGACGCTCGTGCCCAGGGCGGTGGCCTGGCACCGCTGCGCTCCGAAGATCGCCGGGAGGCCGTCGCGGACGAAGACCACGCCACCCCACACGAGGGCCGCCATCAACGCCACGGCCGCCACGGCCGCCACGGCCGCCGTGAGACACCCCCACCGCCGCGGCCGCGCTCCGGGGCGGCGACCCTGCGGTGTGGGGGCGAACGTGACCGCGGGATCAGTCGTTGGCATGCAGTTCCGTGTTCAGCACGACACCGTGGCCCGAGCGGCCGCGCGCCTCGACCGCGCCGGTCTGGGAGTTGCGGATGAAGAGGATATCGTTCGACCCCGACAGCGACCCGGCCTTGACGACCGAGCCGTCCGGCAGCAGCACCTTGGTGCCGGCCGTGACGTACAGACCCGCCTCGACGACGCAGTCGTTGCCCAGCGCGATGCCGATGCCGGCCTCGGCGCCGATGAGGCAGCGCTCACCGATGGAGACGCGCTCGGTACCGCCGCCGGAGAGCGTGCCCATGGTCGAGGCGCCGCCACCGATGTCGCTGCCGTCACCGACGACCACGCCCTGGCTGATGCGACCCTCGACCATCGACGATCCGAGCGTGCCGGCGTTGAAGTTGACGAAGCCCTCGTGCATGACGGTCGTGCCCGCGGACAGGTGCGCGCCCAGGCGGACCCGGTCGGCGTCGGCGATGCGCACGCCGGCGGGGACGACGTAGTCCGTCATCCGGGGGAACTTGTCGACACCGAACACCTGCACCGGGCCGCGGGAGTGCAGTCGCAGCCGGGTCTGCTCGAAACCGTCGACCGCGCACGGGCCGTGGTTGGTCCACACGACGTTGGTCAGGGTGCCGAACAGGCCATCGAGGTTGATGGAGTTCGGGGCGACGAGGCAGTGGCTGAGCAGGTGCAGGCGCAGGTAGGCGTCGGACGCGTCGGCCGGGGCCTGGTCCAGATCGATCGCGACGGTGACGACGTCGGTGCGCACCCCGCGGAGATCGTCGGTGCCGGCCAGGGCGAGCAGGTGCTCGGGCACCTGCACGACCTCGGGCGCGGCGCCCAATTCGGGGGCCGGGTACCAGGTGTCGAGCACCGTACCGGCAAGGGTGGTCGTGGCAAGTCCGTGGCCCCAGGCCATCCGTGCGTCAGTCATGGCCCCAAGGGTAGGCAAACCGGCTGCGCGGCACCTGACCGGTCCATGGGTGCCGACGGCGTTCTCGTCGACGAGGATCGGCCGCCGTACCCTTGACCCATGTCCGCGCCCGCTGCCCTGACCCTCGACCTCTCCAGCGACGTCGTGGAGCTGACGGCCGCGCTGTGCGACATCGAATCGGTCAGTCTCGACGAGGGGCGGATCGCCGATGCCGTCGAGGCGGCCGTGCGCGCCGTCCCCCATCTGGAGGTCCAGCGGGTCGGCCACACCATCGTCGCGCGCACGCACCTGGGTCGGGCCGAGCGCATCGTGCTGGCCGGTCATCTGGACACCGTGCCGCTGACGTCGCCGCCGAACCTGCCCACGCAGCGCCGCGCCACGCCCGACGGCGACGTGCTGTGGGGCCGCGGCACGGTCGACATGAAGGGCGGCGTCGCGGTGGCGCTGCGGCTGGCACACGACCTGCGCGCCCCGACCCGGGACGTCACCTACGTCTTCTACGACGCCGAGGAGATCGCCTCGGAACACAACGGGTTGCGCCGGCTGGCCGAGTCCCACCCCGACCTCCTCGAGGCCGATTTCGCGGTCCTGCTCGAACCGACCTCCGCCACCGTCGAGGGGGGCTGCAAGGGCACCCTGCGGGTCGAGGTCGGCACCACCGGGGTGGCCGCGCACTCGGGGCGACCGTGGACGGGGGTCAACGCGATCCACGCGGCCGCCGAGATCCTGGACCGGTTGCGCGACCACGAGGCCGCGACGGTGCACGTCGACGGGCTCGACTACCACGAGGGGCTCTCGGCGGTGGGTATCCGCGGCGGCACCGCCGGGAACGTCATCCCGGACCGCTGTGTCGTCACGGTCAACTACCGCTTCGCCCCGGACAAGAGCGGCGCGCAGGCGGTGGCGTACGTCGAGTCGCTCTTCGCCGGGTACGACGTCGTCGTCACCGACCTGGCCGACGGCGCCCGCCCGGGGCTGGACCGGCCGGCCGCCCAGGCCTTCGTGGCGGCGCTCGGCGTTCCGGTGGGCCCGAAGGAGGGCTGGACCGACGTCGCCCGCTTCGCGGCGCTCGGGGTGCCGGCGGTGAACTTCGGCCCCGGCGACCCGCTCCTGGCGCACAAGGACGACGAGCAGTGCCCGGTCGACCAGATTCGCGCGTGCGAGTCGGCGCTACACCGGTGGCTGGCATGAGCGGCATGGGCGCCGCCGACCGCGAGGCGCCCAGCGGGGAGCCCGCCCGGGAGGGCAGGATGGACGACATGAGTGTGGACGACGACTTCATCTACCAGAAGGGGCCGGTGACCCTGCGACGCTCCGCAGTGCCGACGAAGACGACCGACCAGCGATTGCTCGACAGCCGCGGGCCGACGGACTGGGTGCACACGGATCCGTGGCGGGTGCAGCGGATCCAAGCCGAGTTCGTCGAGGGCTTCGGTCAGTTGGCCGAACTCGGCAAGGCCATCAGCGTGTTCGGTTCGGCTCGGGTGGCACCGGACACGCAGGCCTACCAGTGGGGCGTCCAGGTCGGCGCGGCGCTGGTCGAGGCCGGCTACGCGGTCATCACCGGCGGCGGCCCGGGGGCGATGGAGGCCGCGAACCGTGGGGCGCTCGAGGCCGGTGGCGTCTCCGTCGGGCTGGGGATCGAGTTGCCGTTCGAGGCCGGCCTCAACCGGTACGTCGACATCGGGGTGAACTTCCGCTACTTCTTCGCCCGCAAGACGATGTTCGTCAAGTACGCGCAGGGGTTCATCGTGCTGCCGGGCGGGTTCGGCACGTTGGACGAGTTGTTCGAGGCCGTCACGCTCGTGCAGACCCAGAAGGTCACCGCCTTCCCGATCGTGCTCATGGGCCACGACTACTGGACTCCGCTGGTGGATTGGCTGCGCACCACCGCGCTCGCGTACGGCACGATCAGCGAACGCGACCTCGAACTCATCGCCATCACCGACGACCCGGCCGAGGCGGTGGAGTTGGTCAAGTCGGCGGACGCCTTCGACGAGGCCGGAGATGCGGCCATGGCGCAGATGGTCGAGGAGATCAACGAGGCCCGGGGGCACACGCCGTGATCTGGGTGGTGCTCGCCGTCGTCGCGGTCGTCGTCGTGGCCGCCGTCGCCGCGCTGGTCACGGGCCGGATCCCGTACGACCCGATGGCCGAGGCGACGACGAGCACCCCCGAGACGATGCTCCCGCGGGGTGAGGTGACCGCCGGTGACCTCGCCGCGATCCGCTTCGACACGACCTTGCGCGGCTACCGCATGGACCAGGTGGATGCCGTCCTCGATGCGTTGCAGACGAGGCTGGCCGAGCTCGAAGCGCAGGTGGAAACGGCCGCGGATCGGGCCGAATGACGCGCCGAAACTCCCGCCCGGGATTTCACCTGCCGCCCAGAACGCGCGATAATGGATGAGATCCCCGGCGCGAGAGCCGCGTTGGGTCAACATCCGCACACCCGTGCACGAAGGGAATCGCAACATGGCGGCGATGAAGCCCCGGACCGGCGACGGTCCGCTGGAGGTTACCAAGGAAGGCCGTGGCATCGTGCTGCGCATGCCGCTCGAGGGCGGTGGCCGCCTCGTGGTCGAGATGACCCCGGACGAGGTCAGGGCTCTGGGCAAGGCCATCGACGAGTGCGACGGGCTCAACTGACGCCGACGTGATCGTGTGACCGCGGCGGCCCCGGTGCCAGTTGGCGCCGGGGCCGCCGCAGCGTTTCTCCCCGACGAGCATTGGAGTCCCATGTCCGACGACGACCTGCTTTCCCCGATCCTGTCCGAGGTGCTGCTCGAGCCGGCCCCGTTGGCCGAGGTCCTGCCCGATCTCGATCGCCCGGTGCTGGCGATTGCGTCGATGCCGGCCGGGCTGCCCCCGGCGGCGCGGCATGCCCTGACCGCGGCCGGGCTCGACCCCGACGCCC
>NZ_BCRE01000246.1 GCF_001552435.1 Kribbia dieselivorans NBRC 106261
CCCGCGCGGCCACGCCGAAGAGCACCGCGCGCCCGGCCACACCCACACGAGCCCGCGCCACCACGCCCAAGAACGCCGGCCCGGCGAAGCCACGGACCACCCGCCCGACGCGTCCGCCGAAGGCCCGTGCTCCGAAGCCCCCGAAGGACTCCACCCGTCGCTTCCGAGGGATGTTCCTCGGGGTGTTCTTCGTCATCTGCCTGTTCGCGGCCCAGCTCGTCGTCGTCCAGGGCATCGACAGCGGCAGCGTCGCGGCCGAGGCGCTCTCCGGGCGCACCAAGCGCGAGGCTATCCCGGCCCTGCGCGGCACCATCACCGACTCCAAGGGCGAGATCCTCGCCACCAGCCTGGAGCGGCGCACCGTGACCGCCGATCCGCAGGCCGTGCCGACCTACCGCAAGAAGGTCAACGGCACCAGTCAGGAGGTCGGTGTGGCCGGCGCCGCCGCCGACCTCGCCCCGCTGCTCGGCAAGAGCGAGACCGAACTCGCCCGGCTGATGCGGCTCGACGGCCGCTACGTCATCCTCGCCAAGGACATCACCCCGCTGGCCTGGAACAAGATCAACGCCCTGGGCATCCCGGGCATCGCCAGCGAACGCACCTCCCAGCGCAGTTACCCGCAGTCGACGACCGCGGCCTCCCTCGTCGGGTTCGTCACCGACGACGGCCAGGCCGGCGGCGGCCTCGAACTGCTGCTCAACGACACCATCGGCGGCACGGCCGGTGAGGAGGTCTACGAGGTCTCCCAGGGCGGCAACCGCCTGCCGCAGGGGTTCCACCAGATCCAGGACGCCCAGAGCGGCAAGGACGTGCGACTGACGCTCAACAACGACCTGCAGTGGTACGCCCAGAACGTGCTCGCCAACCAGGTGCGCGAGACGAAGGCCCTCTCGGGCACGGTCGTGGTCCAGTCGGTCAAGACCGGAGAACTGCTCGCCCTGGCCTCGTTCCCGACGTACGACCCGAACAACATCGGCAAGGCCGGCGACGTGCTGACGAACCACGCCTTCAGCGACGTCTTCGAACCCGGTTCGACGGCCAAGATCATGGTCATGGCCGCCGCGCTCCAGGAGGGGGTGGCCACCCCGTCGACGAAGATGATCGTGCCCGACTCCCTCTACCGCGGCGGAGCGCGGCTCAACGACTCGCACCCGCACCCCGAGCAGTATCTGACCCTGGCCGGTGCGCTGGCCCAGTCGAGCAACACCGGAACGCTGCTCATCGGCGAGAAGATGTCCGCCGACACCCTCGACGGGTACTTCCGCAAGTTCGGCCTGGGCTCGGGCAGTGGCCTGAACTTCCCGGGTGAGTCGGCCGGTCTGCTCGTGCCCCCGGCCGAGATGGACGGCACCCAGCGCTACACCGTCATGTACGGCCAGGGCGTGTCGGTCACCGCCATCCAGGCTGCCGGGGTGTTCCAGACGATCGCCAACGACGGGGTCCGCCTCGCGCCGCGGCTCGTCGCCGGCGTCAGCGACGGCAAGGGCGGCTGGACCATGCCGGAGGTCGCGCCCGGCACCCAGGTCGTCTCCGCGGACACGGCCAAGAAGGTCAACCGCATGCTCGAGGGTGTCGTCTCCACCGAGGGCACCGCCCCGGAGGCCCGTATCCCCGGCTACCGCGTGGCCGGCAAGACGGGTACGGCCGAGCGCTATGACATGAAGAAGGGCGGCTACTCGGGCAAGACGGCCAGCTTCATCGGCTTCGCCCCGGCCGACGACCCCGAGATCGTCACCGCGGTCATCCTGCAACGGCCGATCAAGGGCTACTACGGCGGAACGGTCGCCGCACCGGTGTTCCGCAAGGTCATGACGTATGCGCTGCGGTCCCAGAAGGTGCCGCCGACACCGGGCAGCACGAAGCCCGGACTGAAGCTCGTTCTCAACAAGGCGCCGTCGCGCAACGACCCGAGCGTGGTGCGCGATCGCGGGCAGAGCGGCAGGTAGGGTTCCCCGCGTGCCTGTCCCTCGACCAGACCACACCACCCCGGTCCCGCTCCCCGTGGTGGCTGCTGCGGTCAACGCCCCGAGCTCCGGTGACGCCGACGTCGTGCTGACCGGAATCACCCACGACTCGCGCCAGGTACGCCCCGGCGACCTCTACGCCGCGCTGCCCGGCGCGAATGTGCACGGCGGGACGTTCGTCGCCTCGGCGGTGGAGCGGGGCGCGGCCGCGGTCCTCACCGACCGCGCCGGCGCCGATCTGATCGAGGCCACCGCGGACGGCGCCAGTGTGCCGGTGCTCGTCGTCGACTCGCCCCGCGCCGTGCTCGGCGACGCCGCCTCGACGATCTACGGCACCGGCCACGCACCGCTGCAGACCTTCGGCATCACCGGCACCAACGGCAAGACGACCACGGCCTACCTGCTCAGCTCCGCCCTCGATGCCCTGGGCCGGACCACCGGCCTCATTGGCACCGTCGAGGTGCGGGTGGGCGACGAGCGCATCCCGAGCGAGCGGACCACGCCCGAGGCGACCGATCTGCACTCCGTGCTGGCGATCATGACCGAACGCGGCGTGGAGAACTGCACGATGGAGGTCTCCAGCCACGCGTTGAGCCAGCACCGCGTCGACGGGCTCGTCTTCGACGTCGCGCTCTTCACCAACCTCAGCCAGGACCACCTCGACTACCACGGCTCGATGGAGGAGTACTTCGGCGTCAAGGCCCAACTCTTCACGGCCGCCCACGCCCGTCGTGGCGTCGTGTGCGTCGACGACGACTGGGGTCGGCAGCTCGCGCAGATCGCGACGATCCCGGTGACCACCGTGGCCAGCTCGGCGGAGCGCGGTGCCGATTGGGTCATCACGGCCGGCGCCGACCGCGAGTTCACCCTCGCGCAGGCCGCGCGCCCCGACTCCGCCGACCCCGGCGCCATCCTCGAACTCACCTCGGCGCTGCCCGGCGACTTCAACCAGGTCAACACTGCGCTGGCCACGATCGCCCTGCTCGACGCCGGCTACGCCATGGCCGAGGTCGTGCACGCCGTGGCCACCGCCCCCGAGGTGCCCGGTCGGTTCGAGACCGTCGCCCTCGATCGCAGCGACCTGCCCGACCTCGACGAGGTCGATCAGGAGGATCTGGACTCCCTGCCCTGGGTGGTCGTCGACTACGCCCACACCCCCGACGCGGTGCGAGCCGTGCTGGCGGCCCTGCGCCCCGACACGACCGGCGATCTCGTCGTCGTCCTCGGCGCCGGCGGCGACCGTGACCGAGGCAAGCGCGCGGCCATGGGCGAGGCGGCCGCGACCGGGGCGGACGTCGTCATCGTCGCGGACGATAACCCGCGCAACGAGGATCCGGCGGTCATTCGCCGCGCGATCCTCGAGGGCGCCTCCGCCGGCCCGGCGCGTGTGCTCGAGGTGCCGGAGCGTCGTTCGGCCATCGCCACCGCGCTCCGCCTCGCCCACGAGGCCGGGCCCGGCAGCACGGTCGCGCTCGTCGGCAAGGGGCACGAGACGGGCCAGACGGTCGGGACCACGGTCCAACACTTCGACGATCGCGAGGAGGGCCGCGCCGCCCTCGTCGACCTGCTGCGCTCCGTCCGGGCCTCGGCATGATCGCCCAGAGCCTGGCCGACATCGCTGCGCTCACCGGGGGTCGCCTCTTCGGCGTGACCGATGACGCGGCCGCCGGCCTCGTCGTGGACGGGGGAGTCGTCACCGATTCGCGTGAGGCGCAGCCCGGCAGCCTCTACATCGCCCGCGTCGGCGAACACGCCGACGGACACATCTACGTCCCGGCCGCGCGTGACCGGGGCGCGGTCGCGGCGCTGACCTCCCGTGAGGTCGACGACCTGCCCGGCGTCGTCGTCGCCGACGTGCAGGCGGCCTTCGCCGCCATCGCCGCCGAACAGGTGCGTCTGGCCACCAGCGCGCCCGAACCGCTGACCGTCATCGGCATCACCGGGTCGTCGGGCAAGACGAGCACCAAGGACCTCCTCGGCCAGGTGCTCGCCACCGCCGGGGAGACCATCGCTCCGGTCGGGTCGTACAACTCCGAGGTCGGCGTGCCGCTGACGATCTGCCGGATCACCGAGTCGACCCGCTACCTCGTCGTCGAGATGGGCGCACGGGGGCCCGGCCACATCGACTACCTCTGCGCCATGGCCCACCCCCGCATCGGGGCGGTGCTCAACGTCGGCGTCGCGCACGTCGGCGAGTTCGGCTCGGTCGAGGCGATCGAGGCGGCCAAGGGCGAACTGCCCGCCAACCTGCCGGCCGCCGCCGACGGGGGAGTGGCCGTGCTCAACGCCGATGACGAGCGCGTCGCCCGCATGCGCGCCCGCACGTCCGCCGCGGTCGTGACCACCTCGGCGCTCGGCCGCCCCGACGCCGACGTACGTGCCGTCGGGGTCGTCCTCGACCCGGCCGCGCGCGCCTCCTTCACCCTCGTCACGGCCGACGCCCACGCCCCGGTGCGGCTGGGCCTC
>NZ_BCRE01000247.1 GCF_001552435.1 Kribbia dieselivorans NBRC 106261
AACAGAGAGCCACGCCCGGCCCGACGCCTCCGACGCAATCCCGACATGAACAACAGACACGTCCGCCCACGCGGCCTCGCCCGATCCGCCGCCCGCAGCAGCGACAGACCCGGGCACACCAACAACCGACGCGACCCCGGCCGGAGCCGGTCGCGTCATCCCTGGGTGCATCGCCGTCGTGAACATGACCCCAGTTTATAAGAACACATGTCCTATTTAAAAGCAAACATCAGGTAAACACCGGGCGACGACTTCATGAAATGCGACGAACGGACCTCACATTCCAGAAACCCTGCACTCCGTGCAATCTCTGCCCCGCACACCGACCCACACCCGACACGCTAAACACCCCCACGGACACCCAACGCCGCCAGCACCTCCACCACACTCCGCGGCCGCTCCCCATCAGCACCCCACGCCACCCCGGCCTCCTGCAGCATCGCCGCCTGCCACGGCCGCGACAGACACGTCCGCCGCAGCAGCGACGCGTCACTGAGCAGATCGCCCGGCGACCCCTGCATCACCCGCGCATCGATCAGCACCGCCACCTCATCGGCCCATCGCCACGCCAGGTCGACGTCATGGGTGGACATGACGATCGTGACTCCACTACGCGTCAAACCGTCGAGCACGCGCACCAGCGATTCCGACGACGACGGATCCAAGCCCGCCGTCGGCTCGTCCAGCAACAAGGTCGACGGACCCATCGCCAGCGCCCCCGCCAGCGCCACCCGTTTGCGCTGCCCGTACGACAGGTGGTGCACCGGACGGTCCACGAGATCTGCGATCCCCAACGACGCCAGACACTCCGCCACCCGCCAACGCACCTCATCGTCACTCAGCCCGAGATTGACCGGCCCGAACGCGACATCGGTGAAGACATCGGCGGAAAAGAGTTGATCGTCGGGATCCTGCAGCACGAGTTGAACGCGCCGCCGGTGGAGATCGAGGTCCTTGCGACGATGCCGCAGCAGCACACCGTCCGCCGCGATCTCCCCGGTTGCCGGCGTCAACGACCCCGACAACGAGCGGAGCAGCGTCGACTTTCCCGACCCATTCGCCCCGAGGATCGCCATGCGCACCCCCCGACGCACCCGGAACGTCAGGTCGTCGAGCACCCGCGGCGCACCCGGGTAGTCCACGCGGAGCGCGGTGGCCTCCAATGCGAGCACCTCACCCCGCCCACCGGTCGCGCCAACATCACCGGTCACGCCAGCATCACCAGTCGCGCCAACATCACCACTCACACCGGCCACCTCGGCCCCACCAACGACACCCCGGCACAGACCGCCACGATGGCGAGCGCCACCGCGACGAACGCCCCACTCACCGGCCGCCGACTCGGCAGCGCGAACCAGGCGCCGTCATACCCCCGACCGGCCAACCCCTCCCCCAGCCGCCGCGAGTGTGTCCACGCTCGAATGAACGTCCCCGCCCCCAACATGCCCACACTGCGGATCGCCGTTCGCGCGCTCCCGTAGCCCAGTCGCGCAGTCTGCGTTTCCCGGATCCGGGCCTGCGACTCCAGCAGCGAGAAGATCATCCGATACACCAGCGTGGCGATCTCGGTCAGGGTCCGCAGACCCCACACCCGACCCAGGCTCGCCAGCAGGTACGGCATGGGCGTGGTGGCCGCCAACAACATCACCGCCGCGGCACTGGCCAGGGCTCGCAGCGCCACGACGGCGCCGGCCCACAGCGACGGTTGGGTCACCGACGCCGGGCCCATATCGACCACCACCCGACCGACCGGTTCGCCGAACGTCACGACGATCCCGATGGTGCCGAGCACGATGAAGACGGCCGGAGCCGCGATCGCGAACGACCACGTCCGCACCGGCACCCGCGCCCACAGGCACGCCAGCAGCGAGGCGACGACCAGGACGATCACGCCTCCGGCCGGTCCTGGAGCCGTCAGCGCCACCGCGACCAGCCCGGCCGACAGCACCACCTTCTCGGCGGTCGACCGGCCACGCCACCGGTTGTTCCAGGCGGCGTCGTCGAGACGGAGCGTCGCCACCTCAGGGACGCGTTGAGTCGTGACCAGCGCGGGTCGGATGATCGGCCGCCGACACGCCGGCCGAAGAAGCACCCCGCGCCTGCTTGCGTCGCTCCCGATAGGCGCCCAGCACGAAGCCGACGATGCCACCCCCGATCGCCGCCTGCAGCGCGAACAGGCCGGACTCGATCTCGCCACCGGGCTGGACCCACACCGGCTCGTACCACGGCTGATAGTCCGGCGCGACCGCACTGATCTCACCCGTGGCCGCGGCATCGGTGCCGCCGAAGTCCCCCTTGCCGGCGCCCACCACGAGGGCGACCGCGAAGACTCCGACCGCCACCACCAGGAGCAGCAGATTGATCCACGACGACCTACGCATGCTCGACCTCCCGATCCGACTCGGTCGCGGCGTCGCGCCCGAAGCCCAGTCCACGCAGCTCCGGCCCGGCCCACGAGCGCAGGACGTTGAGGAGCAACACCCCGACGAACCCCTCGACGATGGCCAGCGGAATCTGCGTGATCGCAAACAGACCGAGGAAGCGGGTCCACGAACCGAGGAATCCCGATGACGGATCCGGGAACGCGAGCGCGAGTTGGGTGGCGGTCACGACGTAGGTGGCCAGGTTGGCCAGCGCAATACCGCCGAACGCCGCGACTCCCCACGGCGCAAACTTCAGCAGGCGGTACACCCCGTAGCCGACCCACGGACCGATGACGGCCATCGACATGATGTTCGCCCCGAGCGTGGTGATCCCCCCGTGGGCCAGGAGCAACGCCTGGAACAGCAGCACGACAGCGCCGAGCGGAGCCATGACCGGTGGCCGGAAGATGATCGCCCCCACACCCGTTCCGGTCGGGTGCGACGAACTCCCGGTGACC
Organism: Kribbia dieselivorans NBRC 106261; assembly: GCF_001552435.1. Taxonomy (GTDB): domain Bacteria; phylum Actinomycetota; class Actinomycetes; order Actinomycetales; family Dermatophilaceae; genus Kribbia; species Kribbia dieselivorans. The sequence continues at coordinate 2,882 of NZ_BCRE01000247.1, forward strand.
GAGGGCAGTTTGATGGCCGACAGCACGAACGAATAGGCGCCCACCGCGCCGAGCAACATTCGAGACTCCGGATGCGCCGTGATGATGCGCTTGACCTCGCGCACCCCATGGGCCACGAAGGGGATGGCCACGATGGTCCACGCAGCCGCATGTATGGGGGGTAGGAAGCCCTCTGCAATATGCATCGGCCGACACCTTTCCGGGATGACGCGTCCCGCATGTCCAGATCTCGACAGGCCCGTGTTTCTGACTTGCGGAAGACCCGCTCACAGTGGCGCGACCGTACCGGACTCTCACCGGATTCCACGTCGATAGCCTGACGTGCTGGGAGGCTATCACGCGCCGTTTTGACCCCGTCGCGCGATGAGCTCGCCCAGTCTCGTCGCCACCACCACCGGCAACACCGTCGCCACCACCGCCGACACCACCGCCGACCCCGCCCCGATCCGGCGCGCCAACCGGTTCGCTGCGACCACATCCGCGGGCTCGGCCCCCCGACCATCCCCCATGACCGCACGGTGCTCCACGCGCGTGCCGTAGTACCGATTCGTCCCACCCAGCCGGATCCCCAGCGACCCGGCGAACGCGGCCTCGACCACCCCAGCGTTCGGGCTGGGGTGCCCGGCCGCATCACGCCGCCACGCCCGCCACGCCCCGGCCGCACCACGCGGTTCCGCGACCAACGTCAACACCCCCGCGAGCCGCGCTCCGGCCAGATTGGCGACATCGTCGAGCCGCGCCGACGCCCAGCCGAACCGCTCGTACCGCGCGTTGTGATGCCCGACCATCGCGTCGAGGGTGTTGATCGCGCGATACCCGAGCAGCCCCGGCACGCCACACGCCGCTCCCCACACCAATGGCGAGACCACGGCGTCGACGGTGTTCTCGGCCACCGATTCGACGACCGCGCGCGACACCTCGCCGGCGTCGAGGTGCTCGGTGTCCCGGCCCACGAGACGCGAGACCTGCACCCGCGCCGCCGGCAGATCGTCGGCCGCGAGATGGGCATGCACCGCCGCGGCCTCACGCTCGAGCGAGCGCCCCCCGAGCACGGTCCACGTCGCCGCGGCCGTCACCACGGCCCGCGCCACCGGGTGCACCGCGAGTCGTTCGACGACCGCTCCGCCGACCGCCACACCACCGACGAGGAGCGCCGTGTACGCCACCCCGGCGGGCCGCGAGTCGGCATACATCCGCCCTTCCACCCGCTGCGCGACGCTCCCGAACACCGCCACCGGGTGACCACGCTGCGGATCGCCGAACATCCGGTCCGCGACATACCCCGCCAGGATCCCGACGCCCCGGGCCATCGCCACTGCGCGCGCCGTCATGAGAGCGCCACCACGACGGCCGCAAACGCGACCTCGACACCCGCTCCGAAGACATCGCCGGTGACCCCGCCGAAGCGGCGCAGTGCCCGCCCGATGACGACGGCCACGCCGACCCC
>NZ_BCRE01000248.1 GCF_001552435.1 Kribbia dieselivorans NBRC 106261
GGGGCCGGTCATCGTCGAGGGTCCGTCGGGGCCGGTTGACGGAGCGCGGACCCCGGGCTCCGATCCGAACGCCGGCCCGGCTGGTGGTCCCGCGGCCGGGCCCGCGGGTGGTCCCGCGGCGGCCGGATTCTTCGAGAAACTCGACCCGCGCAACATCATTCGCCTCGCCTCCGTGCTCCAGATGAAGGATCGATCCGGCGTCGTCGGCTACCGCGGTGTCGGCCCCCTGCTCGACCGCATCCTGGCCGCCAAACCCGCCGACCAGGCGCCGCCCCGCGTGCACGTCGTCGGGCACTCGTACGGCTGCAAGGTCGCCCTGTCCGCCCTGACCGCCCTGTCGGCGCAGCCCGCTCGCTCCGTGCGCTCCACGCTGCTCCTGCAGCCGGCCCTGTCGTACCTCGCACTGGCCGACGACGTGCCCGATCTGCACCGGCCCGGCGGCTATGCCGTGGCCAAGAGCCGTTGCGACCTGCCGATTCTCGCGACCTGGTCACGCCACGACGCTCCGCTGCGCACGTTCTTCGCCCTCGCCGTGCGACGTCGCTCCGACCTCGGTGAGCAGAACGTCGGTGCCGCCGGTCGCGACGAGCCGCCGAGCAAGTACGCCGCCATGGGTGGCTACGGACCTGCCGAGGAGTCCGACGTCGCCGACACCGACATCCTCGATCCGGCCGCCGGCACGCGGTACCCGCTCGACCCCGGCTCGGAGGTGCTGGCCATCAACGGGACCGCGCGCATCTCCGGCCATGGCGACGTCACCAACCCGGCGACCTCGTGGGCCCTGTACAACCTCATCTCGCAGTGACGGGGAGACGGCGATGGAGGCCATCCGGGACGAGTTCGGGCTGACGGCCCTGCGCATCGGGCACCAACTCACGCGCAAGCACACCTCCCAGGTGACGTTCGCGCTGCGGTCGCCCGGTGACCTGTACGAGGCGTGGGACGTGCGCGGCGAAGCCATCATCACGGCGGCGTCGAAGGACGATCGGGAGGCCTTCACGCACGCGCTGGCCGACAGTTGCGCCCGTCTGGCCGCCACCGACACGATCCGCGAACTGCAGGCGAAGAACGAGCCGCTGTGGCTGGCCGTGACGGCCGAGCACCCCCTGTTGCCCGGGATGGCGTGGGAGGACGCGTTCGGTGACCTCCACCTCCCGCTGCTGCGGCTGCCCGGGCAACTCAACACCCTCCCGACCGCCAAGCCCAGCGCCGCTCCGCGGATCGCGATCTGCGTGTCGATGCCGCTGGCCAAGGCCGTGTTCGACGCCGTGGACATGGTCGATCAGGCGCTGGACGCGCTGGAGACCCTCGACCTCGACCCGGAGATCCACGTGTTCGCCGACGCCGAGACGACCGACGTGCTGCGCGAGCAGTTGAGCCACCGCGTCACGGCGATCCACGATCCCGCGGAGTCCGAGGGATCGCCCGGTATCTCCGCCCAGCCCGACGACGGCCGCCCGTGGCTGGGGTGGATCGGGCAGCAGATGGGCGAACGCTTCGACATCCTGCACCTGATCGGCCACGGATTCCTCTCCAGCGGCGAGGGGGCGTTCGCGGTCGCCGAGTCGCCCACGAGCAACCGCGACCCGGCCCAGGCGCGTTTTCTGTGGCCGCAGCAGATCGCGGCGCTGATGACCTCGTGCGGGGTGTGGGGGTTGGTGGCGACGGCGGTGCCGCAGAATCACTCCACCACGGGGTTGCGCGTCATGGCGACGCAGGTGTCGGCGTTGTCGGTGGCCGCGACGATCTTCCACGACGCGGCGGTCGTGACCGATCACCCGGGGACGCTGGGCGACGCGTACCGGCTGATGCTCAAGTACCCCGCCTCCGCGCCGGCCGACACGCGGGGGCTGCTGCTGATCATGCACCCGATGCGCTTCGGGATGGCCCCGCCCCAACCGGTCTCCGGCTATCACCCGGCCGAGACGCGACTGGCCACCGAGGTCGAAACCGGCGCGATCGTGACTCCGGGCATGGTCGCCGCCCAGAACCAGGTGCGGCAGTGGGAGACCCAGTTGCAGTTCGACTCCACCGACCCGCAGGTGACGGCGACCAGGGACGCGCTCGAGGTGGCCAAGGCGCGGCTCGATGCGGTGATGTTCGACACGGATGCGAGCGGGGCCGGCGCAGGGGGGCAGTCATGAGTGTCGTCGTCGATTTCAAGGAGTTCGGAGCGCCGATCCAAGTGCTCTTCGGCCTGGCCGACTCGGCCGGGCTGGAGCCATGGGTCTGCGACGCGGCGGAGGTGGCCCAACTCGCCGCGATCGACGCGTTGCCGTGGGGTCCTCGGCCGGAGAACACCGCTCCGGCGATTCAAACCTTCGGAGCGTCGTTGCGGACCAAGTTGAGCGCCGTGGCGCCCCTGCAGGCGCGGTTGCTCGAGACGTTCGCCAACGGCATCCCCGGGGTGGCCGCGCCGCAGCCGCTGTACTTCCGCACCGGCCGGGAGCCCAGTGTGGAGGCCGTGCCGTTCGAGGCGCTGTGGGACGCGGCGCAGGTGCGCGGGTTCGCGTGCCTGAACGGGTTGTGGCCGATCGCGCGCATTCCCACCGACATCGTCGCGCCGGCCGGGGCGTTCCTCATGGAGCGAGCGGTGCGGATCGCGGCGATCATCGGGGCCGAGGGTGTCGACCCGGCGGCGCAGGTCAGGGCCCTGCTGGCGGGGTGTGCCCCCGTGCCGGGGTTGAGCGTCGAGTTGCGGGTGTTCACGACCACCGCCGAGGCGGTCGCGCTCGTCAACGACAGCGGGCAGCCGGGGTGGAGCGCCGAGATCATGCCGGCCACGTCGGACACGCTGATCGCGGCGGTGAAGGGGTTCCAGCCGCATCTGCTGCACCTGTCCTGCCACGGCACGGCGGACGGGCCGCGGTTGCTCGTCGCCCAGTTGGACGACATGGCGGTGCTGACCCTGTCGGCCGAGCACTTCAAGGCGCTGGCCCAGCCCGGGTTCCTGGCGCCGTGGCTGGTGACGCTCAACTGCTGCGAGGGCGCCGCGCCCGGGGAGCAGACGGCCTCGTTGACGTCGAGTCTGGTGCGCGTCGGGCTGCCTGCGGTGATCGGGATGCGCAAGGCCGTGGACGCGGCGATGTCGGATGCGTTCTGCGCGAACCTGTACGCGTCGGTCATGGCGCGGTTGGCGGCGATCGCGCCCCAGGGACGGGCCGGCGGGATGCTCGACTGGGCCACGGTGCTGCACGAACCGCGCCGGCGCCTGATCACCGACTTCGGGGCACCGGAGGTGGTCGCCGGTCGGCAGAAGGAGTGGACCATGCCGATCCTCTATGTCGCCTCACCGAACCTGCGCCTGCGCGGTCGGCCCACAGCGCCGAGCGAGGAGCTCACGGACGCGGCGATCAAGGCCGAGGTCTTCACCGTCGGGATGGCCGACAGTTTCGAGGCCGCGGGAAACATGACCCGGGAGAAGGCCGACGAGATGCGCGAGCCGGCGTTGGCGAAGTTGTTCGGGTGAGCGGGGATTCGTGATGGACACCGAGGTGAGAAGCAACGGGTGGCGGGGCGAACCGGCCTCCGGGGCGCTGACCGCGAAGTACGGCAAGTGGGCGCTCGGGGCGGTGGCGGCGGGGGTGGCACCGCTGGCGCCACCGGTGGTCGATCCGTGGGACTGGCGACACGAGACGGTGGGGTGGGGGCTCGTCCTGCCGCACGGCGATCCGGCCCTGAGTGTCGATGATCTCGTGGCGGCCAAGGATGCCCCCGAGCCCCTGCAGGCGTTGGTGGCCGCGCGTGGGCCGGCGCCGGTGCTGCGCTGGGACCCGACCAGGCCGGATGTGTTGCTGCGGTATTACTCGGGTTTCGCCGCTCCGGAGACGATCCCGATCGGGGGGACGCCACGCGGGGTGGCGCCGGGGGCGATCCCGTCGTTCCTCATGCTGTGGGGTGGGCTCGAGGCGTTGCCGTGGCGGTTGCAGTACGCGTTGAATCTCGACCCGCGGATCTTCGCCGGGCGGCTGCCGTTGGAGGGCGATGCGTTGGCGCGGTACGTCAGCGCGCTGCTGGGCCCGTGGGACGGGGAGCTGGCGCCGGAGCACGGGCGAGCCGTGGTGTGGGCGACCGATCACGATCCCGGTGACATCTCGCACACGATGCGGTTGGTGGTGGCCGATCCGGTCAAGAAGGCGTACGCCGACGACCCCGATATCACCGTGAGCTACCACGCGGGCGCCGACGCGACCGGAGCGGCGTTGGCGAGCGACCTGGGGTCGGCCAGGCCGAGCGTGATCGTCACGACCAGTCACGGCAACACCGGGCCGGCGGGGGCGCCGGACCGCGAGCGCCTCGGCTGGTTGGT
>NZ_BCRE01000249.1 GCF_001552435.1 Kribbia dieselivorans NBRC 106261
CGGCGTCGAAGCGGCCGGCCTGCTGCGCGGCGACCGCGCGGGCGTGGGAGCGGGCGGCGTACTCGTCCTGGCGCTCGCGGGTGATGCCGCGCGATCGGGCGAACGCATCGTTGGCCGGGCCCATGTCGGGGTCACGGTCGGGTGGGGCGAACGGGGCACGCTCGTAGCGCTGCGGCTTCGTGCCTGCCGGTGACTCCGTGCCTGCAGGTGATGGGGGCCAGAAGCGCCAGGGTGCGGTGGAGGCGGACTCGGCGCCACCGGCGATGATGGCTCCGCGTCGGGTGTGGAGCAGCGCAGCGCCCAGGTCAATGGCGGCCAGGCCGCTGGCGCACTGGCGGTCGACGGTCAGGGCCGGGACGTCATCGCCCAACCCGGCGGTCAGGGCCGCGACGCGAGCGGGGTTGCCGCCCGGGCCCATCGTGTTGCCCATCACCACGTCAGTGATGGTCGGCGCCGGCGTCAGGTGGCGGGCGTGCTCGGCGAGCCGGCTGAGGACCGGGGCGGCGAGGTGCTCGACGGGAATCTGCGCCAGGGCATGGTGTGCGGTGCCGATCGGGGTGCGCAGAGCCGCCACGATGACGGGGGACTCGGGCGCAGGCACGCCCTCCAGAGTAGAGCGTGTGCATTTGAGGTATCGAAAGCGAATCGACCCTGACCCAGAACCGCGGAAAATCAGCCTGCTCGCGCTGGTTCGCGAGACTTTCAGTACCTCATCCGTACAGCTGCCTCGACCGCAGCCCGGTCGACCTTGCCGTGCGGGGTCAGGGGCAGCGACTCGCGCACGACCCAGCGGCGCGGGCGGTGCGTGGCCGGGAGCGCCTCACGGGCCCGAGCCTGCGCCGCCTCGCGATCGGCCTCCGAGGTGACGACCGCGGCGATGACGTGCCCCAGATCCGGGTGGGGCACTCCCACGATGACCAGTGGCCCGACGCACGCCGCGCGCAGTTCGTGCTCGATGTCGGCGACGAGTACGGTGGCCCCGGCCGTCGTGATCGCGCCGCTGCGCCCGGTCACGGTCAGGTGGTCGCCGACCAGCGTGCCGCGGTCCCCAACCGTGCGCCACCCCGCGGCGTCCATCCGCACAGCCGTGGGCTCACCCGGGGCAGGGGCCTGCGCCAAGAAGGGGGAGCGCACCCAGATCTCACCGTCGCGGACCTCCACCTCGACGCCGGGGAAGACGCGCAGGTCCTCGGCGTGCGAGCCCCAGGCAACGAACGAAAACTCGGCGGCGCCGAAGTAGTGATGCACGGTGGCCCCCACCGCGGTGGCCGCATCGTGGGCGCGGCGTTCCAGCCGGTCCCCGGCGGTGATGACCGTGACCCCGGCGAGGTCGGCCGGTCGGCTCGCCACCAGCGCCGCCAGCCGCGCCGGGGTCAGGTGCGCGTGGGTCGCCGGCGCCAGATCAGCCACCACCTGGGCGCCCACCGCCGCGGCATGCACCAGGGCGAACAGTGTCATCGTCGCGGAGCGCGGCCCGGGCACCCACACCCGACTGGTCGCGTCGATCCCGCTGAGCCGGCTCACCGCCGCGAACGAATCGACCCAGGAGGACGTCGTGCGCACGATGCGTCGGGGCGCCGAGGACGTCCCCGAGGTGGCCAGGACCAGCCGGCGGCCGGCCACATGTGCCGTCTCGAAGGCGGCCGCCACCTCGTCGGCCGACGCCAGATCCAGGGGCTCAGGCGGCCGCAACGGGCTCCCGCCGACGGCGCGGCAACAGTCCGGGGTACGCCGCATGCACCCCACGCGCGATGAGCGCCGTGAGGACGGCCTTGATGACGTCACCGGGCATGAACAGCGCCGCGGCCTTCGTGGCGGCGCCGATCGACAGGTCCGCGCGCCACATCATGCCGAGGATGCCGATGGCGTTGAGCACGAGCACCCCACCCACGAGAGCCGCCACCAGCCCGACGACGATCCGGTACGGCGCTCCGGCCGTGTACACGCCGCCGCCGATGACCCACGCCGCCACCGGGAACCCGATGAGGTACCCGATGGTCGGTGAGGCGAACACGCCCAGTCCGCCGCGCCCGCCGGCGAGCAGCGGCAGACCGATCGCCACGAGCGCGAGGAACAGCAGCACGGCCCCGGCGCCGCGCCTCGGGCCCAGAATCGCCCCGCACAACATGACGCCCAGGCTCTGCGCGGTGATCGGCACGGCCTGGCCGAAGGGGTACATCGCCGGGATGAGGCCGAGCACGGCGATGATGCCGGCGAACACGGCGATGAGCGCAAGGTCGCGCGAGGTACTGCGGGGCGTCGTCATGAACGGCGATGGTACTGCCGCGCCGGGCCAACGCCCAGACGTTGTCCGTGTGGTGTGGCAAGGTCGAAGTCATGGCCATTGCGCACCCAGTGACCCTGACCTTCCTCGGCGCCGCCGGCACGGTGACCGGGTCGAAGTACCTGCTCACCATCGGCGAGCGTCGCATCCTCGTCGACGCCGGCATGTTCCAGGGCGAGAAGGAGTGGCGCCTGAAGAACTGGGAGCCACTGCCCGTCGACGCCGCTTCGATCACCGACGTGTTGCTCACGCACGCGCACACCGACCACAGCGCCTACCTGCCGGCGCTGGTGCGTCAGGGTTTCACCGGCCCGATCTGGGCCACCGACGGCACCATCGCCCTGACCGAGATCGTGCTGCGCGACTCCGCCAAGCTGCAGGAGTCGGCGACCAAGGAGGCCATCGCCGGCGGTTACTCCAAGCACGCCGCTCCGGTACCGCTGTATGACGGGGGTGACGTCGAGGCGACCTTGCCGTTGTTCCGGGAGGTCGAATTCGACGCTCCGCTCGATCTGGGCGACGGCGTCAGTGCCACGTGGGTCCGCGCTGGGCACATCCTCGCCTCGGCGAGCATCCGGGTCGAGACGCCCGAGACCTCGGTCCTCTTCTCCGGTGACCTCGGTCGTCACGATCACCCGATCCTCAAGCCGCGTGCCACCCCGCGGGGCGCGGCCTACGTGGTCATGGAGTCGACCTACGGCGACCGCGAGCACCCGGAGCCGGAGGTGCCGCACGAGCCGCTCGCCGACGCCATCCGCCGCACGATCGAGCGGGGCGGAGCCGTCGTCATGCCGGCCTTCGCGATCGATCGCACCGAGGTCATTCTCTACGCGCTGTCGCAGATGATGCGCGAGGGCCGGATCCCCGTGGTGCCGGTCATCGTCGACGGCCCGATGGCGCTCAAGGCCCTCGAGGTCTACACCGACACCTCGCTGGACGAGTTGCGTGACGGAGTCTCGGTCACGGACTTCGCGCGTCTACCCACGTTGGAGATCACGCGCACGTCGAACCAGTCGAAGGCCCTGAACAAGCGGCGGGACCCGCGGATCATCGTGTCCTCCTCCGGCATGGCCGAGGGGGGTCGCGTGCTGCACCACCTGGCCCGTCTGCTGCCCGATGCCCGCAACACCGTCGTCCTGACCGGTTTTCAGGCGGCCGGCACGCGCGGCCGGGCGTTGGAGGAAGGCGCTCGCGAGGTCAAGATCAACGGCCACTACGTGCGCGTGCGGGCCGAGATCGTCCGGGACGCCGAGTTCTCCGTCCACGGCGACGCCTCCGACCTCCTCGACTGGGTGCGCGCCCTGGACCCGGCGCCGGAGACGGTGTTCGTCACCCACGGTGAACCCGACGTGGCCCGCATCCTCGCCGACCGGATCGAGGACGACCTCGACATCGACGCTGCGGTGGCCACCTACGGCGAGGTCGTCAGCCTGCTGCCGGCCATCCGGGACGAGCAGATCGAGGAGGTGCCGGAGGAGGGATGACATGCGAGAATGGCGCTCATGTGGCCGTTCTCGCATTCCCGCGCGGGCCAGCATCGAGCACATCTCGGTACTGGCCCCACCTTGGCATGGTTGGGCGCCGGGGGCGTGGTCGCCGCGCTGGTGGCGACAAGTTTGGCCGTCGGTCAGGTGCGTGACCTGACCGTCGAGACGCTCACACCCGCCGACGCGGCCACGTCCTCGTCCACGCCGTCGTCGGACTCGACGTCCTCGACTTCGGGGTCGAGCACGTCCGCGTCGACCACCTCCGTCGAGCGAGGCCGCGATGCCACGGCCGGCGGAGAATCGTCGGCCACGGGCAGCGCCGGCAACTCGGCAACCACGAAGGCCGGTGAACAGTCGGTGACGGGCGATCCGGGCACCGGGATCTCCCCGGGGTCGGCCAACTCCGCCGGCCACCCGGCGGCCGTCCCGGGGTCGAGCACCCCCGGTGGCGCGGCTCGCCCGGTATCGCCCGCGAACCCGGTGGCCCCCACGAGCGGAGTGACGCCCGGG
>NZ_BCRE01000250.1 GCF_001552435.1 Kribbia dieselivorans NBRC 106261
GACCGGCCGGTCGAGCGTGGTCGCTCCGCCCGGTTTTCGGTCGAGGTCGAACGCGCCGGAGCGGTGATCGACCGTGCCCTTCGGGCGCGGCGCCGGGCGAACCTCCGGCGGCAGGTCCTTCGTCTCGGACTTCCGCCCGGGCCGCAGGAATGCCACCAGCACGCCGCCGAGGATGACGATCAGCCCGATGGCAACCGAGATGTATTCAATGGTCGAGTCGATACCCCACATGAAGGTCATCCTGTCAGGTGCCCCTGTCACTCGGACCGTGCCGTCGCCGATCCGCCATCGAGTCAGAAGACGGAGACGCGCTCCGTCTCCTCGAGCCAGAGGCCGTCACCCTCGGTGGTGCCGAACGCCGCGTGGAACGCGTCGACGTTGTCGACGGCGTTGCCACGCAGGTCGGCCGGCGAGTGCGGGTCGATGGCGAGCAGCCGCTCGGCCTCCTCGATGCGGGACTTGCCGCGCCACACCTGCGCCCACCCGTAGAAGAACCGCTGCTGACCGGTCAGCCCGTCGAGCACCGGTGGCTCACCGGCGGTCTCGTTCGCGATCTGGTAGGCCTTGAACCCGATCGCCAGGCCACCGAGGTCACCGATGTTCTCACCGACCGTCAGGGCCCCGTTGACCTTCTTCCCCGGCGCGAAACGAGACTCCTTCGCGTCGAACTGGCCGATGAGCGCCTTCGTGCGCTCCTCGAATCCGGCGCGGTCCTCGTCGGTCCACCAGTTGCGCAACTCGCCGGTGCCATCGAACGTGGAGCCCTGGTCGTCGAACCCGTGCCCGATCTCATGGCCGATCACCGCGGCGATCCCGCCGTAGTTCGCGGCGTCGTCGGCCTGCGCGTCGAAGAACGGCGGCCGAAGGATCGCCGCCGGGAAGACGATCTCGTTCATCCCCGGGTTGTAGTACGCATTGACCGTCTGCGGCGTCATGAACCATTCGCCGCGATCGACCTCGCCGCCCAGCTTGCGCAGTTCGCGGTCGGTCTCGACGGCCGATGACCGCACGACGTTGCCGACGAGATCACCGGCGTCGACGACGAGGGCCGAGTAGTCCTTCCACTTCTCGGGGTGCCCCACCTTGGGCGTGAAGGAGTCGAGTTTGGCCAGCGCCTCGGCGCGGGTCGCCTCCCCCATCCACGGCAGGTCGGCGAAGCTGCGCCGGAATGCCTCGACGACCTTGGCGACAAGTTCGTCCATCCGCTCCTTGGCCTGCGGCGGGAAGTGACGCTCGACGTAGAGCTGCCCGACGGCCTCACCCACGGCACCCTCGACGAACGCCACGCCGCGCTTCCACCGCTCACGCAACTGCGGGATGCCCGAGAGCGTGCGACCGTAGAAGTCGAAGTTCTCGTCGACGAACGCGCGGGAGAGGTACGGCGCGCGGGCGTGCACGAGGCGCCAGCGCAGCCAGTCCTGCCACGTGGCGAGGTCTACCTCGCGCAACGCGGCGCCCATCGCCGTGAGGTACGACGGCTGACGCGCGATGACGGCCGGCAGCGCGGACTCGTCGGCGCCCAGACCGGCCAGGTACGCGGTCCAGTCGAAGCCCTCGGTCAGGGTGTCGAGGTCAGCGCGCTCGACCTTGGTGTAGGTCTTGACGGAGTCACGATTGCTCACCCGGTCCCAGTGCGCGGCGGCCAGGCGGGTCTCGAGGTCGATGACGCGCGCCGCGGCCTGGTCTGCCGGGCTCACCCCGGCCAGCTCGAGCATCTTCGTCACGTGGGCGAGGTAGGACGCCCGCACCTCGGCGTGCTGCTCCTCGCGGTAGTAGGACTCGTCGGGCAGACCCAAGCCCATCTGCTCGAGGTAGACGATGTAGGTGTCGCTGGCGCGGTCGTCGGTGTTGACGAACGGTGCGAAGAGGCCGTCGACACCGGCGCGGGCCCAGCGGCCGAGGAGGCTGGGGATCTGGGCGACCTCGGTCAGGTCGGCAACCTCGGCCAGGTCGGCATCCAGCGGGGTGGCGCCGAGCGCCTCGATGCGCTCCTCGTCCATGAAGGCTCGGTAGAGGCCCGCGACCTGCGCCGAAACCCCCTCAGCCGCACCGGACTCCGCCGCCTCTTCGATCAGGGCACGCACGTCGGCCTCGGACTGCTCACGCAACTCGTCGAAGGCACCCCACCGGCCCTTGTCTGCGGGGATCTCCACGGTCTCGAGCCAGCGGCCGTTGACATGGCCGAAGAGGTCGTCCTGCGGGCGGACGGTCGCATCGACCCACTGGAGGTCGATGCCGGAAGGGAGCGGAGCGGTGTCAGCCATGAGAGCGACCCTATGGCACCGCACCGACAGCGGGGCAGACCCCTCTCAGACACAGCCGGTCGCCCGCAGCCGACCATCGGCGAGTCAGTCGGCTTCGGCCTGACGGGTGCGCAGGGAGCTCGAGGCGCGCTGGCCGACGGCCGCGGTGCTGCTGCGGACCTTGACGACGACCTCTTCGCCGCGCTCGGTGAGGATTTCACGCCCTTCGCGACGCGCCGGGAGTACGACCGCGCCGAGAACGACCACTGCGAAGGCGATGCACAGAAGCACGCCGCTGATCACCCAGAACATGACTACATCCTCCCACTGTGTCCCTGAACGTTTCCTGTCAGATAATCACACTGGTCACAGGCGTCACACAAGTCAACAGCGATACGCAGAGGTTAACTTTGGTCACACGAATCGTGACCAAAGCGCGACCTTCACTCGGCCGGAGCGAGGTCACGCAGCCGCTGTGACACCACCGTCGTCACGCCATCGCCGCGCATGGACACCCCGTAGAGGGCGTCCGCGCACTCCATCGTCGCCTTCTGGTGGGTGATGACGATCAACTGTGACGAGTCTCGCAACTCCTCGAACAGGGTGATGAGGCGATGGAGGTTCGTGTCGTCCAGCGCCGCCTCGACCTCGTCCATGATGTAGAACGGGCTCGGTCGGGCCTTGAAGATCGACACGAGCAGCGCCACCGCGACGAGCGAGCGCTCCCCGCCGGAGAGCAGCGACAGTCGCTTGACCTTCTTGCCCGGCGGGCGCGCCTCGACCTCGAAGCCGGTGGTGAGCATGTCGTCGGGGTCGGTGAGCACCAGGCGCCCCTCCCCGCCGGGGAACAGCCGCTGGAAGACACGCTCGAACTGCACGGCCGTGTCCGCGAACGCCTCGGCGAAGGCCTGCTCGACCCGCTCGTCGACCTCCTTGACGATGTCGAGGAGGTCCTTCTTCGACTTCTTCAGGTCCTCGAGTTGGGTCGTCAGGAACGTGTGCCGCTCCTCGAGCGCGGCGAACTCCTCCAGCGCCAACGGGTTGACGCGACCGAGCGCCTTTAGCCCACGTTCGGCAACGCGGAGTCGTTTCTCCTGCACCTCGCGCACATAGGGCTGCGGCTGCGGCGCGTCGGGATCGTCGGCCGACTGACCCGCCTCGAGCACCGGCGGAACGAGCTGGTGCGGACCGTACTCCTCGATGAGGACGTCGGGGTCAACACCCCACTCCTCGAGGGCCTTCTCCTTGAGCTGCTCGATCTTGGCGAACTGCTGGGCACGGGCCACCTCGTCCTTGTGTACGGCGTCGGTGAGCTGGCGCAACTCGTCCTGCTCTCCCGCCACGCGTTGGCGCAGGTCGGCGAGGACCTGCTCGCGCTGGGCCCGTTCGCTGGCGGCGGTTTGGCTTGCCGCCGCGGCACGTTCGACGGCGGCGGCCACGACGGTCAGCGCCCGACCCGCAACGGCGTGGACGTGCTCGGCCACCTGGGCCTCACGCTGCCGACGCTCACGCCGGGCACGCAACCGCTCGCGCGCGGCGATCTCGTTGCGCGCCGCGCCCTCGAGCGACTCGGCGCGACCCGCGATGGCACGGGCGCGTTCCTCCGTCGAACGCAGGGCCAAACGGAGCTCCGTCTCGCCCGTACGCGCTTGCGAGGCCGCGAGTTCGAGCCGGTCACGCTCGTCGGTCGACGGCTCCTGCGTGTCAGCGCCCTGCTCGGCGCTGGCCTGCTCGAGTCGCTCGCTGAGCTCGGCATATTCGGCGCGATCGGTGGCAAGCTTGGCCTCGACGGAGGCGCGCGTGGCGGCCGTGCGTTCGGCCTCGGCCTTCGCGGTGCGCATGGCATTGCCGAGGGTGCCG
>NZ_BCRE01000251.1 GCF_001552435.1 Kribbia dieselivorans NBRC 106261
GAGGCGCTCGCGGCCGCCGAGGCGACCCCGGGCGCGCTCAGCCAGGCGCACGCGTTGGCGCTGATCCAGTCCGAGGGCGAGGCGCTGGCCGCGCTGTGTCGCCTGGCCGACGACCTGCGCCGCGAGGCGGTCGGCGACGACGTCACGTACGTCATCAACCGCAACATCAACTTCACCAACGTCTGCTACACCGGCTGCCGGTTCTGCGCGTTCGCCCAGCGCCGCACCGATGCCGACGCGTTCACGCTCTCGCTCGACCAGATCGCCGATCGCGCCGCCGAGGCCTGGGAGCTCGGTGCGACCGAGGTGTGCCTGCAGGGCGGCATCGACCCGACCATGCCCGGAGACGGGTATTTCGCCATCATCCGCGCCGTCAAGGACCGGACCCCGGGCATGCACGTGCATGCGTTCTCGCCGATGGAGGTCGTCAACGGCGCGGGCCGGCTGGGGATCTCGGTGCGCGAGTGGCTGACCGCGGCGAAGGAGGCCGGTCTGGACTCGATTCCCGGCACGGCCGCGGAGATCCTCGACGACGAGGTCCGGTGGGTGCTGACCAAGGGCAAGCTGCCCGCCGACGCGTGGGAGGACGTTGTGCGAACCGCCCACGACCTGGGCATCCCGTCGAGTTCGACGATGATGTACGGCCACGTCGACCACCCGCGGCACTGGGTCGGGCACCTGCAGCGACTCGCGCGCATCCAGGACGAGACCGGCGGCTTCACCGAGTTCGTGCCGCTGCCGTTCGTGCACACCAACGCGCCGATCTATCTCGCCGGGGTGTCGCGCCCGGGGCCGAGTCAGCGGGACAACCTCGCCGTGCATGCGCTCGCGCGGGTGATGTTCCACGGCCGGATCCGCAACATCCAGACGTCGTGGGTCAAGCTCGGCGTTGAGGGCACGCGCGCGATGCTCACCAGCGGGGCGAACGACGTCGGCGGGACCCTGATGGAGGAGACGATCTCGCGCATGGCCGGGTCCGAGCACGGCTCCGCCAAAACCGTCGACGAGTTGGTCGAACTGGCCGCCGGCATCGGGCGTCCGGTGCGGCAGCGTTCGACGACCTACGCGTGAGACCCACCCGCCCCCCCGCCCCGCCCCCAGCCGGTTCGAGGTAATACCGCCCGTTGTAGCGGTCGGAAATACCTCGAATCAGCGGGCGGTCGGAAATACCTCGAATCGCGGGGGTCACGCCTCCCGCACGCGACCGGTCAACAGGACCCGGCCGTTGTCACCCGGGCTGACGTGCAGCAGCGACCCCTGCCCCTGCCCGATCGTCAACTCCCGCCCGAGTTGGGCGCACAGGGCGATCGCCGCCGATCCGGTCGCCTCGTCCTCGGGCACCCCGGCATACGACGCGAACGCGCGAGCCCGGACCAGACCGCGCTCCTCATCGAGCCAGGCCCAGAGATAGTCGTGCTGGCCATCTCCGTCGGCGACGGCTGTGTTGACCTCGTCGGGTGAGGCGACCTGGATGAGGTTCCACGCCATGGTCCACTCCGCCGGCGCCTCGACGGTCGCGCCCTGCAGCGTCGCGCCGACCTCCGGCAGCCCGGCGTCGATGAACAGGCGGGTGACGGGGTAACCGAGGTGATGCAGCAGCCAGGTCGCGCCGACCGTCGGGTGCCCGGCGAACGGGATCCGTTGCGTCGGGGTGTGGATCCGCAGCCATCCGGCCTCGACGTCGTCGATGAAGACCGTCTCCGCGGGGGCGAGTTCGGCCGCGATCCGCTGGCATTCGTCATCGGCCAGTCCGGACGAACCCACGACGATCCCGAGCCGGTTGCCACCCTGCCCGTCCTCGGAGCAGAACACGAGCACCTCGTAGTACTCCAGACCCGGGTGAGCGTCCACGGTGGGGGAGATGGCGGTGCGAGGGATCATCGTTCCTCCTCGGTTCGGGGTCCTTCCTCCATCCTGCCCATGCGCCCTCGGCTTCGGGGGCGCATGGGCAAAATCGGAGATTCACCTCACGGTGTTGCCGGTGTGCGTGGTTCGCGTCAGAAGAACTGGCGCATGCTCTTCGCCGAGACGGTGGGCAGCGTCGTTGCGCCGCGCAGACCGCCACCGGCCGTGCCCCAGTACCGCTGCACGGTGTTGTCCGTCTTCGCGGCGACCAGATCGTCGCGACGATCGCGGTTCGGGTCGCCGGGGACCGCGATCTGGGTCTTGTACTTCCAGCCGCTCGAGATGGTGTCGCTGCGGGTGAACGAGCGACCACGGGAGTACAGCACGCGCATCTCTCCCTTGGCCGTGAACGCGCGCAGGTCGTCCCGCCCGTCACCGTTGACGTCCCTGATCCCGTAGATCTGCGGGTGGTACCGACCGAGGTTGCCCAGTGACCCCAGGATCACCAGTTTCCTGGTGCCGATCGAGTAGCCGCGCAGCTCGCCGTCGGCCCGCCGCCCGATGACGTCGATAGTGCCGTTCTTGTCGATGTCCACCCCGGTCGCGAGCGTGGTGAACGAGCCCTTGCCGGTCGCCAGCGTGCGCGGCACCCCGAACTTGCCGCCGCTGAGCGAGTAGTACGCCCGGATCCGGCCGTCGTCCTCGCGCACGAGCAGGTCCGCGCGGCCGTCCTTGTTCAGGTCGCCGGGCGATCCGATCCAGTTCTTCGAGCTCCACCCGCGCTGCACGAGCACGCGCTTGCCGTAGCCGCCGCCGGCCACGCCGGGCCAGCGGTAGATCGATCCGCCCTTCGAGATCGCCATGAGGTCCGGGCGTCCGTCGCCGGTGAAGTCGTTGCGCAGCGCGGCCTTCGGCTTCGGCGGCGGAGGCGGCGCGGGCACCAGGGCGGCCCGCCGTGACCAGACGATCTTCGAGACTCCCTCGATCGTGGAGATCTGCGTCGAGAGCGTGCCCGGGTTGGCCTGCGTCAGCACGGCAATCGCGTAGTCCGGGGAACTGTACGTCGACAGCCCGATGCTGTTGGCGTGGTACCCCGTCGAGCGCGGCAACCAGCCGTTCTTCAGCGCGACCGTGCCCGCCGGCGGCCCGGCCGAGACGCCCCAGTCCTGGCTGGAGGTGACGTTGAGCATCTGCGTGCGCCCGTACGTGCGGTTCGTCGAGGTGAGTTGGCCGGTGGCCTTGGCGAAATGCTCGATGAGCCGTGTCTGGTCCGAGGCGCTCGTCGTCGTCAACCCCCAGTGGCCGGCGGCCTCGGCGCGGGTGCTGAACAGGCCGAGGCGGGCGCTGACCCGGTCGAGCCCGGCGCGGCCGCCGAGGTAGTTGAACAGCGCGGTGGCGGCATTGTTGTCGGAGGAGCGGATCATCGGCACAATCTGCGACTTCTCCCACGCGGTCAGGGCGCGGCCGGAGTCCTGGGCCTTGAGCATGACGCCGGCCATGAGCTCGACCTTGACGATGCTGGCGGTGATGTTGACCGTCGGCCCCTTCGTGTACGTGTACACCGTCGACGTGCCCGGTCGCCGCACCGCGACGGTGACGTTGCCCGGTCGTGACTGGATGTACGACCCGAGCGGGCCGGAGAACGGGAAGCTGTCCGCCGCCGACTGCGGGGCGAGCGCGTCGGCCTGCGCCTCCTTCGCGTCGGCCGCCGCCTTCGCCGCCTGCTCGGGGGTCATCGCCGTGACCGGGCCGGGGTTCGCCTTCGCGGCGGCCAGGACGGCGGCCTCGTCGACGACGACGGTGAACGTCCACCGGCCGGTGGCCTGCTGCGCTCCGGCCAGGTTCGCCGCGGCCACGCGTGGCGCGGGCAGGAGCGTCGTGAGCGGGCCCGAGATGTCGGAGGTCGCGGTGCACTGCGCTCCGTCACCCGTCGGCGCGATCTCGATCGGGGTGCCACTGGCGCTGCGGCCGACGAAACCGGGCTCGCCGACGATGGTCAGCGGGCCGTGGGTGATCTCGGCGGTGCCACCGCGCGAAAGGTCGCCGGTCAGGGTCACCGTGTCGGCGCCGATCGCGTCGCAGATGACGTCGACGGAGCGCGGTGCCTCACCGGGCGCCGCCGAGGCCGCCGACGTCGCCAGGGTCGCCAGGGCGG
>NZ_BCRE01000252.1 GCF_001552435.1 Kribbia dieselivorans NBRC 106261
TGACCCCCCTACCCGCCCCGCCGCCGTGCCCGAGCTGGTGCACCGGGCCCAGCTCGCACGCCTTCGGCGCCGACGCCACCGGCCGGGTGTGGCTGACCCACACCGGGCCGCTGGCGGCCGACCCCGAGGTATCGGTGATGTTGAGCCGCGACGACGCGCTCGACCCACCTGCACCCGGCTCGGTGAGAGTCGCCGTGCTGGCCGACGACATGTGCGAGCCCGGTCAGGTCCGGGCCCTGGCCACCACCCTGGCCCTGGCCGCCGACATCCTCGACGGGCCCGGCCCCTCGACCCACGGCGGTGCCCGATGAGCGCGAGCCTGACCCGCCCCACCGCCACCGCGGCCGAGTGGGAACCCCACGTGCGCGCGTGGATCACTCACCTACTGGCCCAGGGCAGGACCGAGACCACCACCGCCGGCTACGCCCACCATGTGCGAGCCCTGGCACTCGCCCACCCCACCACCGACCCGTGGCGGCTGACCCCGGCCCAGCTGGCCAGCTGGCTCGACGGGCACAACTGGTCCGCCAACACCCGCCGGCGCACCCTGACCAGCCTCCGTGCGTTCTACGCCTGGGCCACGGCC
>NZ_BCRE01000253.1 GCF_001552435.1 Kribbia dieselivorans NBRC 106261
GCCTGGGCCACGGCCGCCGGCTACGCCCGCCGCTCCCCCGTGGTTGGGATCCCCACCCCGCCGCCCGCGCGCCGTGGCCCGGGCAGGGCCCAACTGCCCCCGAGGTGGGCCGAGCACGTCGCCGCCTGGACCGCGCACCAACAAGCCGGGGGCCGCGCCCCGTCCACTATCGACCTGCGCCGCCGCGCCCTAGCGTGCCTGGCCGCCACTTACGCCGACCCCTGGGACATCACCGGCGACGACCTGACCTTCTACCTCGCCCGAACGGACTGGTCCCCCGAGACCAAGCGATCCACCCGTAGTTCCCTGTCATCGTTCTACCGGTGGGCCGTGCGCGCCGGCAGGACCGATCACAACCCAACCGAGGCCCTCGACGGTGTACGCGTCCCCCGCGCGCTGCCCCGCCCGACCCCGGACGAAGCGGTCTGGGCCGCGCTGGCCGCCGCCGACGACCGCACCCGCCTGATGATCCTGCTGGCCGGCCTGGCCGGTCTGCGCCGCTCTGAGATCGCCGCCGTTCACACCGACGACCTGGACATGCCCGGGGTGCTCCGAGTCCGGGGCAAGGGCGGCCGGGATCGCCTGATCCCCCTGCATCCCGACCTCGCCGCAGCTCTGAACGCCGAGGTGACGCGCCGGCGCACCCAGGGCCCGCCCGGCACCGGCTGGACCGTGGCCGGCACCGCACCCGGATGGCTGTTCCCCGGATATGGCCCCGACTCGCACCTGCACTCCCACATGGTGGGCAAGTACGTCGGCGAAGCCCTGCCCGCCGGATGGACCGCGCACACCCTGCGCCACCGCTTTGCCACCCAGGCCTACGGCGCCACCCGGGATCTGCGCGCCGTGCAAGAACTCCTGGGACACAGCAAACCCGAGACCACCGCCCGCTATGCCGCCGTACCGGATCACAACCTGATCGCCGCCGTGGCCGGCGCCAACATGAACCACCGACCACACCGCCCAACGACGCCGATACAACGACAGTCCACAGGTCCGACGGAATAGCCGAAAATCATGCAAGGATGGGGACTCAGTGCACCACCGGGGCACACAGGGACGTTGAGGGAGGGGAGATAGCGCGTGACCGTTCTCAGTATGCGCGTGATCCCCACCGCGCCCGACTGTGCCACCGTTGCCCCACGCACCGTGAGTTACGTCGAGGCCGCCCAGGAAGTGGCCGCACGTTTCGTCCCCGTACCGGCCACGACGGCGGCCCGCGCCAACGCCGTCACGCATGCCGCTGTGGCGCTTCTTAGGCACCCGCGAGACCCTGCCCGATGGTCGGCCCTGGCCGATGCCCTGCAGGCCGCTGAGCGCCCCGCAGAGGCCGCCCACGCCGCGCGCCGCTCCCGCTGGCTGGACGACCTGATCCGGCGGGCCCAGCACGCGCTGGAACTCGCTCACCCGACTCTGCCCGACACCGCGACGCCACCGGGCCGCCACCCCGAGGCGAAGCCGCCCGATCCGCTGGTCAGCGCTCGCCAGCTGCTGACTGCGCCCTGCGCCCCGCCGGCCCACCGTGGCCCGCTCGCGCAGCGCTGAGCCTCACCCCCGGACCGTGGACCAAGACCCCCACGGGCCCGGGCCCCGCCCGTGAGAGGAACGCGCCCGCTCGACGTGACGCTGACCGAGCACGCCACCCACCCCACGCCCTCGATCCCGAGGCCCCGCAGCGCCCGACCCACCCGGGCCCGCTGTGGCACGTCGCGCCGGCGAAACGTCCGCTATGTCCCACCCCACCACCGACCCAATCGCGCCCAGTGATCCCCTGCTGACCCGTCCCCAGGCATGGGACTATCTGGGAGTCTCGCGCCGGTTCCTCGACGGAGAAGCCGCCGCCGGCCGACTGCACCCCATACGCCTGGGCCGCTCGATCCGCTACCGCGTCAGCGAGTTGGAACGCTACCTGGAGACCTGCGCCACCCCGCGCGACCATGGGCGCCTCTAGCGTGAATCTGGCCTACACGTACTGGTCCCACCTGCCCGATGCCGCCTTCCGCGCGCTGGTCTGGATGTGCATTCAGTCAATCGACCAAGACCGCCCGCCACGCTACTTCGGTGGCCGCGCAGCGCTCGCACGTGCCATAGGTCGCGAACCCGCCGGCGGTGGTCACCTGACCACCGCCGATCGCCAGGCCGTCACCCGCGCGTTGCGGACCCTGCGATCCGCTGGCGTCATCACGCCGACCAACTCACCCCGCCCAGGACAATCCGCCGAGTACGCCCTACACCTTTCGCCCCAGGCGCATGACCCTGTGGATAACTCGTTATCCACAGGCGCCCACATGGTGAATGGGTATCACCCAGTGATACCCAAAACGGCCCGAATGGGTATCACTCAGTGAACGCAATGGGTATCACTCAGTGAACGCAATGGGTATCACTCAGTGAACGCAATGGGTATCACCGCGTGATACCCCAAGGAGAAGTGAGGAACAATGAGGAATACAGAGGAACCGGGAGACCAGGTCTTAAAGGTCACCAAGGGCGCGGTGCCAGGCCTGTGGAAATCCACGGGCAGGCAGCGCGGACGGCCCGCACACGATGCCGGCACCCCTCACCCCCGGGCCCGGGGAAGAACCGCCAAGGGGAAGGGGAGGGGCCCCGGGGGCAGGACACCCCCGGACCGCATGACGGCCGACCACCGTGCCATCTACATGGCGTACAAGGCGCTGGACTGGCGCCGAGAGACGATCCCGCTTCCGCAGCAGGATGGGAGGATCGACCTCTACGCCCGCGCCCTGCGCGCCCGCTCGACGCCGCACCCTGACCGACTGGCGATCGCGCTGGTTATCCTCGACTGGATCACCGCCGAACACGAGAGGTTCCTTGCGCGCCGGCCCGCGTCGCGCGCCAGGCACCGACGCTGAAGCCGCCCCCAGTTTTTTTGAAGCACGGGTCGCCGGAAGAGGCCGCCCTCTCCTGTTTCTCCCCCACCCCGACCCGGCGTTTTCTAACCGGGCCAAAACTGCACGAAACTGGCACTATGACACCAAAACGCGGGCGGCCGCGCCTGCCGGTCCCCACCGATCTGGCACGCCACGTCCGAGCTGGCGCGACGGATATCGACCTTGCCGACTACTACGGTGTCCACCGCCACACCGTCGCCTCATGGCGCCGAGCCCAGTCCATCCAACGACCGCTGCCCAAGGTGTTCGGTGCCGAGGTGACCCGCGACGTGCCGAGGCCTCGCTGACGGGCCAGGGCCCCGAGGTCGCCGGCCGCGGGGTCGCCGGGCCCCTCGACGTGCCGGTGCCGTGGTCGCCGGT
>NZ_BCRE01000254.1 GCF_001552435.1 Kribbia dieselivorans NBRC 106261
GCTGGCCACGACCCGCCAGACCTGCCGGCCCTGCGCCGCCGCCCCGGCCGTGGGCACGACCGCCAACGCGTCGCGCCACCAGGCCCGCTGCTCCTGCCACGAGTCGATGACCTCGCGTACCTGGTAGAGCCGACCCCGCCAGAGGAACTGCCCCGGCACCCCGGTCGTCGCCTCGGTGCCGGGCATGGCACCCTCCTGGGGGCGGACCTCGATGGGCTCGTCGACATGGCGCACCATGGTGACCTCCTGGTCTGGATCGCGGCTTTCACACGTTTCTCGAACGTCTGTGTCGAACAGAAGTTCGAACACAATCCACCGTAACCCACCGGTCCGACAACGTCCATCGGCGTGGGATAACGTGCCTGATCGCGCTTCACAACCCCGAAAGGTGACCCCCGCATGACCGAGCCCACGCCGCCCACCAGCGGTCCGTCGCTGATCAGCCGTACCGTGCGGGCCGGCCTCGAGGACGACACCCACCACGGAGCCGTCGTGCCCCCGGTGTACCTGTCGAGCAACTACACCTTCGACGGATTCGGCCAGCCGCGGACCTACGACTACACCCGCTCGGGCAACCCCACCCGCGACCTGCTCGGCAACGCCCTGGCCGATCTCGAGGGTGGAGCCGGCGGGGTCATCACCTCCTCGGGCATGGGGGCGATCACGGTCACGGTGAGCGCGCTGCTCTCCCCCGGCGACACCGTGCTCCTGCCGCACGACTGCTACGGCGGCACGTGGCGCCTGTTCGACTCGCTGCACGAGAAGGGCGCGTTCAACGTCGTGCTCATCGACTTCACCGACGACGCGGCCGTGGACGCGGCACTCGCGGCCACCCCGGCGCCCAAGGTCGTCTGGCTCGAGACGCCGTCGAACCCGCTGCTGCGCATCACCGACATCGCCACCGTCGCGGGCAAGGCCAAGGCCGTCGGAGCCACGGTCGTGGCCGACAACACCTTCCTCACGCCGGTGCTGCAGCGCCCGCTCGACCTGGGCTGCGACGTCGTCGTGCACTCGACGACGAAGTACATCAACGGTCACAGCGACGTCGTCGCCGGCGCGATCATCGCGAAGACTCCCGAGTTGCACGAGCTCTTCGCGTTCTGGTCGAACACCCTGGGCATTACCGGAGCGCCGTTCGACAGCTATCTCACATTGCGCGGCCTGCGTACCCTCCACCCGCGTCTGCGCGCCCATCAGGAGGGTGCCGCCGCGGTCGTCGAGGCCCTGACCGCGCACCCGGCGGTGCGCCAGACGTACTACCCCGGTCTGGCCTCGCACCCCGGGCACGAGGTGGCGGCGCGGCAGCAGTCCGGTTTCGGGGCGATGGTCTCATTCGAGGTCGACGGTGAGGCCGCCGTGCGCCGGCTGCTTGACGGCCTGACGTGCTTCTCGCTGGCGGAGTCGCTGGGTGGCGTGGAGTCGCTCATCGCCCACCCGGCGACGATGACGCACGCCTCGATGACACCGGAGGCGCGCGCAACCGCCGGGATCTCGGACGGCCTGCTCCGCCTGTCGATCGGCATCGAGGACCCGGCCGACCTCGTCGCGGCCCTCACCGCCGGGCTCAACCGCATCTGACGCACACGCGTCTCCCACCCCCCACGTCGAGTGATGGTTTCGGGCCGCCCCAGGGCTCCTGGGGCGGCCCGAAACCATCACTCGGGGGTGTCTCTAACCCGGTCAGACGCTCAGGCCGAGCTCCCCGTAGACCTCGAGCGTCGCGGTCGAGCGGTTCATCGTGTTGAAGTGGATGCCCGGCGCGCCCTCGGCGAGCAGGTCACGGGCCAGGTTGGTGGCCCACTCGACGCCCACGGCCCGCACCGCGGCGGGGTCGCCGTCGACGGCCTCGAGCCGCTCGATGAGCTTCGGCGGCAGCGGTGTGCCCATGAGCTGGGTCATCCGAGCGATCTGCTTGACGTTGGTCACCGGCATGATGCCCGGCGTGATCGGCATGTCGACGCACTTGGAGACCTCGTCGCGCAGACGCAGATAGCCGACCGTGTCGAAGATCATCTGGGTGACGGCGAACGACGCTCCGGCCTCGTGCTTGCGCACCAGGACGTCGACGTCGTGGGCCAGATCGGCCGATTCGGGGTGGACGTCGGGGAAGGCGGCCACTCCGATCTCCATGTCGGAGGCCGCGCGGATCTGGGCGACCAGGGAATCGGCGTGCTCATGCCCGCCAGGGGTCGAGACCCACTCGCCGCCGGGGTTGCCCGGCGGGTCGCCACGCAGCGCGAGCACGTGCTCGATCCCGGCTGCCTCGTAGGCCGCGATGACGTCGGCGATCTCATCGACCGTCTTGGACACACACGTCAGGTGGGCCATCGCGGTCAGGGAGGTCTCGCGAGCGATGCGCTGCGTGACGCGGATCGTGCGGTCCTGGGAGGTGCCGCCGGCGCCGTAGGTCACCGACACGAAGTCGGGCTTGAGCGATTCCAGCCGGGCGATCGCCTCCCACAACGCAACCTCGCCGGCGTCGTCCTTCGGGGGGAAGAACTCGAAGCTGATCGAGGGGCGGTCACCGCGCAGGGCGGCAGGGATGGATGAGGCAGGGGTGGGCACGCTGCAAGGTTAGACCAGCGATGCGCATAGGCTGCTCCGGGTGAGGACAGTGACGAAGGCCGACCTGCGCTCGCGGATCCAGACGAGTATCGACGCGACGCTGGCGCATCAGCGCGACGTCTTGGCCGAGTTGGGCCCGGATGTGGATGACCTGGTGGCGGCCATCGACCGCCTGTTGCGCGGCGGCAAGCGGTTGCGTGCCCTCTTCCTCTACTGGGGCTACCGGGCCGGTGGGCAGCCGGACTCCGACGCCCTGATCACGTTGGCGACCTCGATGGAGTTCTTCCAGGCCGCGGCGCTGTTACACGACGACGTCATGGACGAGTCCGACACCCGGCGCGGGCAACCGGCGGCCCATCGGCACCTCGCGGCGGAGCATCGTGCGCGGGCCTGGGCCGGCGACTCGGAGCGATTCGGGATGTCGGGCGCGATCTTGGCCGGGAACCTGTGTCTGAACTGGTGCGACGAGCTGTTCGTCGCATCGGACCTGCCGGTCGAGCATCTCGCACGTGGGCGGGCGGTGTTCGACCGGATGCGCACGCAGCTCATGGCCGGGCAGTACCTGGATCTGGCCGAGTCGGTGCGCCCGTGGTCGGAGTTCGCGGCCGAGGAGCGGGTGGCTCGGGCACATCACGTCATCAGGTACAAGTCGGCGAAGTACTCGATCGAGCATCCGTTGCTCATCGGGGCGTCGGCCGCCGGAGTGGGCGCGGGCGATCTGGCGGCGCTGTCGCGGTATGGGCTCGCGCTCGGCGAGGCCTTTCAGTTGCGCGACGACGTCCTGGGGGTGTTCGGCGATCCGGCCGCGACGGGCAAGCCGGCCGGTGACGATCTGCGCGAGGGCAAGCGCACAGTGCTGGTGGCGCACACGCTGGCCGGAGCAACGGCGACCGGGGTCGAGCAGCTCGAGGCGTGGCTCGGAGACCCGCACCTCACCGGTGCCCAGGTCGACGAACTACGGCGGATCATCGTCGACGCCGGGGCGTTGGATCGCCTCGAGTCCGACATCGCGCGGCTCGTGGACGAGGCGCGGGCCGCGTTGGCCGCCACGACCGGGCTGGAGCCGGGTGCGCAAGGCGTGCTCGAGGACCTGATCGAGGAGTCAACCGCGCGCGCAGCGTAGTGGTGTGGGGCCGCGTGTCGGCGGCCGAATGTCACCTCTGTGACCCCATTGGCACCACCTGCCGCTTTTTTCACACAATTTGATCCGGTTTGTTCGCTCTGAGCGTATAACTATGGACGTTGTCGGTGGCTGCTCGTACAGTTGTTCGC
>NZ_BCRE01000255.1 GCF_001552435.1 Kribbia dieselivorans NBRC 106261
GGCCGAGCCGGTGTGGAACCCCGATGGGCACGCCCTGTCGTGGCGGGCGGTGTGGGCCTACTCCGCCAAACGTGCCGCCCGGGACGCGAAGACGTTGACGTTGCAGGAGAACCGAGCCATCGCCGTGGTGGCGGGTGAGAAGACCGCTCGGACACCGCGGTTCGTCAAGACCAGCAACGGCGCCACCACCCTGGATGAGGCCTCACTCGCGCGGGCGCGACGCCTCGTCGGCCTAAAGGGCTACGTGACCAACATCCCGGCCCACCTCATGTCCGCCAGCGAGGTGATCGCCAGCTACCACGACCTGTGGCACGTCGAGCAGTCGTTCCGGATGTCCAAGACCGACCTGCGAGCGAGGCCCATGTTCCACCACGCCAGGGACGCGATCGAAGCCCACCTGACGATCGTGTTCGCCGCCCTGGCGGTCGCCCGCTACCTACAGGACGCCACCGGGCTGAGCATCAAGAAGATCATCCACGCGCTACGGCCCTTGCAGCAGATCACCGTCACGATCGCCGGTCACGAACACCACGCCCGCGACCCACTCACCGACACCGCGCAGGGCATCCTCGACGCGCTCGACATCCAGCCCGACTGACACACCCCGGTGGCACGAGTCAGGGGCGCTGAGCGCGACGAGTGCCGTGGCTGCGGGGGAGGAGATCCTTCCAAGGTCGGGCACAGTGCCCGCTGGTGATGGCATTGATGGCAACTGGACCGGTTCGCGTGCCGAGGCCGCGGAAACCCCCGATTTCACGTCTGCGCGGTCTACATCGAAACGGAAGATGATCGATGAGTGGGTCACGCAGATGAAGGTGGGCAACTCTGAGGCTGCGGAGCGCGCCCGGCGCGTGCACGTGGAGAAGTACCCGGACGACGATGAACGTCCCTCTGCGGCTCAGGCCCGCGCCACCGCGTCGACGTCGGCCAATGCAGTAGCCGCTTACCCCGCCTCGGACTTCCTTGCAGATGTTCGCGCGGACGGTCAGGTCAACGGGATCTACTGCGGGCCAGCGTCGGGTCTGGGGATGATCAAGACCCAGGATGGTGTGGGATTCCATTCGCGCAAGGACGGGAACTTGCCCTACCAGGTCCATATGGCCAACTACGAACACATGCAAACCGACTACTACGGGGCCACGGATTGGGCGCGGGGGCAGTGGCGTCGTGGAGTGAACAACTGGCGAGGCACAAACTATTACACCCAGGTGGGCGGCAGTGTGTCCTCGGCCTATGAGTTCAGCAAGGCGGTTCAGTACGCCGTCAACCACGACAGCAAGGGCGTCGGTGTGAGCACCGTCGAGTATGTTGGGAAGCCTCACTACAACGAGCATCCAAATCGTTTGATCGGGCATTGGATCTGGGCGTACGGATTCAGCCAGGATGGTGCTTACACTCACTTGGCAGACCCGGCCCATAGTCTCGCGACGTTCCCGGACTCCCAACCGCGGTTCAGCATCGGCCGCTCAACGCTGTGGCTCAACGTGGAAGAACACGGGTACGTGAACTGATGGCCCGGGTCAGTTCAGCGACGTGCCTTGCGCTGCTCGCATTGACATTGACTACCGGTGCGTGCACGGGAGAAGACAAACCGTCTCCGGCCGCCAATGGTGGCCTCCAAACAGTTGGTCACTATGGGGGCGATGACAAGGGCAAAGGCCAGTACAGCCCCTACGCCTTGGCACCCAACGGAGATATGCTGGTCGGCTTCATGCCGGATTCGAATCATCCGGAACGGTTGATGGGTGGCACGACGCAGATGGGTTGGCGTGTGGGTGAGGAGGTCACGCCGATCAGTGTTCCGAAGTCGGGTGCGTATCGCCAAACAATCGCGGCCGACATCGATGGCGAGGCCGTGGTCTGGCGCCAGACCGCTTCGACCCGCCTTGACATCGAGGACTGGGTCATCCTCGCGACGACCGACCACAAGAACGCGCACATCGTGGCGAGCAACACTGAGTACTACAAGACCGACTCGCCCCCTTTGTTCAACCCAGATCACCATCCCCTCGCCGTGGTCGGGGACCAGGTGTTCTGGTCCGTGGTGGACTGGCCCACCGCCCGACCCGAATCACCCAAGACCAACCCCGGCAAGTACCCCGGTCGACAAACGTACCGGGTATTGCGCCGCAGTATCTCTGGCAAAGGACCCGTCCGCGAGGTCGCCGAAGGCGCCTACGGGCCATCAGGGGCCCACGACCGACTCGTCTACATCGACGACGCACGCCTCCGCACCGGCAGAAACTCCGGAGAAGTTCGAATCATGGAGATGCGCGAGAGCAACTCTGGGCAGGAGATTCACTCCTTGGGCCAATTGACAAAGGGAGCCGGGATTCCAACCGCCTGCGGAGGCGAGGGATACACCGCATGGATTAGATCCAGATCGACGCGGGCAGAGCTCGAGATTCTCCTCGAGGGCGGCGACCAGCCTCGTCGGGTCCCGCTCGAAACCACAGCATCCGCCGCGACCCTCGCTTGCGGCGATGGGTTTGTCACGTGGGGACGGGATCGCAACCGAGCACTGCTCCATGACATCCCCTCAGGCAAGACGACGGTCCTGCAAGCAACAGCCTCGTCATCCCAGCCATTGGTTGCCGGACATATGGTCGCGTGGCCTGGGGCAATCGACCAGAGTCGCGGGGTTCAGTGGAGCATCGGAACGTGGACCGCGTTCCCACAATGATCCGGTTGGGGTTGGCACGCACGAACTTCCTGTCGTAACTCGGCTCCAGCCTGGCCGGCGGCCGAGGGTGTGTGGCTCAGCCGTGGGCGGTCACTCCCCCGAGAGGTGTTCACTGAGGGTGGGGCGCTTCAACAGGGACGCGAGTCTCAGCCCTCGGAAGGTGTTTCTCATCCCTCGATCGCGCGTACCTTGGCCGTGACCTCGTCGACGGACAAACCGGTGATCTCATCCCAGACCGGAGAATCAGAGCCCCCGTACGGCTCGGTGAGTCTGCCGTCGACGATCTCGAACGCGCCATCCTCCCCGGGCGGGGTGTACACCTCGTACTCGCCTTCAACACCCTGGTTCGCCGAGATGAAGACCCGCTCGCCAACGTCCAACCACGGCACACCCGCGGGAGTGATCGGGATAGCCTTCCCATCCGGCCCGTCAGGGATGGACCACCCAAAGGTATAGAGCTGAACCGACGTCACACTCGTGTCCCCGGCCAGAACCGAGTCCACACGAACGGTGACCAACCGTCGACGCTCATTGTCGCGAGCGCCAGGTTCGTTGGTGAGCGCCTCAGGCCCATCGGATGCGCCGGTGACTGTCCCCACAAACGTCACGTCGTTGGCCACCAAATCCGAGAGCGACTCCGCACCGATCCCCCACGTGGGGTGAATCAGTGTGAGTCCATCGGGGTCCCGAGTACCTGCTCCATCGTCCGTGGAGGCAGACTCTTGGCCGCAACCGAGCAGGCTCACCAATGACAGAGACAGGGACAACGCAGCCGCTGGGCGAACTGTCATGGTCGCCAAGATAACAGCAGCCGCGCGCAACTGTGCCCATTCTTGGAAATGCGATAAAGGCCACGAACGACGACGCGTTGTGGCCACAGCCCACTGGGGCCGTCGTCAGAACCGTTGGCCGGTCAGCCGCTCGTAGGCCTCGATGTACTTGGCGCGGGTCTGATCGACGACGCGGACCGGAAGCGCCGGCGGCGGAGTA
>NZ_BCRE01000256.1 GCF_001552435.1 Kribbia dieselivorans NBRC 106261
CCCTCGCCGCCGGCGGTCTCGACCTCCCCACCGCGGGTGCGCTCGGCGCACTCGTCCACGGGGTCGCCGCCGACGACGCCAACCCCGGCGGCCCGATCCGCGCGCGCGATGTCGCGCTTCACGTGCCGCGGACCGTGGCGGCACTGCTGTCACGCTGAGCATTCCGGCGCGGTGACCCATGGGCTAATCTGACCGAGTTCGGTTGGTGTTCAGGGGGATCACGATGTCGGGAAGAGTTTTTTTTGCAGTCGCAGCGCTGATCGCCGTGACCGCGTGCACGACAGACGCCGAGGCTCCTGCCTCGTCGGCCATCCAGCCCGCGGCGGAGGCACGACCCGGAGTGCGCGCCGAGATCGAGGCCGTGCACGCCCTCAGCCAGACCGTTGGTGATTTCGAGTCCCGTTTGGTCGTGGAGTGCATGCGGGAGCACGGTTTTGCGCACGCGGTTCCGAACGTACCTCCAGCGGTGACCTTCCCGAAGACCCATGGCTTCTCGCCGGCTGAGGTCTCGGGAGGTTTCCCCAAGGAATCGAGCGTCCCACCGGACCCCAATGCGGTCTATGCCAAGGCACTCTCGCCCTCGGAGCGAAAGCGATACAACAACGCCCTGTTCGGTGATCGGGATGAGTTGGTCACCCACACGCTGAACGATGGGTCGGGGGAGATCGGATCGCCGAGCAGTGGCTGCATCGCCGAGGCCGAGGCAACAATGTTCGGAGAGCCCGGGGCCGGGGCTGGCGTGATGTATCTGGCCGGGAATCTGGCCAACTCGGCGCTCTTGGCCGCGCAGGAGGACAAGGACATGGTCGCGCTCGACGCGTCCTGGTCCGAGTGCATGACGTCTGCCGGCCATGAAGGGCTCGACGAGCCGGATGCCGCGTTCGGCCAGGCGCAGCAGGCTGGGGTGCGCGTGCCGGCCAGCGTGCGCGTGGCCAAGGATTCGGCCACCTGTGAGGTGAAGGTCGACTACGCCTCTCGACGTCTGGCCATCGAGGACCGCTACCTCACCGGAATGATGGATGCCCGTGAAGGCGAGATCGTCGGCGTCCGCGACAGCCTCGACCAGGCC
The DNA here is from genome assembly GCF_001552435.1 of Kribbia dieselivorans NBRC 106261. GTDB lineage: Bacteria > Actinomycetota > Actinomycetes > Actinomycetales > Dermatophilaceae > Kribbia > Kribbia dieselivorans. The sequence goes on from NZ_BCRE01000256.1 coordinate 1,070, forward strand.
ATCGGCCGAGCCGAAGCCGCGCTGGCCTGACGTGGGGGAGCATCGCGGCCCACTGCTCGGATGGGCAATCCTCACCGTCATCCTGTGCGTCGTCGTCGGCTACCTCACGTGGCTGACGGCGATCAGCGCGCGGGCGGAGCGCAGTGGACCCACCCCGGTCCGGGATGTCGTCGTGCCGGTGGAACGTCGCACGCTCGTCGACGACGTGCGGCTGGCCTGCACCGTCGAACGACCCGTCGTGGCTCGGGTCGCGGATGTGCGTGTTGACGGTGTGGTCTCGCGGGTGAACGTCGGCCGCGGGCAGGTCGGCAACGGGGAGGCCCTGATCGAGATCGATGGTCGGCCCATCGTGGCGATCGAAGGTCGGGTGCCGATGTTCCGGGACATCAAGGTTGGCGACGCCGGCGCCGACGTCGACCAGGTCCGTTCGATGCTTGCCGAGCGCGGCCTGGTCATCGCGCAACCGGCCCGCACTCCGTGGCGCGTCGCCGAGAGGGAGATCTGGAAGCGGCACGTGGCCGCGCTGGGATACGACGGCGGGGCCACGATCCCGCGGGATGAAATCCTGGTCGTCGAGTCGCTGCCCGCCACGGTCGCGTGGTCGGACTCCGCCCTGGGATCGACCAACCTCGACGAACTGACCCTGCGCTCGGACGATGAGCGGGTCTCGTGTCCGCTGGCCCCGGGCACACCGCCGATCGCAGCGACGATGAAGGTGCGCCTCGACGGCCAGACCACCGCGACAGCGAAGATCCGCGCGGTGTGGACCGGAGCATCGAACGCGGACGGGGGCGGTGGCTCAGACGCCGCGGCGGCCGGCGCCGACGAGGGCGGCCGCGGTGACGGAGAAGCGAACGGCTCGCTGCTCATCGACGTCACCGGGGCGAAACTGGCCGACGGCGATGCGGTGGTGGCGATCGTCGAGCGGGAGCGGGCGGCCCGACCCGCCCTTGTGGTCCCCGTCAGCGCCCTGTGGGACGGCGACGGCAGCGAGACCTTCGTGCGCGTTCGCGAGGATCCCGACGGCGGCTCGGGGAACGCGACACGCGATGTGCCGGTCAGACCCGGATTCTCCGCGAGGGGCTCGGTCGAGGTGACGCCGATGAAGGGGGCGGCCCTGAGCACAGGCGATCTGGTCGTCGTCGGGGTCACCTCCGGCGAGTCCGCGACCGCCCCGTCACCGACATGAGTGGCGGGCCGGCCCCGGCGATCGAGGCCGAACATCTCGCCCGGCGCATCGACGCGCCGTGGGGCACCGTCGATGCGTTGCGCGACGCCTCGCTGACCGTACATCGCGGGCGGAGCGCGGCCATCGTGGGTCCGAGCGGGTCGGGCAAGTCGACGCTCCTCAACATCCTTGGCCTGCTGGACACGCCCACGGCCGGGAGCCTGCGGCTGGATGGGCACGAGACCGGGGCGCTGACCGAACGCGAGCGGGGCCGCCTTCGGTCCGAGGCCATCGGGTTCGTCTTCCAGTCCTTTCACCTCGTGCCGCACAAGGACGTGCTCAACAACGTCGCGCTCCCGCTCAAGTACGCACGTGTGCCCGCCGCTGAGCACCGGCCCCGCGCTCAGGCCGCTCTGGAGACCGTTGGGCTCGGGCACCGGCTCCACAGTTCGCCGACGACCCTGTCCGGCGGGGAACGGCAGCGGGCCGCCGTCGCCCGCGCGCTCGTGCGCGACCCCGCGGTGCTCCTGTGTGACGAGCCGACCGGCAACCTTGATGCGGCCAGCGGTGAACTGGTGCTCGCACTCCTCCTCGACCTGGCCCGCCAAGGGAGTGCCGCGGTCGTCGTCGTCACCCACGACCCCGCCGTCGCCGCGCGCTGCGACGAAACCCTGACGATGAGCGACGGCGTGTTGGCCGCGGGCGGAAGTGCCACATGAACGCGTGGCGCACCGCGCTGACCGAAGCCCTCGAGGCGATCGTACGGCGGCCGGGACGGTCATCGACGACCGTGCTCGTCGTGGCCGTCGGCGTCCTGACCCTCATCGGCACCCTCGGCGTTGCCGGCAACGGCGTGCGGCTCGTCCAGGAGCGGTTCGATGCCTATGAGTCACAGACCCTTCGGGTCGAGGGATGGTCGCCGGATGAGGCCCGCGACGAGGTCGATGGGCTCACCCGGCTCCGCGCCCAGCCCGCGATCGTCGCCGCCGGCCTGGTCATGGCCCATCCGGACGGCACCGTGCCGATGGCCACCCACCCGTTGGCCACGCCGTTGCCGCGTGAGGTCTTGCTGGCCAGCCCCGAGGCCCTTGAGGCCCTGTCGGGGGAGGTCGTGCTGGGTCGGTGGTGGGACGAGGCGATGGCTCGGCGGTGTGACCCCGTCGTCGTGTTCGGTGAGGCGGTGGCGTCGCGCGCCGGTGTCGATGCGACCTGGCTGGGCCGGGCCGTGTGGGTCGGTGGGCAGCGCCGGATCCTCATCGGGGTGGTCCGGTCGCCCTCCGCGGACCCGGCGGTGCGCACACAGGTCCTCGTGCCGTACTCCGCCGAGTGTGACCGACCGGCCGGCGCGGCCGCCCCGGTCGTCATTGCCCGCACCACGCGCGGCTCGGCCACCGACGTCGCGCGCGTCGCCCCGGCAGCCTT
>NZ_BCRE01000257.1 GCF_001552435.1 Kribbia dieselivorans NBRC 106261
GAGGTGGGCGCCGTGGGGGTGGGGGCGGTCGCCGTCGGCGTGCTCGGCGTCGGGGTCGTGGGGTTCGGGCTGGGGGTGGGGGTCGGAGCGTCGTGCGGCGTGGGACCGCTGACCGCCACGCGGGGGTCGACGGCCTCGCTCAGGGCCACCGCCACCCGGGTCAGCGACCCGTCCCCCTGATGCAGCAGCGTCTGCTGAATGCCCAGTCCGCCCACGACGAGGGCCACGCCCGCGGCCAGCCACACCTCCGGCCTCCGCCACGGCCACGGCCAGGTGCGGCCCACGAGCACGACTCCGCCCTGGATCAGCGCCGAACCGAGTACCGCCACCGCGCCGGTCGAGATCGAGGCGAGCCCCAGCGGCAGCGACCCGACCAGCGGCACGATCGACAACCCGGGCGCCAGCAACGACGTCAGCAGCGCCCGCTGACGGCTGTCGGTGCTCACCGCCCGGTGCAACCGGTCGAGCAGGAACGCCGCGACGATCCAGTACACCGCCAGCATCGCCAGGAACGAGTGCGGCCCGAGGAACACGAAGAGCAGCGCCACCGGGGTCGCGAAGACCAGCGGCAGCAACACCGCCAGGGAGAACGCGGCATGCTCCCACGGCGGCATGGTCTCGCGCTCATGGTGCGCCCACTCCGGCAACCCGGAGGGCCCGGCCACCGGGGCGACCGCGTCCTCGTAGCGGCGCCGGACGAACGTCATCACCAGACCGGTGAGCACCACGGCGATGCCGAGGAGGAAGTACCACCCGAGTCGCTCCTGGGCGTGGGCATTGGCGACCGCGTCACACAGGCCGTGCAGCGTGCAGGCATTGCCCTCCGAAAGGCGGGTCTGCAACCACCACAGCCGCCAGCTCGAGGTCAGCATCAGCACCAGGCCGAGCACGACGACCCCTCGGGTCACCCAACGCCACACCCTGACGACCCTACGCCGATCCGGTGACCGCGTTCAGGCGTTGTCACCCCCGGTCGCCACGGCAGCGTCGACCGCGGACTGCTCGACGAGGTCACCCGCGTCCGGCCAGACCCAGTCGCGCACGACCGGGATGTCCTCACCATGCACCCGGGTGTAGTCGCGGGCCTCGAGCCGACGGTCCTCCATGTCCTGGCGCAGCGGGGCGTAGCGCGCCGTCAGGCCGGGCACCCGGTCGATGACGTCCATGACGAGGCGGTACCGATCGAGGTCGTTGCGCATGACCATGTCGAACGGTGTCGTCGTGGTGCCCTCCTCCTTGAACCCGCGCACGTGCAGGTTGGCGTGCCCGGTGCGACGGTACGTGAGCTCGTGGATCAGCGACGGGTACCCGTGGTAGGCGAAGATCACCGGCTTGTCGGTGGTGAACAGGGTGTCGAAGCTGCGGTGGCTCAGGCCGTGCGGGTGCTCCCGCTCGTCCTGCAGGCGCATGAGGTCGACGACGTTGACGACGCGCACCTTGAGATCGGGGATGTGCCGGCGCAGCAGGTCCGCCGCGGCCAGCACCTCCAACGTCGGCACGTCACCGGCGCAGGCGAGCACGACATCCGGTTCCTCACCGGCGACCTCGGAGCCGGCCCATTCCCAGATCCCCAGCCCCCGCGCGGTGTGTTTGGCGGCTTCGTCGATGCTGAGGAAGTCCGGGGCCGGCTGCTTGCCCGCCACGACGACGTTGACGAACTGTCGCGAGTCGAGCAGGTGGTGGTACGTCGCCAGCAGGGTGTTCGTGTCCGGTGGCAGGTACACCCGGATGATGTCGGCCTTCTTGTTGACGACGTGGTCGATGAAGCCCGGGTCCTGGTGGGAGAAGCCGTTGTGGTCCTGTCGCCAGACGTGCGACGACAGCAGGTAGTTCAACGACGCCACCGGCCGTCGCCACGGGATGTCGTTGGTGACCTTGAGCCACTTGGCGTGCTGGTTGAACATCGAGTCGATGATGTGGATGAACGCCTCGTACGAGCTCATCACCCCGTGCCGGCCCGTCAGCAGATACCCCTCCAGCCAGCCCTGGCACTGGTGCTCGGAGAGCATCTCCATGACCCGGCCGGTCGGCGCGAGGTGGTCGTCGTCATCGGTGGGCAGGTACTCGGCGTTCCACTGCTTGTCGGTGACCTCGTAGACGTTCTGCAACCGGTTCGACGCGGTCTCGTCGGGGCCGAAGATGCGGAAGTTGTCGGGGTTGAGCCGGATGACCTCGCGCAGGAACGAACCGAGCTCGCGCGTGGCCTCGGTGATCGGCGCGCCGGGCACCTGCACGTCCACGCCGAAGTCCCGCCAGTCCGGCAGACGGAGGTCTCGCAGCACGAGTCCTCCGTTCGTGTGCGGGTTCGCGCTCATCCGCAGTTCACCCTGCGGCGCCAGCGCGGCGATCTCCTCGCGCAGTCGCCCGGTCTCGTCGAACAGTTCCTCGGCCCGGTAGCTGCGCAGCCACGCGTCGAGGTCGCCGAGGTGCGCCTCGGTGTCGCGGGCGCTGGCCAGCGGCACCTGGTGCGAGCGCCATGACCCCTCGGTGCGCTTGCCGTCGATCTCCTTCGGCCCGGTCCACCCCTTGGGGGTGCGCAGCACGATCATCGGCCACGCCGGACGCGGCATCTGCGGGTTTGCCGCCGCCTGCGCCCGGATTGTCGCGATCTCGTCGAGCACGGTGTCGAGGAGCTCGGCGAAGCGGCGGTGGAACTCGGCCGGCTCCTCACCGTCGAACCCACCGGTGAAGAAGTACGGGTGATGACCGTACCCGCGCATGAGCGCCTCCAGCTCCTCCTGGGGAATGCGCGCCAGCAGGGTCGGATTGGCAATCTTGTACCCGTTGAGGTGGAGCACCGGCAGCACGACCCCGTCCTGCACCGGGTGGAGGAACTTGTTCGAATGCCACGACGTCGCCAGCGGCCCGGTCTCCGCCTCGCCGTCACCGACGACGGCCACGACGAGTTGGTCAGGGTTGTCGAACGCCGCTCCGTAGGCGTGGGAGAGGGCGTACCCCAACTCGCCGCCCTCGTGGATCGACCCCGGCGTCTCCGGAGCGACGTGCGAGGGGATGCCGCCGGGGAACGAGAACTGCGTGAACAGTTTGCGCAGCCCCTCCTCGTCCTGCGTGATGTGGGAGTACGTCTCGGTGTACGTGCCCTCGAGGTAGGCATTGGCCACCAACCCCGGGCCACCGTGACCGGGACCGGTCACATAGATCGCCGGCTGTGCACGCTCGGCGATCGCGCGGTTGAGGTGCGCGTAGAGGAAGTTCAGCCCCGGCGTCGTGCCCCAGTGCCCCAGCAGCCGCGGTTTGACGTTCTCGAAGCGCAACGGCGAGCGCAGCAGCGGATTGTCCATCAGATAGATCTGCCCGACGGAGAGGTAGTTCGCGGCACGCCACCAGGCGTCGATCGTGTTCAGGGTGGAGTCGTCGAGCGAGGCGCTCGTGCACTCCGGGCGGGTGCGCCACGGCAGCGACGGGACGGACGAATGGACGGTCATGCGGATCTCCTCGGTGCGGCGAGATGCTTTCCGTGTTCCGGCACGCCCAGTCTGCACCCCGCCACTGACAACCGCAGGGTC
>NZ_BCRE01000258.1 GCF_001552435.1 Kribbia dieselivorans NBRC 106261
AGAGCAGGTCGTCGTGGCGGCGGCCGCGGGTGATGATCGCCGCCGGCCCCAGCGGCCAGTCGTCGACGACGACCTGCGCGTCGTGCAGGTGCCGCGGCGTCAGGCCCACGAGGAACAGGTCGATCGCCTCGACCTCCTCACCGACCTCCCCCGCGGCCGACGGTACTTCCATCGTCGGGGGCTGCCAGCGTGGCTGGTCGACCACGACCGTGCGCCACCGCGCCACCTCCGCGAGGACCGGCCCGACGACGGCCCCGCTCGAGCGGCCAGGGCCGCCGGAGAGCACCGGAACTCGGTCACCGGGCAACGCGGCCACCAACGCCTCCACGTCGGGGGTGTCGATGTGGCTGAGGTCACCCCAGCGCAGGCCGGGTTGGTGTTCGACCGCGGCGGTCACGTCGATCCGCCCACCGGCGGCATCCCCGTCGGCGAGCAGCACGGGCTCGCCGCGGTCGGCCAGTTCCACGGCCAGGGCACAGGCCAGGGTCGAGGCGCCCAGGCCGCCGGAGCAACCGACGACACGGATGAGGAGGGGTGTGGGTGGCATGGGTCCAGTCGACCCGGGACACGGTCGCGAGGGAACCCGCAATCGACGGCCTGTGGACGGCGCGGACTCGTCTCGAACGCCTGTGGACAACTGTTCTCATCACGCTGGACCGGCAGCCGCGTCCGGACATGCTGATGGCCCCGGCGGAGGGGGGCCGCCGGGGCCATCTAGCGCCGCTCCGGGGGGACAGAATCGGCGCCCAGTCCGCTCAACCCGATGGGGTGCGGGGAGCTGAACTGTTCCCATCCTCACCCGCGAGCGCGCGATTTGCAAGCCCCACCCCCGGTCTCGGGATCATGAACGCTTGATGAACGCTCGACAACGGCAAGGTGACGCCCGAATCGCGTCAGGTCAGACGGCCGGCCAACACCGCATCGGCGATGGTGTGACCCTCCAGCGCAGCGGCCACCAACGCCGTCCCGCAGTGCTCCAGCCACAGCCGAACCCCGTCCGCGCCGCCGGTGGCGTACGCAGTCAGCGCACCGATGTAGGCCGTCGGCCCCTGGTCGCCCTGACCGGCCTCGGTGACCGCCACCCCGGTCGGATCCAGGCCGGTGGCCTGCACCAGGGCACGCTCGAAGGCGCGGGCCACGAGTCCGTTGCCGTGCGTGAAGGGCCGGATCGTCGCGATCTCGGCATGCGCGATCGCGATGCACACCAGCGCGGGCACCGCCTCGTTCGCCGCGAGGATCTGCGCCACCCCGGCCAAGCGAGCCGGCACCTGATCGGCCGCCGGCGCCGGCCCCAGATCGGCGAACTCCTCGCAGGTCTCGTCACCGGTGCGGGGCCGACCGAGCTGGGCGCGATCGGGCACCAGATCCGCCGCCGCCACCACGTGGAGGCGCGCCAACGCCTGCATCGGCGAGGCCACCGCCACCGCGCGCACGTGTTCGGTCTCGGCGGTCGCGGCCATCGCACCGCGCACGATGCGCTCGACCGGGTCCGGGTCCGGGGAGGGCTGACGCGCCCCACGCATCAGGTCGCGCACGATCTCGACCGAGGTGCGCGCCCCCTCCAGACGCGCGCTCGCCCATGCCCCCCGCACACGAGACTCCGCCGCGGCCTCGGGGATACGACGACGCAACGCCTGATGCCACCGCAGCTGCGTACATGCCTCTCGCGAGTCGTCGACCGCGGCCGCCACCTCCGGGATGTCGGCCAGGGATCGGAGCGCACGGATGACCTCGGGAGACGACTGCACCGGCCAAGCGTAGGCGACGCACGGCCGCGCTCCCGCGCCACCTACGCTGGTCGACCTAGTCTGTCCACAGCGAGCAAAGGAGCGCCCATGCCGTACGTGCACTGGCCCACGGCCGCGCTGACCGTGGGCGTGGCCGCGGTGGCCCTGCTCCTGTGGTTCCTCGTGTGGCGACGGCGGGTTCCGGCGCGCGGCTACGTCAGCGTCGCCGACGCGACCACCTACGAGACGCTCCACTCCGCCTCCGAGGCCGCCCGCCATCTCGGGGACGGCCTGAGCGACGACGGAACCGAGAAGGCCGCGCCGCACCTGCGCGCCATGCTCGGCACGCCGGCGCTGAGCATCTGCGATCTCAACTCCCTCGTCGCCTGGGACGGCCTCGGCGAGCACGGTCACGCCCGGCACGCCCACGCGCAAGCCCGCCGAACCCTCGATTCCGGGCGGAGCGTCGTGTTGCAGGGTGACGCGGTCCACTGCACCGACGTGGACTGCCCGATCCGGGCGGCCGTGATCACGCCGATCATCACCGACGATCTCGTCGTGGGCACCATCGGCGCCTACGGGCCGCGGGCCAGCGCCGGTCTGGTGCGGGCCACCGAGGAGGTCGCGACCTGGGTGGCCGCGCAGATCGAGCTCAGTGAGCTCGGACGCGAGCGCTCCCGGGCGATGGAGGCCGAACTGCGGGCCCTGCGCGCCCAGATCAGCCCGCACTTCATCTACAACAGCCTCGGCGCGATCGCGTCGTTCGTGCGCACCGATCCCGACCGCGCCCGTGAACTGCTGCTCGAGTTCGCCGACTTCACCCGGTACGCCCTTCGTCAAGGGGGTGCCTACACCTCGTTGGCCGAGGAGCTGCGCAATGTCGAGCGCTACCTCGTGCTCGAGCAGGCCCGGTTCGGCGACCGGCTGTCGATCTCCCTGGCGGTCGACCGCGAGGTGCTGCCCGTGGCCCTGCCGTACCTGACCATCCAGCCGCTGGTCGAGAACGCGGTCCGGCACGGCCTGGCCGCCAAGTCCGCGCCGGGGCTGATCACCCTGACCGCCAGCGACCGCGGGCACGATGTCGAGATCAGTGTCGAGGACGACGGCGTGGGAGCCGACCCCGACCACATCCGCCGGATCCTCGACGGCCAGAGCCGGTCGAACTCGATCGGTCTGGGCAACGTCGACGCCCGCCTGCGTCAGGTCTACGGCGACGAGCGCGGCCTGGTGGTCGAAACCGCACCGGACGCGGGCATGAAGGTCTCCTTCACCGTGCCGAAGTACACCCCCGGCGTTCATGTCGCGGCATAGGCTCAGGACCATGGCCTCCTCCCCCACCCCCGGGTCCGGCGACCAGTTGATCGCGCTGGCCGTCGACGACGAACTGCCGGCACTCTCGGAGATGACCTACCTGCTCGATCAGGATCCCCGGATCGCGAAGGTCCTCACGGCCCAGAGCGGCACGGACGCGCTGCGGGTCCTCGACTCCGAGCCGGTCGACGTGGTCTTCAGCGACATCAATATGCCCGGCTTGGACGGCATGGCTTTGGCCCGCGTCATCGCCCGATTCGCCGAGCGCCCCAGCATCGTGTTCGTCACCGCCGACGACGCCCATGCGGTCGATGCGTTCGCCGTGCAGGCGGCCGATTACGTCATGAAACCGGTCCGGGCCGCGCGCTTGGCCGAGGCAATCCGCCGGGTGGTCGCGGCTCGCACCCCGGCTGCCGCGAACGCCGCGGTCGCCGCGGTCGCCACGAACGGAGCGCCGTCCGCGGG
>NZ_BCRE01000259.1 GCF_001552435.1 Kribbia dieselivorans NBRC 106261
CCCGCCGGCGCTGCTCACCGAGCGTCAGGTCGCCGAGGGGCCGTGGGACGCCGTCGGCGGCGCGCTCGGCGACGCGCGCGTCCTACTCGACCTGGGCAACGCCGCTGCGACCGCGCCGTGGACGTCGATGGCCGCCGCGATGGCCGGCACGCCCCTGGTCGGCACGTCCGGTCTGGGCAGCGCGTTGCCGGCCGAGATCGACGCGCTCGTGCCGCGCGTCGATGAGCAGCAGGCACTGCGCTCTGAACTCGTCGCCCGGATGCGCCAGGAGGAACTCGTCGCGCGCGAAGGCCTGCGCCTGCGACGGGCCGTGCTCGCCGGGCACACCGCCGGGCACCGCGCGGCCACGATCCTCACCGCGGCCGGTCGCGAGACCCCGGCGCCGTACACGAACCGGTCGATCTCGGCGGTCGTGCCGACCAACCGGGTGCACGAACTCGACAACGTCATGGCCAACCTCGGGCGCCAGTCGCACGCCGACACCGAACTCGTGCTCGTGCTGCACGGACTGGCCGACCACCCCGAGATCGATGACGCCGACCTGCGCCGTCGGGCCACACAGGCCGGAGCCGCGAACCTCACGATCGTGCACGCCGATCCGTCATTGACGCTTGGGGCCTGCATGAACCTCGGCGTCGACGCGGCCGGCGGGCGCTACGTCGCGAAGATGGACGACGACAACTTCTACGGCGAGCACTACCTGGCCGACCTCGTCGACGCGTTCGCGAGCACCGACGCCGGGATCGTCGGCAAGTGGTGCCACTACGTGTGGCTGCGCTCGACCGGTGCGGTCGTGTTGCGCTACCCCGATTCGGAGCAGCGTTACGAGCGGCGCATCCAGGGCGGCTCGATGCTCTTCGACGGGGATGTCGTGCGACGGATCCGGTTCAGCGACATCCCGCGCGCGGTCGACTCCGACATCCTCGACCGGTCGATGGCCGAGGGTGTGCGGGTGTGGAGCGGGGACCGGTACAACTACGTCTCCATCCGCGGCACCGACCGCACCGCCCACACGTGGACCGTCACCGACTCGACCTTCATGACCGCCACCGGGCGGTTGCTGTTCTACGGCGACCCGCGCGAGCACGTCTCCGTTTGATCTGATTTGTTTGACCGACCCACCCGAGAGGACCCTCATGGCTTCGGACCGACCCACCACTCCGATCGGCACGGCGGGCCGCCGCGCGGCACTCAAGGTCGCCCGCGCCGTGCCCCTGGGGCCGTTGGCGGGCCTGCCCGGCGGGGTCGGTGAAGCCGGCGCCAAGGCCGCGATCCTGCGCGCGAAGTTCCAGCTCGACTCCGACGACCCGGCCGGCGCCCTGACGTCGCTGGCGCACCTGACCGACGGGCAGCGCACGACGCCGGTGCACATCATGGCGGCAACCGCGCTGCTCGAGCTCGGGCGCGACGCCGAGGCTGCGGCCGAGGCGCTCGCGGCATCCGAGGGTACGAAGATTCCGGCCGAGGCGGTTCTGGTGGGGTTGCGCGCGGCCCGACGGCTCGAGGATTCCGATCTCGAGGAGCAGTTCCACCGGGCCGCGGCTCGGGCCGTGCCCCGCACGACTCGCGAGGCCGACCGGTTGGCGGTGGCGTTCAAGAGCACCGACCCGGAGATCGTCGACGACTTCGTCACCGCCGCGCGGCAGTGGACGGTCGAACACCGCCGGATGGCCGTCGAGTCGATCCCGGTGTCGGCGCGCCTGGCGCGGATCGAGGACCCGGCTCAGGCGCACGCGGCCGTCATCGAGGAGGGGCGGCGGTCGGCGGCCGGGCTCCGGGCGGCGACGTCCGCGTTGACGGAGGCCGGCGACTGGGACACCTTGGCCGACCTCATCCGGGTCGCCCCGGCGTCGTGGATTGCGGCGTTCGCCCCGAGCCGCGTGCGGGTCGCCGCGGCCAAGGCGCGCAAGGCCGGACATCTGGAGGCGTGCGCGACGTTCTGCGAGGCGCTGATCCGCACCTACCCCGGTGAGGAGGAGGCGCGCGAGCTGCACCGCCTCGTCACCGATCAGATCATCATCGCCCGGGCGGGGTGGCCGGCGGACGAGCCGGCGCCGACCCCGGCGTACCAGCCGCGCCACCGTGCGGTGCTGTCGGTGCTGGCGCAGTCGCTGCCGCATCGCTCCGGTGGATACGCCACCCGCAGCCACGGCATCATCACCGGCCTGCGCGACCGTGGGTGGGACATGACCGCGGCCACGCGCCTGGGGTTCCCGTACGACCGCTGGCCCGAGACGCGCACCGACGAGGTCGAGCCGTTCGACGACATTGACGGAGTGCGGTACACGCGGCTTCTCGAGCCCGGTGAGCGGACGTACGACAACACCCCGATGGCGTCGTACATCGAGCGCTTCGCCAGCCGGATCGAGGAGCAGGCGCGGGCGCACGAGGCGTCGCTGATCCACGCGTCGAGCTTCCAGAACAACGGTCTGGCGGGGCTGCGGGCCGCGCGGCGGTTGGGCATCCCGTTCGTGTACGAGATGCGCGGGCTCGAGGACCTGATGAAGATCTCGCGCGACCCGTCGTTCGGGGCGACGTCGTCGTACACGTACATGACGTCGCTGGAGACGCACATCGCGCAGCAGGCGGACCTGACGTTCGTCATCACCGAGGCGCTGCGCGAGGAGATGATCCGTCGCGGCGCCCCGGCGGACCGCCTGGTCGTCCTGCCGAACGGCGTGCACACCGCCCAGTTCGAGCCGCGTGAGCCGGATGCCGCACTCGTCGCCGAGCTCGGGCTCGAGGGGAAGATGGTCATCGGCTACGCCGGTGGACTCGTCGACTACGAGGGGCTCGACCTGCTGCTCGAGGCGGCGGCGATCCTCAAGGCGGAGCGCAGTGACTTCGCGGTGATCGTCGTCGGCGACGGCCACATGTCGCGCAAGCTGAACAAGTTGGCGGACTCGCTCGACGTCAACGACGTCGTGACGTTCACCGGACGCGTGCCGCACAGCGAGGTCGCGCGGTACCTGTCGGTGTTCCAAGTGACTCCCTTCCCGCGTCTGCCGCTGCCCGTGTGTGAGCTGATCAGCCCGATCAAGCCGTTCGAGTCGATGGCCATGGGCAAGGCGGTCATCTCGTCGTCGGTGGCCGCCCTGACCGAGATCGTCAAGCCGGACGAGCGGGGCCTGGTCTTCGAGAAGGGCAGCGCGCAGTCGCTGGCCGACGCGCTGCGCCGGTACCTCGACGACCCGTCGCTGCGCGAGCAGTACGGTCGCCAGGCCCGCGAGTGGGTGCTGGCCGAACGTGACTGGAGCGACATCTGCGCCATCGTCGACAACGCGTACCACCGCGTCCTCGGCGGCTGAGGCTTCTGACCTCGGACCGCTGACCCGCCCCCTCGCGGGCACGGCTGTCCGCCCCGCCGGGCGGGTGGGTGCCCGGCGGGGTGGTCAGCTGGCGCGCTGGCCTGGCGGTCCGT
>NZ_BCRE01000260.1 GCF_001552435.1 Kribbia dieselivorans NBRC 106261
AAACGCCTGCAGCAGGCCGGCGCCACCGTGGCCGCGCCCCAACTCACCGCCACCTCCGCCACGCGCCTGGTGACGGCTCGGGACGCGATCGACCCGCGCACCGCCGTGCGCGCCGACGGGAAGCAGGTCAAGGCGCGCACCGACGAGAGCGTGACCCAACTGACCTCCGCTCGGTGGCGGTCGGCCGCGCCGGCCTGGGAGGAGCAGGCCACCGCGCTCGACGACCTGGCCACGGCGTCCGGCGAGACGGTGCGGGTGACCGCCGACGACGTCAACTTCTTCGCCAACAGCGGCCGGCTGCAACTCACCGTGCGCAACACCCTGCCGGTGGCCGTGGAGGACCTGCGGGTGCACCTCACGCCGACGAGCCCGCGCCTGTCGATCGACGAGCAGCCCGAACCGCTGCGGATCGGGGCCAACAGTCGACAGGTCGTCACCGTCCAGGCCACCGCCCACGGCCCCGGCCTGGTCCTCGTCGGCGCCACCGTGACGACCCGGGACGGCGATCCGGTGGCCAAACCGACCGCGCTCCGCGTCAAGGTGCAGCCCACCGGCAACTCGATCTACTGGGTCGTCGGCGTGGGGGCGGCGTTGCTGCTGGTCGCCGGAACCTGGCGTAGCCTGCGTCAGAGCCGACGCCGACGTGCCCTCGCTCAGAATTCCCCCGCGCAGAAATGAGGAGTGCCTCGCAGATGGCCTCGAACTCCCAGCCGTCGCAGGTGAACCTGGCTCGGTCCAGCGCCATCATGGCGGCCGGCACGCTGGCCTCGCGCATCCTCGGGTTGCTGCGCAACTCGCTGACCGGTGCCGTGGTGGGTGCGACGATCCTGGCGGCCGACGCGTGGAACGCCGCGAACACCCTGCCGAACATCTTCAACATGCTGCTCGCCGGCGGCGTGCTCAACGCGGTCATCGTGCCGCAGATCGTCAAGGCGCTGCGGCACGCCGACGGCGGCCAGGCCTACGTCAACCGCCTGTTGACCATCGCGATGGCGATGATGGGTGGCGCGACCGTGCTGGCCACGATCTCCTCGCCGCTGCTCATCCGGCTCTTCACCGACGAGGGCTGGGGCGACCCCGAACGGGGGTTGGCGACCGCCTTCGCCTTCCTGTGCATGCCGCAGATCTTCTTCTACGGCCTGCACATCCTGCTCGGGCAGATCCTCAACGCCAAGGGCAAGTTCGCCGCGTACATGTGGTCACCGGCCCTGGCCAACGTCATCTCCATCGCCGGTCTGCTGTGGTTCGTGCTGACCGACCAGCCGCTCCAGGCCCCGGTCGAGGACTGGACCCCGCTGATGATCACCGTGCTCGCCGGCTCGGCGACCCTGTCGATCGTCGCGCAGGCGGTCGTGCTCATCCCGCCCCTGCGATCGGCCGGGTTCCGGTTCACGCCGATCTGGAGTCTGCGCGGCTCCGGTCTGGGCGCCGCGACCCGCATGGCGTCGTGGGCGTTCGCGGCCGTGCTCGTCAGCCAATCCGGGTTCATCATCACCTCGCGCGTCCTGACCGGAGCGACGAAGCGCGCCAGCGAGGGCGGGCTCGAGGCGGCGGGTCTGTTCGGCTATCAGAACGCGTTCCTCCTCTTCATGCTGCCGCACTCGCTCGTCACCGTCTCGCTGGTCACGGCGCTGTTCACGCGCCTGTCGCACGCGGCCGTCGACCGCGACCGCGAGGCCGTCGTCGCCGACCTCCACCGCGGTATGCGCCTGCCCGCGGTCATCCTCATCCCGGCGACCTTCGCCATGGTGTTGCTCGCCCCGCTCATCCTCCAGGCGCTGCTGTTCGGCAACAGCCGAGCACAGACCGACACCATGGTCGGGGTGCTCGTGGCCATGGTCATCGGCCTCGTGCCGTACGGGTGGCTCTACCTCGTCCAGCGCGTGTACTACGCCTTCGAGGACGGCGCGACCCCGTTCTTCCTGCAGACGATCGTCACCGCGATCGCCACCGGCTTCAATCTCCTGGGCGCGTTCCGGCCGGCCACCGAGACGGCCATGTGGGTCGGCGTCGGGCAGACCGCCTCGAACGTCGTTGCCGCGCTCCTGGGGTTGTGGCTGTTGCAGGCCAAACTCGGTCCGTTGCGGCTGGGATCGGTGGTGCAGCAGAACCTTCGCCTCATCGTCGCGGCGGCCGCAGCCACGCTCATCGGTGCCATCGTGATGGGGGTGCTCATCGCCTTCTTCGGCGATGAGCTGGTGGCCGGCACGCTCATCGGTGGGGTGGTGGGGGTGCTGATCCTCGTCCTGAGCCTCGTCGGGGCCGCCCGGCTGCGGGTCAGCGAGGTCAGCGAGACGATCAATCCCCTGCTGGCACGCATCCCTGCCGGGCGCCGCCGGGCGGGTCACTGACCGTCGATACCGGTTCGTTGCAGGTACGGGCCCTAGTATGTGCAGGTCCAGCGCCAGCAGTGACAAGGAGAGCTTGTGCACGGGGTCGAGCCGGGAACCGTCATCGGGGGCCGCTACGAGGTGATCCGCCGCGTCGAGGAACGCGTCGATGCCGAGCGGTGGACCGCGCATGACACCGTACTGAACCGCGAGACGGTGCTCCTGTGCGTGCCCACCTCGGCGCCGCATGCCGAAGCCGTGCTCGACGCCGCCCGTCGTGCCGCCGCGGTCGTGACGAACCGCCTCGTCGGGGTTACCGACGTCGGCATCCACGACAACGTCGCGTGGGTGGTCGAGGAGGCCACCCCCGGCGCCCAGACCCTGGCCCAGCTCTCGGCCGGCCGCGGCCTGCCCGCCGAGGAGGTGCGCCGCATCACCGGCGAGGCCTCCACCGCGCTGGAGAACGCCGCACGCCGCGGGCTGCACCACCTCTACCTCCACCCCGGATCCGTGATCGTCACCGCCGACGGTCAGGTCAAGGTGCGGGGGTTGGCCACCGAGGCCGCGCTGCGACAGTCCGACGAGATCGACAGCGAGACGGGCGCGCGCCTGGACGCGATCCACATCGTGGGTCTGGCCTACGCGGGTCTGACCGGCAAATGGCCACTTCCCGGAGAGTCGTGGGGCCTGCCCGCCGCGCCCCGTGACGGTGGTCGGGTGGTCCCGGCCGACACGCTCGTCGCCGGTGTGCCCGGGGACCTCAACGCCCTGTGCACCCTCACGCTCAACGAGGGGGGTGGACCGCTCTCGCCGGGTGACTACGCCTCGCAGGTGGCGCCGTGGTCGCCGACCCGGGTCGTGGCCGCGCCCGGTCAGGTCGACGAGGACACCTCGGTGCTGCGCACGGTGCAGCCCCGGTCGGCTGCGGTCGGCCCAGGTGCCGGGTCGATGCCCGTCGGCGCGGCCGGGGCTGGAGTGGCCGGTGCTGGAGTGGCCGGTGCGGCCGCTGCCGCCGGCCAGGTC
>NZ_BCRE01000261.1 GCF_001552435.1 Kribbia dieselivorans NBRC 106261
CGACGGCGGCCGGCTCGAGGCGCGCTGCTCCGGATCCGTGACCGCCAGGGCAGCCCCGATGAGGCCGAGCATCATCACGAGGGCCCCGACACCGGGCCACATCGTCACGGCGGATCCGGCGACCGCGGGGGACGACGCCCCACCCGTGGCGAGCGGGACCCGATCCAGGATCAGGGTGGGGGCGAGCACGCACACCGCGAGCCCGACGAGGGTGGTCAGGGCGGTCGCCCACATCAGGGCGGAGCGTCGTCGGGCCAGCAGCAGGGCAGCCAGACCGACGATGAGCACGGGCAGGGTCAGACCGATCGTGGTCCCGGCACCGCCCGGGTCGCCCAGGGCCAGACGCCACCACGGCGCCGCCGGCCCCCACTGCGTGGCGCCCCACCCGGCCAGCGCCTCGGCCGGTCGGGCGACCAACGTCGACAGCCACGGGCCCAACAACAGCAGGGGCAGGGCGATCAGCCCGAGCGCGCGGCGTCGCACCAACCAGGGTCCGCGCAGCAGCAGCACGACGCCGGCCAGAAGGGCGACCCACATCAGTGGCGGGACGAACGACCCGATGACGGCCGTCAGGATCGCGGTGCCGGCCGCGGCCCCGCTGGAGCGTTCCTGCGGGCGAGCCATCTTGACCAGACCGGCGGCCACCGGCGGCACCAGCATGACCGCGACCGCCGGACCCACCCGGCCCTGGGCCACGGCCCCGACGGCCGCGGCCGTGGAGGCCCAGGCGAGCGCGCCCACCGCGCGGACCCACGGGGAGCGGGTCAGCACGGCGGCGGCGAGGTAGGCGTTCAGCGCCCCGATGGGCAGCGCGGTCAGCATGAGCAGGGTGACGATGAACCCGACCGGCGAGTCGAGGGCGTCGGCGCGGGGCAGCCACCCGACGAGCCACGCCGGGACGCCGAGGAGAAGGTGCGCGGGTGAGGCCTCGGTGGCCGACCCCCACCCCGGTCCGCTCCAACCCTGCAACCACGTGCGCGCGTAGTCGCCGCCGGTGGCGGCAACCCCCGGCATCTCCCCACCGGCCAGGCCCGCGGTGAAACGCCGCCAGACCCCGCCGGCGACGTGGCGTCCGGCGATCGCGGCCATGGCCGTCGCGGCGAGGACCACCCAGAGCACGGGTTGCGCCAGGACGGATGGGTGCGGGTCCTCCGCGGCGGAACTGGTGATGTCGTCGGGCCGCGGGTCGGCCTCGGACCGGGACCGGTCGGCCAGGTCGCCCCAGGCCGTCGCGGTCGAGACGAAGAGGGAGCGCAGATCGGCCGAGGAGACGCGGCGATCGTGACGATGCCGCCACGCCGACCCGATGATCGCGCCCACGCCGAACACCCCGCTGGCCGCGACGATCTCGCGGCGAGCCAGGTGGGGGCGTTTCGTCAGCACGAGCAGCAACGCCGTCAGCCCGGCGGTGATGAGAATCCACAGCCCCAGCAGCGGCGCCAGCCACCCGCGGGAACGGGCCAGGGCCACCTGTCGCGCGTGACGGCGATCCGCGTCGGTGACGTGACCGGACCCACCCACCCGCACGTGGGCGCCCGGGACGACGGCCACGCGATGGCCGAGTTCCTGGGCCCGCCACCCGAGGTCCAGGTCGGCCCCGGTCGTGCCGAAGGAGTCGTCGTGACCGTCGAGCCGTTCGAAGACGGAGCGACGCACGAGCATGCCCTCCATGGGCACGGCGAGCACGTCCTGCCGCTCGTCGAACTGCCCCTGGTCGGGGGTGCCGGGCACCGGGTCGGGCACAAGCCGACCCAGTCGGGTCGCCTGCAGGCCGAGCCGCCGCACGCGGGAGGGATCGGTGTGGCGGACCTGCATGGGCCCGACGAGCTCGACGCTCCGTGAGCCGTGCAGCACAGCCATGAGCCGGGCCAGGGCGTCACCGTCGGGCACCGAGGTCGCGGTCAGCAGCCACAGCACCTCGCTGTCGGACAGGGTCTCGAGTTCGTCATGGCGCCGCAGCACGGCCCGCACGGCGCCGCGGGTGCTCAGTCGCGGAGTGAGCGCGGCGTCGAACACCTCGGCACGCGCCAGACCCGGCCCGGCCGGCAGCGCCGTCGGAGGCAGGGCACGCCCCGTCCGGTCGACGATCACCAACCGGTCGAGGGGGTGCGATTGCCCCGCGAGCGCCGTCAGGGTGTCGCCGACCCCGTCCCCGGCGCGGTCGATGACGACCACGGCGGTGACGGGGGTGACGGCGCCGACCGGTGCGTCCGGGCTCGCGGACACGGCCTCAGACAGCGCGCTTCTTGAGTTTGCGGCGCTCACGCTCGGACAGCCCGCCCCAGATCCCGAAGCGTTCGTCGTTCTCGAGCGCGTACTCGAGGCATTCTCGACGCACCTCACAGCCGAGGCAGACCTTCTTGGCATCGCGCGTCGAGCCGCCCTTCTCGGGGAAGAACGCCTCGGGGTCGGTCTGCGCGCACAACGACTTCTCCTGCCAGGACATCTCTTCGACGTCCGACAGGCTCACCAGTGTCAGCATCTCGTTCATGGTCCCTCCTCGACCTCGACACGCCTTGCCCGCTGCCTTGCTCTGCGGCCCGGGAAGCCCCCGAGCCGTTCGACCCTGCGGCCTCTCCCAACCGGTGCCCGATGCCTCAAGCACCACCACGCCCCGGTCGGGATCGACGTTACGTTGATGAAATTACACGTGTGTGAGTCTCGATAGTCAACTTCGCGCATAACTTTTTGTCACGCGCTCGGGCGTGTCGCGATGCCGAATGTCGTCCTCGTCGGCAACATTGCGAGACTGTGCCCATGCCCAGCCCCCTGAAGATCACCGCCCTGTCCGGTGGCGTCGGCGGCGCGCGCTTCCTGCGCGGCCTGACGACCGCCCTCGCCGCCATCGACGACCCCGCTCTGCGCGACGCCGAGATCACGGTCGTCGCCAACACCGGTGACGACATCACCCTCCACGGTCTGCGGGTTCAACCCGACGTGGATTCGATCCTCTACACCCTTGGCGGCGGCGTCAACGAGGAGCAGGGCTGGGGCCGGGCGGACGAGACCCACGCCGTGGGCACCGAACTCGCCGCCCTCGGCGCGGCCGGCACGTGGTTCACCCTGGGCGACAAGGACTTCGCCACCCACATCCTGCGCTCCCAACTGCTCGGTCAGGGCGCGACGTTGTCCCAGGTCGTCGCGCACCTCGCCACGCGGTGGGGCCTGCCGGAGCAGCGTGTGGCGCTGTTGCCGATGTCCGACACCCCGGTCGAGACGCACGTCGTGCTCGAGCAGGACGGCGAGCAGCAGGCGGTGCACTTCCAGGAGTGGTGGGTGCGGCTGCAGGCGGCCACGCCCG
>NZ_BCRE01000262.1 GCF_001552435.1 Kribbia dieselivorans NBRC 106261
CTGCGCGACCCGCGGCTACGACCGCTCCTCGTCGTCGTCACCGACGGCCGTGCCACCGCCGGCCCGGACGCCGTCGCCCGCGCCATGCAGGCCGCCGACCACGTCGCCGGACTGGGCGTGACCACCGTCGTCATCGACGGCGAGAGCGGCCCGCTGCGTCTCGGCCTGGCCACCCGACTGGCCCGCCACCTCGGCGCCGAGCATCTGCCTGTGACCGAGGTCAGTGCCGAGGCGCTGACCGGTTCGGTCCACCGCCACACCCGCGAAGTGAACGGAGCCGCCTGATGCCCCAAGGACAGCCCACCACCGTCCCCGACGACGGCCTGACCACTCGCCAGCGACGCAACCGGCCGTTGCTGGCGGTCCACACCGGCGACGGCAAGGGAAAGTCGACCGCGGCGTTCGGTCTGGCCCTGCGCGGCTGGAACCAGGGGTGGAACATCGGGGTGTTCCAGTTCGTCAAATCCGCGAAGTGGCGGATCGGTGAGCAGACCGTGCTCGAACGCCTCGGGGAGTTGCACGAGGAGACCGGCGAGGGCGGCCCGATCGAGTGGCACAAGATGGGCTCGGGCTGGTCGTGGACCCGCAAGCAGGGCGAGGCCGAGGACCACTCCGCCGCCGCGATCGAGGGCTGGGCGGAGATCAAGCGCCGCCTGGCCGCGCAGACGCACGACCTGCTCATCCTCGATGAGTTCACGTACCCGATGAAGTGGGGCTGGGTCGACGTCGACGACGTTGTCGCGACGCTGCGCGACCGCCCCGGGCACCAGCACGTCGTCATCACCGGGCGCAACGCCGATCCGAAGCTCATCGAGATCGCCGACCTCGTCACCGAGATGACCAAGATCAAGCACCCGATGGACGCCGGTCAGAAGGGCCAGAAGGGCATCGAATGGTGACCTCGCCGGCCACGGTGGCGCGATGAGCGTGACCCTGCCGCGCCTGGTCGTCGCCGCGCCGTCGACCGGGCAGGGCAAGACGACGATCGCGACCGGTCTCATGGCGGCGTTGCGCCGTCGCGGGCTCGAGGTCAGCGGTCACAAGGTCGGTCCGGACTACATCGACCCCGGCTACCACGCGCTCGCGACCGGGCGTCCGGGGCGCAACCTCGACCCGCATCTCGTGGGCGAATCGCGCGTCGTGCCGCTGCTGCTCAACGGGGCGCGCGGCGCCGAGGTTGCGATCATCGAGGGCGTCATGGGGTTGTACGACGGACGCCTGGGCACCCAGGGGTTCGCGTCGACGGCGCACGTCGCGGCGCTGACCGACTCGCCGGTCGTGCTCGTCGTCGACATCGCGCGCATGTCCCGCAGCGCGGCCGCGATCGCGGCGGGCATGGCGGCGTTCGATGAGCGGATCGCCGTGGCGGGAGTGATCCTCAACCGCACGGGATCGCCGCGCAACGACGCCGAGATCGTTGCCGCCGTGGAGGGCGCCGGGCTGGCCGTGCTCGGGCTGATGCCGCGCGACCCCGAGCTGGCGACGCCCTCGCGGCACCTGGGCCTCGTGACCGCAGCCGAGCGGGACGGGTCGGTCGCGCTCATCGATCGGCTCGGGTCGCAGGTCGCGGCGCACCTCGATCTCGACGCGGTGCTCGACGTGGCGCGGCAGGCGCCGATGCTTGACGGAGCGCCGTGGGACCCGGCCGAGCACGTGACGCCGGGTTCGTCGGCCGGTGCGTTCGGGGCCGGCGAACGCCCCGTCGTGGCGATGGCCGGCGGACGGGCGTTCACGTTCCGGTACGCCGAGACCGAGGAACTGCTCACCGCGGCCGGGTGCGACGTCGTGACGTTCGACCCGTTGGCCGATGCGGCGCTGCCGGCCGGTACCCGAGGGGTGTACCTCGGCGGAGGTTTTCCCGAGGTGTACGCCGGCGAGCTCGCGGCGAACCGGCCGCTGCTCGACGACCTGCGCGCCGCGGTCGAGGCGGGCGTGCCCACGGTCGCCGAGTGCGCCGGACTGCTCTACCTCGCGCAATCGCTCGACGGAGCGCCGATGGCCCAGGTGCTGCCGGCGACCGCCGAGATGGCCTCGCGGCTGACGCTGCGGTACCCGGTCGCCACGGCGGTCGGGGACTCCGTGCTGACCCGCGCGGGGGAGGAGGTCACCGGGCACGAGTTCCACCGCACCGTGACGACGCCGGCCAGCGGTGATGGTGGCGCCGGTGACGGGCACGCTGCCGCGTGGGTGATCGACGACGCTCCGAGTGGTTTTGCCGGCGGCACGCTGCATGCGTCGTACCTGCACGTCCACTGGGCCGGGCACCCGCAACTCGCGCAGCGGTTCGCCGACGCGGTGCACGCCGCGACGCCGCACGACTCACCCGTGGCGGACCACACATCGCCGGACCTGGTGCTGGAGCCGACGTCGACCGCACCGACCGACCCACCCCGCGATCCGCTGCGCCACCACGGCGACGCCGAAACCGGCGACGGACTCCTCGACTTCGCCGTCAACGTCTACGACGGACCGCGCCCGGCGTGGCTCGACCAGACGCTGCGCGACTCGCTGACCCAGATCGACACCTACCCCGACGCCACCGCGGCGACCGCTGCCCTGGCCGCCCACCACGGCCGCGACGTCGAGGAGGTCCTGCCGACGGCCGGCGCCGCCGAGGCGTTCACCCTCATCGCGCGGCTGCGCCCCTGGCGCCGACCGGTCGTCATCCATCCGCAGTTCACCGAGCCGCACGCCGCGCTCGCCCAGGCCGGCCACGACGTCACCACCGTGCTCTGCCGTGCCGAGAACGGTTTCGCGTTCGACCCCGGCGACGTCCCCGATGACGCCGATCTCGTCGTCCTCGGCAACCCGACCAACCCCACCGGCGTGTTGCATCGGGCGAGTCTCATCACCGCGCTCCGTCGCCCGGGACGGCTCGTCGTCGTCGACGAGGCGTTTCTCGACGCCGTGCCAAATGAGCCGGAATCCCTTCTGCGAGAACGTGATTCATCGTCCGGTGACCTTGTCGTCCTGCGCAGCCTGACCAAGCACTGGTCGATTCCGGGGATCCGGGCGGGCTTCGTCGTCGGCGACCCCACGGTGATCCGCGACCTCGCCGCGCAGCAGACGCCGTGGTCGGTGGCGACGCCCGCGCTCGCCGCGATGATCGCGTGCAGCACCCCGCAGGCCGCGGCGGAGTCTCGTGAGCGTGCGCTGACCCTCGCGCGCTGGCGGGCGGTGCTCGAGGGCGGGCTGCACGCGCGCGGCCTCGAGTTCGTGCCCTCGTCCGCCCCGTTCGTCCTCGTGCGGCCCGGTGAAGGCGCCCACG
>NZ_BCRE01000263.1 GCF_001552435.1 Kribbia dieselivorans NBRC 106261
CGAAAGGGGGAGAGGGGCCAGGCCTACATCGCGCGGGCGAGCGAGCGCCGCAGCAGCCAGCCGCCAAGGCCCAGTGCCACCGCCGCCATGACCAGCAGCACTCCGAGCTCGGGCAGGATGTCCAGCACGCCACCGCCGTGCCGCTGGATCTCGGCCATCGCCTCGTACGCCCACGCGTGCGGCGTGAACATCGCGACGCGGTGCATCGTGTCGCTGAACAGTTCGAGTGGGAGCATCAGCCCGCCGAGCGCGGCCAGCACCAGGCCGAGCCCCACCGACAGCCCGATGCCCAGCCCCTCGTTGTCCGCGAGGACCCCGATGATCATCGCCACCCCACTGGCGACGAGCGCGAACGCCAGGAACAGCACGGCCACGGCAAACAGATTGCCCCACCGTACGTCGAACAGCAGCCACGTGGCCAGCACGATGTACAGCCCCTGGACCCACGCGATGACCAACCGGCCCGCTGCCTGCCCCGCCACCGCCTGCGTCGCCGTGACCGGAGCCGCCATGATCCGCTTGATGACCCCGTTGCGGCGCGCCGAGATCATCGCCGCTCCGCCGCTGAGGGTGGACAGGAACGAGAACAGCAGCAGCTGCGTCGACGCGCCCAGGTCGAACTGCCCCAGACCCGAGAAGGCCTGATCGAGCCCGCTGGTGTCCTTCACCGCGACCCGGGTCGGCGGGACCGCCACGGCGGCGCGGTCGAGGGCGGCGGCGATGCGTTCCTCGCTCGCCCCGCGCACCCCGGCACGCAACGCCACCTCCTGACCGGAGCGCAGCATGGCCGTGTTCGCCGCCTGCCGCACCACGATCGCGACCGCGGCCGCGTTGCCCTGGGAACTGGTCGTCATCTCCAAGGGCACCTCGCGGCCCGCGTCGAAATCGGCGGCCGCGCCGTCGGGGATCACCACGCCGACGTCGACCCCGCCGCGGGCGACCTGCCGACGCATGCTCTCCGCGTCCGTCGAGGTCACCTTCACCTCGGCGGCCTCCAACTGGGTCACCAGCTCCGCCTTGAGCGGCGAATTGGCTCCCACGAGCGCGACCGAGCCGATCGACGCGGACCCGCCGAACTGCGATCCGATGACGAACACCAGGGCCAGCGGGAAGATGAAGACGAAGAAGATGTTGCCCTTGTCGGCCACGAAGCGGCGCAACTCGGCGGCGGCGATGGCGAGCACGGCCCTCACAGCGCGTCCTTGCGGTCGGGCAGCACCCACGCGACCGTCAGGCAGACCGCGGTGAACGCGACCAGGATCGCCGCGACCCGCCCGAGGTCGGCGATGCCGCCACCACCGGCGATGATGCCGAGCCCATCGGTCAGCCCGCGGACCGGATTGATCGACAGCACCGTCCCCACCACGCCGGTCGCGGGCATCTGGAAAAACGCGCCCCCGGTCATGCCGAGCACGATCGCCACCACCGACTGGGCGATGCTCGCCTGCTCCGAGGTGCGCGCGAACTTGGCGATGATGAACATGATCGAGGTGCTGGCCGCGACGACGAGCAGAATGACCACGGCGACGCCCCACGGTGATCCGAAATCGACGTTGTCGAACATCAGGGTGCCCGCGACGAGGAGCACGGTGGTGGCCACGATGCCGAGGATCAGGCTCACCAACGCCTTGGCCCAGGTGATCTGCGAGGCCGGCATCGGCATCGACAACAGGCGCGCCAAGGTGCCCTGATCACGTTCGGTGACCAGGGCGAGCACGCCGAACCCGACCGTGAACAGCAGGAACATGCCCGCCTGACCGGCGACGACCGACTCCTCGGCGCCGAGTTGCTCCGAGGCGGTCCGGCCGTCGTGCCAGTGCACGTTCGGAGCGTCGTTCGCCGCGGCTTGGGCGATGGCCGAGACGCGCGCGGGCGGCACGCCCAGCTGAATGCCCGCGGCCGCCGCCCGCGTGCTCGCGGTGAGCTGGGCCAGCGTCGAGTCGACGATCGAGGTGACGACCTGGCCGGTGGTGCCGGCGTTGTCGCCGAGGACCACGTCGACCTGTGGTCCGCGGCTGCGGGTCAGCGCGGCGGCGAAACCGTCGGGCACCACGACCGCCATGTCGGCGCCGCCGTTGCTCACCATCGTCTCGGCAGAGTCGGCGCTCGCCTTCACCACGGTGATGTGCAGGCCGGCGGACTCCGGGATCGACCGCAGCACCTGTGACACCACGGCGGCCTGCGGATCACCGGCCGGCGTCGAGACCGCGACCTTGATCGGGGCGAGTTCGACGTTCGAGACCCCGGAGAAGACGAGGTTCATGACGAACATCAGCGCCAGCGGCACGAGGAACCCGAACGCGAGCACGGAGCCGTCGGTGATCTTCTGGCGCAGGTCGTAGGCGACCATGGTGAGCACGTTGCTCATCGCGCTCATGGCGATCAGTCCCTCAGGGCCTTGCCGGTCAACTGCAGGAACACCGACTCCAGATCGGGCTGCCCGGTCCTGGCCATGAGTTCGTCCCGGGTGCCCTCGGCCTGGATCCGACCGGAGTCGATGATCGCGATGCGGTCGCAGAGACGCTCGGCCTCCTCCATGTAGTGCGTCGTGTAGAGCACCGCCATGCCCTCGGTCGACAGCGCCTCCACCGATTCGAGGATCTGATTGCGCGACTGCGGGTCGACGCCGACGGTCGGCTCGTCGAGGATGAGCAGGTCCGGTTGGTGCAGTAGGCCGATGCCGATGTTGAGTCGGCGTTTCATGCCGCCGCTGAACTTCTTGCTGGGGCCCTTGGCGCGGTCGGCCAGGCCAATGAGGTCGAGCACCTGCGCCACCCGCTGCTTCAACGACGCTCCGCGAAGCCCCTGCAACCGGGCGAAGAAGGTGAGGTTGTCGCGGGCGCTGAGTTCGGGGTAGATCGCGAGGTCTTGCGGAACCAAGCCGATGTGCCGCTTGGCGTCGATCGACGAGGTCGCCATCGGCACTCCGGCAATGGTGATCGTGCCCGCATCGGGCTTCAGGAGCCCGGCCACCATGGAGATCGTCGTCGTCTTGCCCGGGTCGATGTGCAGGCTCACGTCGTCGACCGCGGTGAGCGAGCCGAAGCGTCTGACCAGGCCTTCGATGGCCAGGATGGGTGGGCGGGGTCCCTCGGCGGCGTCCACCCTCAGGAGACTACCGAACCACACCCCCGCCGAGTGATGGATCCGCGTGGCCTATACCCGGGTATCGGCCACGCGGATCCATCACTCAACGGAGGGGGCGAGGGGTTAGGCGC
>NZ_BCRE01000264.1 GCF_001552435.1 Kribbia dieselivorans NBRC 106261
CAACGTCGAACTCGCCGCCGCGCGGGCCGCGGGCATCCCGGTGCTGCACCGCTCCCAGGCGCTGGCCGCGGCGGCGCAGGGCCGCCGCAGGGTGACGATCGCCGGGGCCAACGGCAAGACGACGACCGCCTCGATGCTCACGGTCGCGCTGCGGCACGTCGGCGTGCCGGCCTCGTTCGCGCTCGGCGGGGAGTTGGCCACTGCCGGGACGAATGCCGAGTTGGACGGCGGGCCGGGGGACCCGTTCGTCATCGAGGCCGACGAGTCGGACGGCTCCTTCGTCGTCTACCGGCCCGAGGTGGCCGTCGTCACCAACGTCCAACCCGACCACCTCGACTTCTTCGGCGACTTCGAGCGGGTCAAGGCCGCCTACCTGGAGTTCACCCGCACCATCGAACCGGGCGGTGTGCTCATCGCCTGCGCGGACGACCCGGGCTCCGACGGGTTGGCCGCGGCCGCGGAGGCTGCCGGTGTGCAGACCCTGACCTACGGGCGTGCCGACCATGCCGACGTCCGTCTCACCGATGTGATGTTCGACGGGCTGAACTCGAGCGCGACGATCGTCGACATCGACGGCGAGGAGCGGGCCCTGCGCCTCGGCGTGCCCGGCCTGCACAACCTGCTCAACGCGACCGCGGCGTACCTGGCCGGGTCGACCGCCGGTCTGGGGCACGAGCCGGACGCGATCCTGGCCGGGTTGACCGCGTTCGACGGCACCCGCCGCCGGTTCGAGCGCAAGGGCGAGGTGCGCGGCGTGGTGGTCATCGACGACTACGCGCACAACGTCGGCAAGGTCGACGCGGTGATCTCGACCGCGCGGGCCCTGGCCGATGACCGGCGCGGTGAGCTCATCGTCGTCTTCCAGCCACACCTGTACTCCCGCACTCGAGACTTCGCGACCGGGTTCGCCCGGGCGTTGCGGCCCGCGGACGAGGTCGTGCTGCTCGACATCTATGGCGCCCGCGAGGACCCGGTGCCCGGGGTGACCAGTGAACTCATCGCCGCTCCCTTGCGCGAGGCCGACCGGTCGGTCCGGGTCTCGCCTCGCGAGGAGGTGCCGGCCGGCGTCGCCTCACGCGCCCGCACCGGGGACGTCGTCCTCATCGTCGGCGCCGGGGACGTGACCGAGGTGGGCCCCGAGGTGCTCACCGCCCTCGGAGCGTCGTGACCCGCGTGGCGTTCTGGCGGCGGTCGTCGGCGGCCGAGAAGTTGGCGCAGCGGGCCGACCAGGTGCGTCGGCGCCGGTGGGTGTGGCCGCTGGTGACCGTGGTGGTGGTGGCCGCGCTGGCCGGCGTCGGGTGGCTGACGTTCTTCTCCGACATCCTGGCGGTGCGGCAGGTGAAGGTCGTCGGCGCGCAGACGGCGGACATCGTCGCGATCCGTCGATTGGGCGAGCAGCAGCTGGATCGTCCGCTGGCGCGGGTCGACACCGCGAAGGTCTCGGCCCAGGTCGAGGAGGTCCCGGCGATCTCGCGGGCGGCGGTCGAGCGCGTCTTTCCCCGTACCCTGCGGATCACCGTGACGACCCGCGAACCCGTCCTGGCCGTGCGTAACGCTCAGGGTGAGGTTGAGGTGATGGACGCCGCCGGAGTGGTGTTTCGGCACCCGACATCGCCGCCGAAGGACATCCCCCTGGTCGGCTCCACCGCCGGGCAGATCGGCCCGGCGGGCGTGGCGGCCGCGCTCTCGGTCCTCAACGACCTGCCGCCGACGCTGCGCTCCCGGGTGTCGGACGTCACCGTGGGGGAGGCCGACTCGGTGAGCTTCAAGGTGGGCCCGACGACCGTGCAGTGGGGGGCGGTCGAGCGACCCGAACTCAAGGCACAGGTGCTCGAGGCACTGCTCAGGACGAAGCCGCGACCGACCGAGATCGACGTCTCGGCGCCGGATACCCCGATCACGCGCGGCTCCGGGACGCCGACCACGTCACCGAACGGGTGAGGGTCGACCGTCCCCTGTGCGCCAGTCGATGATCAACTGACCCTCGACTTCATATCAAGACTGTGACGGATGGGGCTGGTGTGGTCAGGCGGGGCCCAGATTGCTCGAAGGCCCGGCGACACGCCCACGGCAGGGTTGCAGTTCGGTGCGCGATCCGCCTACCGTCAGGAAACGGCTTCGTGATCGGACTGTAACCATTGACCTCAGGGTCAGGGTTCGGTCGGCGAATCCGTGCTGGTCAGCACACATCCCAGGAAAGGCGCACCGTGGCAGCACCGCAGAACTACCTGGCCGTCATCAAGGTCGTCGGCGTCGGTGGTGGAGGCGTCAATGCCATCAACCGCATGATCGAGGTCGGCCTCAAGGGCGTCGAATTCATCGCCGTGAACACCGACGCCCAGGCCCTGCTCATGAGCGATGCCGACGTCAAGCTCGACGTGGGTCGCGAATTGACCCGCGGGCTGGGTGCCGGCGCCGACCCCGATGTGGGCCGCAAGGCTGCCGAGGATCACGCGGAGGACATCGAGGAGGTCCTCAAGGGGGCCGACATGGTGTTCGTCACCGCGGGTGAGGGCGGTGGCACCGGTACCGGTGGCGCCCCGGTCGTCGCGAAGATCGCCAAGAACCTGGGTGCCCTGACCATCGGTGTGGTGACCCGCCCGTTCACCTTCGAGGGTCGCCGCCGCGCGAGCCAGGCCGAGTCCGGCATCGCGGCCCTACGGGAAGAGGTCGACACCCTCATCGTCATCCCGAACGACCGACTCCTGTCGATCAGCGACCGGGCCGTGACGATGATCGACGCGTTCCGCTCCGCCGACCAGGTGCTGCTCTCGGGTGTGCAGGGCATCACCGACCTCATCACCACCCCGGGTCTGATCAACCTCGACTTCGCCGACGTCAAGTCCGTCATGCAGGGCGCCGGTTCGGCGCTCATGGGCATCGGCTCGGCGCGCGGTGAGGAACGGGCCGTCCAAGCCGCCGAGTTGGCGATCTCCTCACCCCTGCTCGAGGCGAGCATCGACGGCGCCCACGGCGTGCTGCTCTCCATCCAGGGCGGCAGCGACCTCGGCCTGTTCGAGATCAACGAGGCGGCCCGCCTTGTTCAGGAGGCCGCCCACCCGGAGGCCAACATCATCTTCGGTGCGGTCATCGACGACGCCCTCGGCGACGAGGTGCGCGTGACCGTCATCGCCGCCGGCTTCGACGCCTCCCGCCCGGCCAAGCCGGGGGAGGCC
>NZ_BCRE01000265.1 GCF_001552435.1 Kribbia dieselivorans NBRC 106261
CGGCCAGGTCTGATCGCTGCCGGCCCACGTGGTCGCAGCGACCCGCTGGGCCGTCAGCGCCCCGAGCAGGGGGAGGAAGTCGTCCCGCGCGACCTCCAGGCACCGCACGACGAGTTCGGCCCCGGCCTGGGTGTCCGCCGGCGGAGCGTCGTGCCCCGCCTCGACCGGCGAGTCGACGATGTCGGTCGGCACCCCGGCGCGCAGCAGCGCATCACGCAGCACGGTGCGTTGGGTGGCCAGGCTGCCCGTCGCGTCGACGTCCTTCGGCGCGCCCCGATACGCCGACCGCCCGCACGAGTCGAGCAGCGTCAGCAGCATCGCCTCACCGGGCAGCGGTTCACGGCCGGGCAGGAACGGCAGTCGCGGGGCGTCGTCTTCCGTGCGCAGCCCGCAGCCGGTCAGGGTTGCCAGCATCGCCAGCCCACCACCGGCCAGCACGAGGCGGCGGGGCAACGGGGCGGAGCGATGTTGGGTGGGCACGTGGGAATGATGGCACGTTGTCCTTGGGTGCCCGAGTTTGTCTACACTGGCCAGTCAGGCAGACGTCGCCACCGGCGTTGCCGCCCAACTGAAGACCAACTGAACACCCAACTGAAGAGAGGGCCGAGCCGTGAGCGTGCAGGACGCCGTCAGGACCCTGATCGAGCCCCCACTGACCGCCCAGCACCTCGTCGTCGATGAGGTCGCCGTCACCGCCACCGGACACCGTCGCCAGGTCAGGGTCACCGTCGAGAAGGCGATGCCCGCCGCCGACGGCCCGACCACGGCTGTCGTGCCCCCGCTGAGCCTCGACGAGATCACCGAGGCCACCCGGATCGTCGATGCCGCCCTCGAGTCCTCCGATGTCATGGGCTCGTCGCCGTATGTGCTGGAGGTGTCGTCCCCCGGCCTGAGCCGGCCCCTGACGACCGCCGACCACTTTCGCCGCAACGTCACCCGTCTGCTGACCGTGACGCTGGTCGACGGTACGACCGTCACGGGGCGGCTCACGAGCGCCGACGACACGACGCTCCGGCTCGTCGAGGCCGCCGTGAAGAAGACGCCGGAGCGGGTGCACGACCTAGCCCTGGCCGACGTGCGGCAGGCCACCGTCGAGGTGGAGTTCAACCGCCCCGCCGACGATCAGACCGGCCTGACGGATGCCGATCTCGGCGACGAGCACCTCGACGACACCGACGACCTCGACCTGGAGAAGGACTGACATGGACATCGACCTCGCCTCACTGCGCGCCCTGGAGCGGGAGCGGGACATCTCCCTCGACGTCCTCGTCGACGCCATCGAGTCCGCGCTCCTCATGGCCTACCACCGCACCGAGAGCGCTCAGCGCCATGCCCGCGTCGAACTCGACCGCAAGACCGGCCACGTCGTGGTCTGGGCGCGCGAGGAGATCGAGTACGACCTCTCCGAGGAGGAGATCGCCGCCGAGCAGGCCCGCCGCGACGAGGCCGGCGACGAGCGTCCGGCGCCGACCAAGCGCCGCGATCTCGGGCCGGAGTTCGACGACACCCCGACCGGGTTCGGGCGAATCGCCGCGTCGACGGCCCGGCAGGTCATCGTCCAGCGGTTGCGCGACCTCGAGGACGAGGCGATCCTCGGTGACTTCAAGGGCCGTGAGGGCGACATCGTCGCCGGGGTGATCCAGCAGTCCCCGAACCCGCGGCATGTCACCGTCGACTTCGGCACCGTCGAGGGCATCCTGCCGCTGGCCGAGCAGGTGCCCGGTGAGCAGTACCACCACGGCGACCGGATCCGCTGCTACGTCGTCTCGGTCAAGCGCGGCCCGCGTGGCCCGGAGATCATGCTCTCGCGCACCCATCCGAACATCGTGCGCAAACTCTTCGCCCTCGAGGTGCCCGAGATCGCCGACGGGGCCGTGGAGATCGCCGCCCTGGCCCGCGAGGCCGGTCACCGCACGAAGATGGCCGTCACGTCCAAGGTCGCCGGCCTCAACGCCAAGGGCGCCTGCATCGGCCCCATGGGGGCACGGGTGCGCGCGGTCATGACCCAGCTCAACGGCGAGAAGATCGACATCGTCGACTACTCCGACGACCCGTCGACGTTCATCGCCGCCGCGTTGTCGCCGGCGCGGGTGCAGTCGGTCACCGTCGTCGACCCGAAGCTGCGGGCCGCGCGGGTGATCGTGCCCGGCTACCAGCTCTCGCTGGCGATCGGCAAGGAGGGCCAGAACGCGCGCCTGGCCGCGAAGCTCACGGGCTGGCGCATCGACATCCGGCCCGACACCGCTCCGGACCAGTCGACGGCCACCTCACCCGAGGCCTCGCCCTCGGTGTGAATCGAGCGTGACGGAGCAGTGAGCGGCCGGGATTCGAGCGCCGTCGGGCCGGCGATGGCGGAGTTCGGCGACGAGGGCGCTAGAATGGGCGGGACCGACCGGACTGGACTCCGGTCACGTCATTCCACACACACCCAGCGGGGTCCGACCCGCACGTGTGTGGGGTGCCGTGGAACGGATAGCTGGTCGGGGCTGTTGAGAGTGGTGGCGGTCGAAGGCGAGCACGGTTTCGTGCTGACCCCCGACCCGAGACATCGACTGCCCGGACGTGGCGCATGGCTGCATCCGAGCCGGTCGTGTCTCGATCTGGCTCTCCGCCGACGAGCCTTTCCGCGGGCCCTGCGGGTGACCGCAGCCGTGGACAGTGCTGTGCTGGTGGAGTACCTGGGCGCCATGACCGAAGTGGAATCCGAAACAGAAACCGAAAGCGGGTTTGACGCTGATGAGCACCCGATGAGTACTCAGCGATGAGCACCATTTCGTTGTAGGAGTCCGCGCCCGAGGTGGGCACGGACATGACAGGAGAAAAGTGGCAAAGGTCCGTGTCTATGAGCTCGCCAAGGAGCTCGGAGTCGAGAGCAAGACCCTGCTCGCTCACCTGAAGAATCAGGGAGAGTTCGTGCGGTCGGCGTCCTCGACGATCGAAGCGCCGGTCGTGCGCAAGATCAAGGAAAACTTCCCCGACGAGCTGCGCAAGGGCGGACGCCCCGGCTCGTCGACCCCCGCGCC
>NZ_BCRE01000266.1 GCF_001552435.1 Kribbia dieselivorans NBRC 106261
GGCCATTCGGCGGCTATCACGGCCGGGCTGACCCGAGCCCCTTCCGCGAGCGTGGCGGAGGTGTAGCGGTCGTCGTCGGCGAGCATCGCCGAACACCTTGACCGACAGACGTCGGGTCCCGGCCTCGTTCAGGATGGCCCGCCGTCGGCTGCGAGGAATTCGACGCACCCAGGTTGCATACATTCGTGCCTGCATGTATGTTGTCGCTGTGCCATTGCAGACGAGGCGACAGGGGGAACGCTCCGCAGCCACCCGTCGCGTGCTGTTGGAGGCCACCGTGGCGTGCCTGGTCGAGCTGGGCTACACCGGCACCACCAGTGCCGCCGTGGCCGAGAAAGCCGGCCTGTCACGAGGCGCACAGCTGCACCACTTCGGGACCCGAGACCAACTGGTGGTCGCGGCGGTGGAGCATCTGGCGCAAAAGCGCCTGCGGCGAGTACGCGAGGCGTTGGCCGACCTGTCCCCGGCCACGCCTCAAGGGGCGAAGCGTTCTCGGAGTCGGATGGAGCCGCAGAAGGCTGCGCTCAGGCTGTTGGCAGAGGCACTCTCTGGTCCGCTGTACGCCGCCACCCTGGAACTGTGGGTGGCCGCCCGCTCACACCCAGACCTGCGAGCCCAGCTGATCCCAGCCGAGGAGCGCGTCAACGACGAGCTTGCGCAGATCTGTCGCACCTACGTCATCGACGACCCGATCAAGATCCGGCTCACCCTCGACCTGCTCCTCGGCAGGGGGGTCAGCGGCCTGCTCGCCCCCCACCCAGGCCACCGCCAAGAACAGGTCCTCGCCGCCTGGGCCCAACTCCTGAAAGGCCATACACCTCATGACTGACCTGCCATCGATGCTTGCCACCTGGGCTGAGAAGTTCCGCCCACACCCGGAAGGAGTCGACCTGCCGCCCCACCACGAGCAGTGCCTGGGCTGCGGACCCGACAACCCGCACGGCCACCACCTCCAGGTTCGTCGCCATGGGGACGGCGTCGTGGCCGATCACACCTTCGACAACCGGCACGTCGGCGCTCCCGGCATCGCCCACGGGGGCGCAGTCGCCACCGTCATCGACGACCTCTACGGATTCCTGCTCTACCTCGTCGGCACACCCGCGGTCACCCGCCAGCTGACGGTCGACTACCGAGCGCCGGTACTGACCGGCGTCCCCTACCGAATGGAGGCACGCGTGAGGAATCAAGAGGGCCGCAAACTGTTCCTCGCCGCCAGCCTGACCGACCGCGACGGATCCCTGGTCGGAACGTCAACGGCGGTGTTCCTCACCGTCGGCGTCGACCACTTCACCCGGGGTACGCAGTGACCGCAGCATCGGGGCGGGTGAACACCACACCGTTGCCCGAAGCGAACAGCGGGACCCGCTGCCCGTCAACGCAAGGATGGTTCCTCATGCTTCACAACGCTCTCCCTGGCCTTGACCCCGTTTGGTGTGGGCACGGGGTTATGCGTGCTTGAAGTGGATCGCCCCGGGTTTAGTGGAGGGCGGGTTGTGCCGTCTCGGCGGTTGCCGGGTCGGTGGTCGTGTCAGCGTAGTAGGTGGCTTCGAGCTCGGCGGGCTTGATGTCTCCGCAGTGGCCGTGAAGTCGTGAATTGTTGTACCAGTCGACCCATTCGAGGGTGGCGATCTCGACGGCGTCGAGGCCGCTCCAGGGTCCCCGGCGCCAGATGAGTTCCTTCTTGTAGAGCTTGTTCAATGCCTCGGCAGCGGCGTTGTCGTAGGAATCGCCCACGGATCCCACGGAGGCCTCGATGCCGGCCTCGGCGAGGCGCTCGGTGTAGCGAATCGACAGGTATTGACAGCCGTGATCGCTGTGGTGGATCAGCGCAGACAGGTCACGCTGGTCACGTTGCCGGGTCCAGATGGCGTGCTCGAGGGCGTCCAGCGCGAGGTCGGTGCGCAGCGACGTCGACACCCGCCAGCCCACGATCCGCCGGGAGAAGAGGTCCATGACGAACGCGACGTAGACGAACCCTGCCCACGTCGGGACGTAGGTGATGTCTGCGACCCATCGTTGGTCGGGCGCCGCGGCGGTGAAGTCGCGGTTGACCCTGTCCTGCGGGCGCGCGTCCGCCGCCGGAGCTGGGCGGGTCGTGCGGGTCGACCTGGCGTTGGTGACCCCCGCCAATCCCAGCGCGCGCATCCGGCGCTCCACGGTGCACCGGGCCACCTGCTCGCCCGGGTAGAGCCGGTTGATCGTCTTCCACATCTTGCGCACTCCGTACACGCCCATGTTGTCCTCGTGCACCATCGCCAGCCGCTCGTCCAGCACCGCGTCGCGACGAGCCCGCGCCGAGGGCGGCCGGGCCTTGCGGGCGTAGTACGAACTCGGGGCGATCTGGACCCCGGCCTCGGCCAAGGTGGTGCAGATCGGCTCGACCCCATGCTCATCGCGGTGATCGTCGATGAACGCATCAACGTCCTTCAGCGGCGGTCGAGCTCCGCCTGCGCAAAATAGGCACTCGCCTGGCGAAGGATCGTGTTCGCACGGCGCAGCTCACGAACCTCCTTTTCCAACTCGGCAATCCGCATCGCGTCGGCGCTGGTGGTGCCCGGCAGCTCGCCGGCATCGACGCGCTCGGAGCGGACCCAGTTACGCAGCGTGTCGCCGTTGATCCCTAGCTGTTCACCCACGAGCCGGCAGGCACGAGAGACCGGTAGCGCGGGCTCATCAGCAACACGGTCACGCACCAGCCTCACAGCTCGCTGGCGCAGCTCATCGGGATACTTCCTCGGTGCA
>NZ_BCRE01000267.1 GCF_001552435.1 Kribbia dieselivorans NBRC 106261
CGTGGGTGGCCCGGCTCATCGCGCCGGCGCCGCGTGCCCGTCGAGGTAGACGCTCGCGCCCAGCTCGAGGAACTCCCGGCTCTTGGCGGCCATCCCGGCCTGCGCCTGGGCGACCGCGGCGGCCTGCTCCTCGGCCGAGCCGTAGGCGTCGCGGATGTCCTGGCTGATCCGCATGCTGCAGAACTTCGGTCCGCACATGCTGCAGAAGTGCGCCGTCTTGGCCGGCTCGGCCGGCAACGTCTCGTCGTGGTAGGCGATCGCGGTGTCCGGGTCGAGCGAGAGCGCGAACTGGTCGTGCCAGCGGAACTCGAACCGGGCCTTGCTCAGCGCGTCGTCACGGTCGCGCGCACCCGGGTGTCCCTTGGCGACGTCGGCGGCGTGCGCGGCGATCCGGTACGTGATGACCCCGGTCTTGACGTCGTCGCGGTTCGGCAGGCCGAGGTGCTCCTTGGGGGTGACGTAGCAGAGCATCGCGGTGCCGTGCATCGCGATGACGGCTGCCCCGATCGCGGAGGTGATGTGGTCGTACCCGGGGGCGATGTCGGTGACGAGTGGGCCGAGCGTGTAGAACGGAGCGCCGTGGCACCAGTCCTGCTCGAGCTGGACGTTCTCGGGTACGAGGTTGAGCGGGACGTGGCCCGGACCCTCGACCATCACCTGCACGTCGTGCGCCCACGCGCGCTGGGTCAACTCCCCGAGGGTGCGCAGCTCGGACAGCTGGGCCTCGTCGTTGGCGTCGGCGACCGAGCCGGGGCGCAGCCCGTCGCCGAGGGAGAACGCGATGTCGTAGCGCGCGAAGATCTCGCACAACTCGTCGAAGTGCTCGTAGAGGAACGACTCGCGGTGGTGGGCCAGGCACCACCCGGCCATGATCGACCCGCCGCGGCTGACGATGCCGGTGACCCGGTTCGCGGTCAGCGGCACGTACCGCAGCAGCACGCCGGCGTGCACCGTCATGTAGTCCACGCCCTGCTCGGCCTGCTCGATGACGGTGTCGCGGAAGACCTCCCAGGACAGGTCCTCGGCGCGCCCGTCGACCTTCTCGAGCGCCTGGTAGATCGGAACCGTGCCGATCGGCACCGGCGAGTTGCGGATGATCCACTCGCGGGTGGTGTGGATGTCGTCGCCGGTGGACAGGTCCATGACGGTGTCGGCACCCCAGCGGGTCGCCCACCGCAGCTTGTCGACCTCCTCGGCGATCGAGCTCGTCACCGCGGAGTTGCCGATGTTCGCGTTGACCTTCGTCAGGAACGCCCGGCCGATGATCATCGGCTCGCTCTCGGGGTGGTTGACGTTCGCCGGGATGATCGCCCGCCCGGCGGCGACCTCGCTGCGCACGAGCTCGACGTCACAGCCCTCGCGCAGCGCGACGTAGCGCATCTCGGGGGTGGTCACCCCCCGCCGGGCGTAGTGCATCTGGGTCACGGTGCGCCCCTGCCGGGCCCGCAGCGGCTCCCGGCGCGGGCCGCGCCACGCCTGGGAGGCCTCACC
>NZ_BCRE01000268.1 GCF_001552435.1 Kribbia dieselivorans NBRC 106261
CGCCTGGGAGGCCTCACCGCGGCGGAGCGCGGCGCGCCCGTCGTCGGCGAGGGTGCGCTCGCGGCCGGGGTAGGTCTCCACGTCCTCGCGGCCGGTGATCCACGCCAGCCGCTGGGCCGGCAGGCCAGCCTCGGGGTCGGCGTCGGGACCGCAGGTGCGGTAGACGAGGACGTCGTCGTTGCTGCTGCCGTCGGGGCTGTCGGCGAGACGGATCGCGGTGACCGGCACCTCGAGGTCGCCGTCGACGAGCGTGTGGGCACGGTGCTGCGGGTGGAGCTCACTCATGGCATCTCTCTTCCTACGCCGGCATGACCCGGTCAGGTTCGACGGTCCGGACGGCAACAGCCCGATCTCAGCCCTCTGCCAAGGGCACCCGTGGGATGCGTCGACCATACGCCACGTCCGCGCGGGTCGTTACGGTGGCCCCCATGGACACCCGAACGACCCTGCCCGGCCCGAGCGGCGCGAGCCACCCCGCGGGCACCGTCGCCAACGCCCTGACGATCGCCGGCAGCGACCCCTCCGGCGGGGCCGGGGTGCAGGCAGACCTGAAGACGTTCGCCGCGTTCGGGGTGTACGGCACCGCCGTCGTCACGGCGCTGACTGCGCAGAACACCCGCGGCGTCGACGGGGTGCTGCCCACCCCGAGCGAGTTCGTCGCCGCCCAGCTCGACTCGCTGCTCACCGACGTGCGCATCGACGCGGTCAAGGTCGGCATGCTCGGCCAGGGCGCCGTCGCGCGGGTCGTCGCCGACGCGCTGCGCGGCGCGCTGGCCGGGGTGCCGACCGTCCTCGACCCGGTCATGGTCGCCACGAGCGGGGACTCCCTCGCCGCCGACGACGTCCAGGCCGCGATCACGCAACTGCTGCCGCACGTCACGGTGGTGACCCCCAACCTGCCCGAGGCGGCCGCG
>NZ_BCRE01000269.1 GCF_001552435.1 Kribbia dieselivorans NBRC 106261
CGGGCGGCTCTGCCGGCTCGGGTGAGGTGAGCGGCGTCGTCACGCCCGCCCCGCGCCCGTCGGAGGGCGCCACGGAGGCGAGCCTGCGCGGGCGCAAGGCCGCCGCGCTCGGGTACAACTTCGCGTGGCTCACCACGGCGCTCCTCGCGGTGTCGGTGACGCTGCGCGGCCTGTCGGTGACCCGCTTCCCGTTGGGCAACATGTTCGAGTTCGCCGTCGCCGCGTGCTTGGTGGTCATGCTCGGCTTCTGCCTGTGGTCGCTGCGCCGTGACCTGCGCTGGATGGGCGCGTTCGTCACCCTGCCGGTGCTGCTCGTGCTCGGCGCCGCCATGACCGTCTGGTACACCGAGGCCTCGGAACTGCTGCCGGCGCTGAAGTCGTACTGGCTCGTCATCCACGTGACCATCGCCGTCATCGCCATGTCGCTGTTCTTCTTCGGCTTCGTTGCGCTGCTGCTGCACCTGGCGCAGGCCCGCCGGGAGGCCAGCGGTGCGCAGACGTGGCTGGCGCGCTTGCCGAACTCCGTGGCGCTGGAGCGGCTGGCCTACTCGATCCACATCATCGCCTTCCCGTTGTGGACCTTCTCGATCCTCGCCGGCGCGATCTGGGCCCGTCAGGCGTGGGGTTCGTACTGGAACTGGGACCCCAAGGAGGTGTGGAGCTTCATCATCTGGGCGGTGTACGCCGCCTACCTCCACGCCCGCGCGACCAAGGGCGTCGGCCGCAACACCGCCACGTGGATCGGCATCGCCGGGTTCGTGTGCATCATCGTCAACTACGCGATCGTCAACCAGTTCTTCGTCGGTCAGCACTCCTACTCGGGGCTGTGATCGCGTGAAGTTGTCGCCGATCGTCCGGTACTCGCTGCTGCGCTTCCTGATCTTCTTCGGGTGCGTGCTCGCGCTCTGGCTCGTCGGACTGCGCTCCGCGGCGCAGTTGCCGTGGCTCGTCGTCGGCGCGGCCGTGCTCTCGATCATCATCTCGACGCTTGTGCTGGCGCCGCTGCGCCGTGAGTACACGCAGGACCTCATCGCCCGCCGCGAGGCCAAGGCGGCGGGTCGGCCGGTGCCGGAGCGCCGTGTGGCCGACCCGGAGGGGGACTCGGCCGTCGAGGATCGTGAGGCCGATGCGTACGAGGCGGATCAGGGGCGTGCGGATCAAGGCGGCGCCGATCAGGGTGGCGCCGATCAGGGTGAGGAGCCCGAGGAGTTCCGCTGACACCCCGCTGACGGGGAGGGGGTGCTCAGCGCAGGGCGATGCCCAGCGCCAGGAGCGCCGACCACGCGAGTTGCCCCAGGCTCGTCGCGCTGATCGTCGGGATGAGGTCGCGCCCGGTGGCGCCGCTGCGCACGGTTCGCACGCCGGGGCGGACCACGATCGCGGCGAGTGCGGCGATGAACGCCCACGGGTGCCAGATCCCGATGGCGACACCGCACAGGAGCGCCGTGCCGACCAGCCCCACGTACAGCCGCCGGGTGCCGGCATCGCCCAGGCGCACCGCGAGGGTCGTCTTGCCGGTCTGGGAGTCGGTGGGGATGTCGCGCAGGTTGTTCGTCACGAGGATGGCCGAGGACCACGCGCCGCCACCGACCGCACCGAGCAGGCCGACCCAGGAGATGGCGTGCGCCTGCGTGTACTGCGTGCCCAGCGTCGCGACGAGGCCGAAGAAGACGAAGACGAAGACCTCACCCCACCCGCGGTAGCCGTAGGGGTTCGACCCGCCGGTGTAGAACCACGCCGCGAGCACGGCCGCGACGCCGACGAGCAGCAACCACCACGTGCCGGAGAGCGCGACGAGCGCCAGGCCGGCCAGGCACCCGATGCCGAGGAACGTGAACGCGGCCGCCTTGACCGACCCGGGCGAGGCCAACCGTTGCCCGACCAGACGCACTGGGCCGACGCGCTCCTCGTCGGTGCCGCGCACCCCGTCCGAGTAGTCGTTGGCATAGTTGACGCCGATCTGGAAGGCGAGCGCGACGATCATCGCCAGCGTCGCCAGGCCGAGGTCGGCGCGGCCGAGCCCCGCTGCGGCGGCCGTGCCGACGACGACGGGAGCGATGGCGGTCGGGAGGGTGCGCGGACGGGCCCCCTCGATCCATTGGGCAGTGGTGGCCATGTGGGCGCCTGCCTCCTTCGGTGATGACGGTGAGGCGGCGGCGCCCCGGAACAGACGCATCTTCGCACGTGGCTCAGGGTGCGGCGGTCAACCTCGCCGCCAGGGCCTGGCGGTCAGGCTTGCCCGGGCCCCGCAGCGGGATCGCCGACAGCACGACGATCCGCCGCGGCAGGGCATGCCCCGGTAGGTGGCCGCGCAGGGCCGCCCGCACGTCCTCGACCGTGGGCGC
>NZ_BCRE01000270.1 GCF_001552435.1 Kribbia dieselivorans NBRC 106261
TGGCCACCTCGGCGGCGGGGGTGCCCGGCTGCGCCGCGGGGGTGCCCGGCTGCGCCGCGGCGGTGCCGGTCATGACGGTCCCCGCCACGATGATCGAGCGTCCCGCGGACATCCCCGCCGCGTCCCCGACCACGTCGAGCGAACTGCCCTGCAGCGCCGAGGGATCGGGCCCCTCGACGACGGTCAGCGGGCTCGGCGCCGCCCAGACGGTCACTCCGCGTGGGTCATCGAAGTCATGCGCCTCGCCGGTCAGGGTCAGGCGGGTGACCTTGCCGGAGACGGCGAAGTCGCTGCGGGAGAGCTCGGCCCGCTCGGAGACCCGGTAGAGCTCGCGGTAGAAGTTGTCGCCCTCCCGGCTGACGACGACCCAGTCGCCCTTGACGACCTCCGGGTGGGCCCCGTCGAGGTCGATGGTCAGGTCGCTCATCGCGGTGAAGCCCGGCCACTCGCCGGGGGGCGTGAGGACGCCCGAGTAGTCCTTGCGGAACTGCTCGCTCATCGCCTTCCACTTCGGCGCGTTGTGCCCGTAGACGCTGAGCCGACGGCGCAGGACGAACGCCTCGGGGGCGTCAGCCGGGTTGTTCGGCGGGGTGTACGACCCGAGGCCCCGGTCCCACGTCACCTGCGTCACCCCCCGGACCCGGTCGATGTCGATCGCGGTGATCAGGCGCACGTCCCACCGGTCGCCGACCAGGTCGTTGCTCGCGAAGAGGATGGCGTCCCCCAGCGCCAGACCGAGCTCGGTCCCGGCCAGCCAGGCATACGTGTGCCCGAAGGTCGGTGGGTGGGGCGCGGTGTCGACCACGCGCAGGGAGTTCCACTCCGGCCGCGCCTCGATCTCCTCGACGGTCTCGAACGTCTGCGGCCGCTCGCCCGGACCGGGCACGCTCTGCACCCGCAGCCGCTCCGGCAGGGTGACGACCGTCGGCACCGCCGGCGGCGCCAGCCCCGGGTCCGTCGAGGTGACGACCACGGTGGTGGGCCGCTCCAGCGAGAAGGCCAGCCACGTCTCCGCGGCCACGCCGGGCGCCAGCCGGTAGGCGACGAGCCGGCCGAGCTCCTGCAGGGAGGTCCGGTCCACGGCGGTGCGCAGGAAGGACTCGTTCGCCAGCCGCTCGGTGTAGAAGGTCAGCACGTCACAGACCACGGCGAAGGCGTCGAGCAGCGCGATGCTCGGGTCGTCGGGCTGCCGGGTACGCAGGTGAGCCAGCGCCGGGCGGTCCGCTCGCGTCAGGCCGGCGATCAGGCGGGCCAGCACGTCCCCGTGGGTGCCGCTGCGATACGCGATCTCCGCCAGTCCGGGCCGGTTGAACGGCGCCTGGCCCGACCTGCCGAAGGCCATGCCCGCGGCCGCGCCGGAGCAGCACCCGCACGTGTCGGCGCTCATGACCCACCTCCGAAGCTCAGCTCGAGGACCCCGCGCTCGGGGAAGGTCCGGTCGTCGTCGAGGCGGGCGATCTCCAGGCGGCCCATGCGCAGCACACCATCGGCGATCCCGCTCGTCTCGGGTCGGCGCTGCCGCTCGAACCGCAGCACGGTGACCGACTGCACGCCGGCGAGCGCGTGGACCGCGGCGTGCACGTCGGAGAGGTAGACCGGCTGGCCGAAGGTCAGGTTGTCCGGGTGGAACAGCCCCCGCCGGCCGTCCGGCAGCACCCGGTCGGAGAGCACGTCACGGACATCGCGTGCCACGTCCGCCCGGAAGTAGCCGGGCAGCACACAGATCCTCAGCGCGATGTCGAGCGGCACGAAGACCGGGGCGTCGACCTCGAGGTCGTACCCGGCCATCCGGAAGCGCTCCAGCCAGCCGCGCACCCCGGCCTCGAAGGCCGCGTCCACCGGCCGGTCACCGAAGCGGTCCGCGGTGACGAAGACCGTGTGCCACGACCCCGTCCAGCGGAAGGTCGCGGCGGCCCGCTGCACCTGTCCGAGCCGCTGCGTGACCTCGCCGTAGTCGAGCTCGGTGACCGCCCGCTGCTGCACGGCGATCGCCGCGGGGGCATCCCGGCGGATCTCCTCGGCACTCTGGGGGTCCACGCCGCCGGAGGCCGGCAGCGGGTTGCCCACCCCGGTGATCCCCCCGACCGTGGTGACCGCGTGGACGATGGTGTCGCGCCCGACGTTGCCCGCCGCGCCGTGGCCCACCCGGTAGGTCGCCGTGAACGCCGTGCCCGGCACCGGACGCTGCCCGTGCACGTCGTCGCCGAACCGCAGCAGGGCCGTCCCGTCGTGCTCGGTCTCGACGACGAACGCGTGCGCGCTGCGCGGGCTGCCGAGCAGGTCGGGCAACGGCT
>NZ_BCRE01000271.1 GCF_001552435.1 Kribbia dieselivorans NBRC 106261
AGGGGCCTCGGCCGCGAGCGCCGCCGCGAGCGCCAGGCTGTCCGGCCCCCCGCTGACCGCCGCCAGCACCAGCGCCCCCTCGCGGTTCGAGGTAATACCGCCCGTTGGGGCGGTCCCCAATACCTCGAACCGCGGGGAGGTGGGACGCGCGGAGGCCAACCGCGGCGGGAGCGCCTCACGCACCGCCCGACGAACCGCCGCCTGCGACGGGTGACCTGCGCCCACGACGCTCCGAACTCCGCTCCGCCAAGAAATCAGTCGACCAGCGCGCGACCGTGCACGCGCCGCACCCAACTCGCCGGCTCGGTGATCTCGCGCCCGCTCGGCAGGTTCTCCGCATTCGCCCAGACGGCGTTGAACCCGTCGATCCCGACCTCCGCCTGCACCGCCCGCACGAACGCCGCTCCGTCACGGTACTGCCGCATCTTCGCCTCGAGCCCGAGCAGCCGGCGCAACAACCGGTCGGCCGCGCCCGCCCCCTTGCGCCGCGACTCGAACCGCTGACGGATCGTCGCCACCGTCGGGATCAGCTCCGGGCCCACATCGTCCATGACCACGTCGGCGTGCCCCTCGAGCAGGCTCATCACTGCCGTGACGTCGGCCATCTTCGTGCGCTGCTCCTCGGTCGCGAACAGATCGAGCAGCCCCTGGCTCTCGCCCCGGAACACCTGCGGCAACCGCGTGCGCAGCATCTCGAACCGGCCGCGCAGGTTCTCCGCATCGGGCACAAGGTCGCGCATCAGCGCCTGCGCCGAGGACACGACATGGTCGGCCAGCCACGGCACGGCGGTGAACTGCACGCGGTGTGTCTCCTCGTGCATGCACACCCAGCTGCGGAAATCCCCCGGGTCGACCTCCAGCTCCCGCTCGACATGCACGAGGTTCGGCGCGACCAGCATGAGCGAGCGCGTCCCACCGGGCGCCAGGTCGTACTGACCCAGCACCTTGCTCGACAGGAACGCCAGCATGCCGCCGAGCTCGGCGCCGGTCAGCCGCGACCCGATCGCCTGCACCGCCGGCGGCGGCGGGCCCTTGGGCAGCGATGCGAAATGATCGATGAGCGGCGCCATCATCGCGCCCATCGAGTCGACGTTGACATCGATCCACGTGCCGCGGTCCACGACCAACGGTGCCGGAGCCTCGCCCGGCGCGGTCATCCTCGACGTCGCCGCGACGGGGTCGACCGCAGCGGCCGCACGCTCGCGCACGTCGGCGACGATGGCGCGGGCCTCATCGGCGCTCACCGACGGCCCGGGCGCGGCGAGCTTGCGACCGGTGGCCTTGGCGAAGTCGAGGTCGATGTACTTCGGGGTGCTCATGGGCGTCCCTTCGACGATTGCAGGGTGGTGAGTTGCGCGACCACCCGGTCCAACGCGGCACGCGCGGCCAAAGTGTCCGAGTTGCGGTCGGCAACGATGACGTACGTCAGCAGGCGCCCGTCGCGAGTGATGGTCGTCCCCGCCAAGCCCGAAATCCCCGTCAACGTACCCGTCTTCGCGCGCGGCACCCCGGCAGCAGCACGCGAATCCGACTCGTCGAACCGGTCGAACAGCGAACCGTTGTATCCGCCGACCGGCAACTGCACGATCGTGGCGGCCATACCCGGCAGTTCGCCCTCGGTCCCGGCGGTCAGCACGTCCGCGACGATCCGCGCCGGCACCTTCTGCCCACTGCTCAAACCGGAGGCATCCCGCAGCACCATGCCCGAGGTGTTGATCTTCGCGTCGGTCAGCGTGCGCCGCATCAGAGTGACGGCACTCTTCATGTCGCCCGACAGGCCGGCCGCCACCGCCGCCTGCCGCACGAGGTTCTCGGTCAGGGCGTTGTCACTGTGCAGCAGCGCCTCGCCGAGCACGTCCGCGATCGGCGCCGACGCCACGGAGCCGAGTTCGGTCGCACTTTTCGGCGCGGCCGTCGCCCACGTCGACTCGTGCGCCGTCACCGTGGCCGGGATGCCCGCCTTCGTCAGCGCCGCGGCGAACGCCGTCAGCGCCTCGGCCTCCGGGCGCGCCGGCGACGGTTTGCCCGGTTCGGGACGCTGACCGGCGAGCCCGATCATCGTCACGCCCTGGGTGAACCCACCGGCCACATCCGCCATGTTCCACGTGGAGGGATAGCGCGGGCCGCGCGCGTACGACGCATCCAGCCGTACGGTGATCCGCTTCGGCGCGCCGGAGGCCTTGAGCGAACGCACCGTCTGCGCCGCGAGATCGGCGAGCCCGGCGTGCCCCTCGACCTCGCCCGGCCGGCCGGCGCCGCGGGCGAGCATCGTGTCACCGCCGGCCAC
>NZ_BCRE01000272.1 GCF_001552435.1 Kribbia dieselivorans NBRC 106261
TCGGACCGCCAGGCC
The DNA here is from genome assembly GCF_001552435.1 of Kribbia dieselivorans NBRC 106261. Classification (GTDB taxonomy): domain Bacteria; phylum Actinomycetota; class Actinomycetes; order Actinomycetales; family Dermatophilaceae; genus Kribbia; species Kribbia dieselivorans. The sequence continues at coordinate 16 of NZ_BCRE01000272.1, forward strand.
AGCGCGCCAGCTGATCACCCCGCCGGGCACTCACCCGCCCGGCGGGGAGGTCAGCCGTGCCCGCGAGGGGGAGGCGGGAGGTCAGCCGTGCCCGCGAGGGGCGATCGTGCCGTCAGGCGTGGTCGGCGGGCGGGGCAGCGATCCGGTCCCGCGCACAGGCGATGCTGGCGCGGACGTCGACCCCATAGGGCTCGGCGTCGAGGTCGCGGGCCAGGTGGGTGTTGAGGTGGTCCGTCGCGCGCTCAAGCAACCGCTCGGCCCCCGCGCGGTTGCCACGCTCGGCGTGCGTCAGGGCCACGCACAGTTGGGCGAGCCCTTGCCAGAGGTCACGCTCGTGGTCGGGCGCCGCCTTCCACCGCGCCTCCAGCACCTCGTGCGCCGAGAACGGCCGTCCCTGATCGAGCAACTCCCGGGCGCGCGACACGGTCTCCACGGGTGGGAGCGCCTCATCCGAGACCGGCTCGACGCCCACGGCGCCATACGGGAGCGGGCGACCCAACCGATCCCGGGGCCGGGCCTGCCTCGCACGGCCAGCCGAATCTCTTTCGCGTCCTGACAAATCCTGATCGCGGGTCACACGAGGTCCTACTTGGCCTCGGGGTCGGGCTGGTGAATCCCGAACGTATTGCCCTCGGTGTCCAGGTAGTACCCCTGCCAGGCCATCCCGGGCAGCGCCATCTTCGGCAGCGCCACGACCCCTCCGGCCGCGAGGATCTGCTTCTCCGTCGCGTCGTAGTCGCCGACCCCCATGGTCAGCACCGCCGCGTTCGTGCCCTGCTCCGGCCCGGGCGCCGCCACTGGTCGAGGCAGTAGCGCCCCATTGATCCCCGGCTCGTCGTCCTCGCCGGTGACCACCCCGAAGTACGGCGTGCCGACGTACTCGCTGTAGTCCTCGTACGTCCAACCGAACGCCGCCGCATAGAACGCCTTGCAGCGCTCCAGATCATCGGCCTGGATCTCGAAGTGGATCGGGCGTGACATGAGCAGGCTCCTCATCGGCAGCGGATGGATGACGGATGGATGACGGACGGTGGATCGATGACCGCCCCTCGAGTCTGCCGCATCCGGACTCACCCCCGGTATAGGGTCGGCCCGTGAGCTTCGAGAAGGTCGTCTTCGGGTTCTTCGTCCTGCTCGCCGCGACTCTGAACTTCGGGTTCTTCATCGGCGACCTCACCAACCCGGACGCACACAACGTCTACGAGCTGTACGCCGCGGTCGTGGTCAACGTCATCGCCGTCATCCTCAAGTTCGGCGATCGCACCCAGATCGGCGCCATCCACCTCGCCTCCAGCCTCGTCGCGAGCCTCCAACTGATCGCCGCGGCGGGCTACTACGTCTGGGCCACGGAGTACGGTGGCGGGCTCGACGCCCACGAGATCGGTTCGGTGGTCTCCCTCTCCGGCGGGGCGTTCCTCGCCAACATCGTCTCGGTCGTGCTCCTCGTCATCGAGACGGCCGGGTTCCGCAGGCGCTGACGTGACCGGGCCCCGCCTGCTCTTTCCCGCGCGACCTTGGTCACGAGGCATCCGCACGTCACCGCGGCGACGCCGGGTCGATGTTCCACCGGAGCCGCCGTACGCCGACGCGATCTTCGTCGTCCTGCGCCGCATGCGGATGCCGCTGCTGCTCATCGTCGCGGTCTTCACGATCTCCGTCGTCGGCCTCAGCCTGATGCCCGGCGTCGACGACCAGGGCAACCCGTACCGGATGTCGATCTTCGACTCGTTCTACTTCATCTCCTACATGGCCACGACCATCGGCTTCGGTGAGACGCCGTACGCGTTCACCATCCCGCAGCGCATGTGGACGACCGGCTCCATCTACGCCACCGTGATCGGCTGGACGTACGCCCTCACGTCCCTCTTCGGCCTCCTGCAGGAGCCCGGTTTCCGCCAGGCCGTGCAGATCCAGCGGTTCGCGCGCAAGGTCCGGCGGATGCGCGAACCCTTCCTCATCATCGGCGGCTACGGCCAGACCGGTTCTGCTGTCGCCCGCGGACTCGACGATGCCGGCTATCGCTTCGTCGTCGTCGACAAGGACCACCAACGGGTCGACGGGCTCTCCGCCGACGGCCTTGCCGTCGAGGTGCCCTCGCTCGACGCCGACATCTCGGTCCCGAGCGTCATGACGCTGGCCGGGCTCGGCCACCCC
>NZ_BCRE01000273.1 GCF_001552435.1 Kribbia dieselivorans NBRC 106261
GGGCAGATCCTCATCGGCCTGCTCCAACAGATGACCTCGCCACGCACCCTGTCGAACCGCGACGCCCGCGAACGCCAGGGCACCGAGGCTGCCGAGGTGGGTGAGGTTGCCGAGGTGGTTGAGGTTGCCGAGGTGGGTGAGGGCGCGGAGGTGGCTGAGGTCAGCGTGGGTGAGTCCGCGGAGCCGGCCGGCTGCTGTGAGACCGCCGAGTCGGACGTCGCCGCGGGTGTCGAGGCGAAGTCGCCGCGGGACTGGGCGCGGGAGCGCGGCCTGGCGTTCACGCAGGTCCTTGAGCACCTGCCGACGGATGAACTGGCCGGCGCGAACGGGGCGACGCTGTTGGTCACCATGCGGGAGGAGGATCTGACCGCCAGGCTGGAGAGCATCGACGATCCTGAGTGCGGCGAGGACCTGCTGACACCCGACCGCACCTCGCGGCCGGCGACGTGTGAGACCGGGCACGAGATCAGCGCGGGTGAGGCCCGCCGCGCCGCCTGCAACGCCGGCCTCGTGCCCGTCGTGCTCGGCGGGGAATCGCAGCCACTGGATGTGGGGCGGGCGAAACGCCTGTTCACCGAACCACAGAGACGCGCTCTCGCGACCCGGTACGTCGCGTGTGCGGCCGAGGGGTGTGACCGGCCGTTCTCGTGGGCGGAACTCCACCACCTCACACCCTGGACACGCGGCGGACCCACCGACCTGACCAACGCACTGCCGTTGTGTTGGCAGGACCACCGGCGCATCCACAACCCCGAGTACGTCCACGAACGCGTGCGAGAACCCGACGGCACCCTGACCATCCGCTTCCACCGGAGGCGACCATGACCACGCCCCGAAACCAGGGGAGTAGTCTGTCCCGCGCGGGGGCTGGGGAGTCGCTGGGGAAGGGTCTACCAGCGTGGATTTGGATTAGCAAGGGGGACCCGAGTAGCATGATCCGCCAGACCGGTCTGTCCCTTGTGGGCAGACGTGCAAGAGGAGTTCATCCCACCCGCGACAGCGCAGGCTGCCGGGTCTCGGTCGGAGCAGGATGTGCTCGCACCACGCGAGCACGGCGTACGCAGGACTCCAGGCGAGTACTCGTGGTCACGCCCTCGACCTGCTCTGTTCCTTGGGCTCCTTGTGCACCGGCACGAGGAGCCTTTCTCGTTTCGCGGCAACGTCAGACAGAAGGAGCGTCACATCAGCGAGCCACGCATCAACGACCGTATCCGCGTCCCGGAGGTGCGGTTGGTCGGTCCCAACGGCGAACAGGTCGGCATCGTCCGGGTCGAGGACGCCCTGCGTCTGGCCGCGGAGGCAGACCTCGACCTCGTTGAGGTCGCACCGATGGCGAAGCCGCCCGTGGCCAAGCTCATGGACTTCGGCAAGTACAAGTACGAAGCCGCGATGAAGGCCCGTGAGGCACGCAAGAACCAGGTCAACACGGTCATCAAGGAGATCAAGCTCCGACCGAAGATCGACCAGCACGACTACGAGACCAAGAAGGGTCACGTCGAGCGGTTCCTCAACGCCGGTGACAAGGTCAAGGTCACGATCATGTTCCGTGGTCGCGAGCAGTCGCGTCCGGAGCTCGGCTTCCGACTGCTTCAGCGTCTGGCCGAGGACGTCAATGAACTGGCGTTCGTCGAGTCCTCGCCGAAGCAGGATGGGCGCAACATGGTCATGGTCCTGGGCCCGACGAAGAAGAAGTCCGAGGCTCGCGCCGAGCAGCGCAAGCGTCGTGACGACCAGAAGCCCGAGAAGTCGGCCCGCGGATCTCGCCACGAGGGTGTCGACACCCACGCTGATGAGGTTCACGAGCAGGATGAAGCTCTCGAGACGCCAGTGACCGAGGTGGAGGAATCGGCGACCGAGGCTCCGGCCGCCGAGGCGGCGCCTGTTGCCGAGGCTGCTCCGGCCGCTGAGGCTCCGGCGACTGAAGCTGCTCCGGCTGCGGCCGCGACCCCGACGGCACCCACGCCCGGATCCCCGGCAGCGCCGCGGCCGGCTCCGGCCAAGCCGAAGTCGGCTGGTCCTCGACCTGCGCCGGCTCCGCGGTCCCC
>NZ_BCRE01000274.1 GCF_001552435.1 Kribbia dieselivorans NBRC 106261
GCCCGCCGCGGCGGCCGGCAGCGGCGCATCCGGCCCGGTCGTGACCTGACGGCCGATCTCGCGGATCAACGTCCACCACTGCTTCTCGGTCACGGCCCGCGGATCGCGGTTCGTCACGGCCGGTTCGAGGTAGCGCGCCATCTGCGGCACCTCGGTGGTGAACACGGGCGCGCGCGTCAGCTTCGGCACCGCCGAGCTCGGGAACAGGTCGGACTTGTCGACCTTGTTCACCAGCACCCGAACGTCGTGCTCCTTGCGCACCCCGAGCGACTCCCACGCGGTGGTGAGGCGGTGCAGCGAGCGCAGGCACAGCACGTCGGCGGTGACCACGGCGATGACCTCGTCGGCCAGTTCGACCACGGTCGCCTGTGCGGGTGTGGCGTGCGCGCCGGCGTCGACGATGATGACGTCGTATTCGCGGCGCAGGTGGTTGAAGACGGAGCGCAGTGCCTCCGGCGAGATGAAGTCGACCTCACGTACGTCCTGGGGCGCGAGCAGCATCGTCAACCCGGAGTCGTGCACGACCGTCGCGTCCTGGATGCGGTCGATCGTCATGTCCCCGGCGATCTTGGCGACATCGGCGATGGAGACGGTGTGGCGCACGTCCAGCATCGCCGAGACATCGCCCTTCTCCAGATCGAGGTCGACGAGGATCGTCTTGGCCGTGGGCCATTCCTGGTGCAGGTCGACGGCGAGGTGGGCGGCGAACGTCGTGGCCCCCACGCCCCCCTTGGCCCCGGCGAACGCGACGACCTTGCCACGCCGTACTCCGGCACCGGCAGCGCGACCGGCGAGCACGGCGCCCATCTGGTCGACCCAGGCCGAGGCATTGGCGATGCGCGAAAGGATCTGCTCGAAGACGAACGGGTACGTGAGCACCCCGCGCCCACCGGCCTCCATCGTGTCGACCACCGTCTGGGTCTCCCCGGTGGAGGAGACGATGAGCGAGGCCATGCCCGGCCGGCGGAAGCTGAGGTCTCGGATGACGCTCGTGGCCGAGTCCGGGCCGAGCCCGTCGTGGATCAGGACGATGTCGGTCTCCTGCCGCAGGCAGTGGTCGACGAGTTCGGCCGAGCTGGTCAGCACGCCGACGACCTCGACCTGCTCGATCTCGGCAAGGATCGCGGAGAGCTCGGTGGCCATGGCCCGATCGGCGAACCCGAGGGCGATGCGCTTCATCGCACGCCCTCCTTGACGGCCACGCCACCGAGGCGACGAGCGTCGTAGACCGAGCTCTCGCCCTTCTTGCGCTTGGCGCCGACGTCGGTCGGCAGGCCGACCAGGCGCACCTCCTGGGCGAACGCGGAGGCGTAGGTCACGGCCTTGGCGTCCTTGGGCACGAGGGCGAGCGTGACCGGGATGACGTCCTTCTGGCCGACACCGTCGTCGGAGGAACTGACGACGGTCTGCGTGCCCTCCATGGAGACGATGCGCACGTCCTTGACGAGCTCGCGGGTCTGCTTGGCCAGGCCGGGCACGTCGGCGAACGTGGCGTAGATGTCAACCCGGTCGCCGGGGCGCACACGGCCGCCGATGCCGGTGACGGCGTCGACGTTGATCGCGATCTCCCGCTCGTCGGAGCTGAGTTCGGAGGACGGCACGAGCATGTCCGAGCTGATGGTCGAGCCGGCGTTGACCCGGAAGCCGACGCGGCGGCCCTCGAGTTCACCCAGGCGCAGCACCTCGGACTTGGAGACCCACCGCTCGGGCACCTCGACCGGCTCGAGGTTGTTGGCGGTCAGGGCGGTGTACGGGTCGATCGGTTCCTTGGCCCGGTAGACGGTGACGTGGTTGCCCACCTGGGCGCTGACGGATGCCACGAACGACGTGACGGCGGCGAAGGTGCCGAGGGCGACCAGGGCGGCCACGATCATGAAGACCAGACCTCGACGCTGGCGGGGATTCACTGGTTCGCTCCTTGCGAGACGTTGACGACCGCCAGCGGTGCCGACGGCGGGACGATGCGCGAGCGCGGTGCGCTCGGGCGCGGGGCGGCCGCCGAACGCGGGGCCGAC
>NZ_BCRE01000275.1 GCF_001552435.1 Kribbia dieselivorans NBRC 106261
GCCCGCCTCGGCCGGTCGCAGCGGATCGCCGATCGCGCGGCCGCCGCGGTCGGCGTCGCCGCGTTCCTTCTGCTCGGCCTGCGCTGGGTCGACTCCGGCGCGGCGACCGTCGTCATCCTCCAGGCGATGCAGCCCGTGTGGGTGCTGCTCCTGGCGGTGGCGGCACTGACCCTGTGCGCCCTGCGGCGTTGGTGGGCGCTGCTCTGGTTGTACCCGGCCGCGCTGATCCTCCTGCTCGTCATGGGTCAGTACTGGCTGCGGGCCTCCGGCGACCCCGACCCGACCCCGCAGACCACCAACACCGTGCGGGTGCTGGCGATCAACATGCACGCCGGCCGGGCCGACCCGCAGCAGGTTGTCGACGAGGCCAAGGCCCTGTCCAGCGACGTCGTCGTGCTCACCGAAGCCGGGCCGGACACCGTCGCCGCCCTGGACGACCTCGGCTGGCGCACGACCTACCCCCACCGCACCGGTCCGTCCTCCGGCTCGGTCGACGCGCCCATCATGGGCACGGTCGTGCTGTCACGGTGGCCGCAGGTCGCGGTGCCCTTCCCGCAGCAGGCGGGCGACTTCGAGCAGCCGGTGGTCACCCTGCGCACCCCGGTCGGGGACATCCTCGTCCGCGGCATCCACCCGCGCCCCCCGGTCGGCGGCGGATCGGACCGGTGGCGGGCACAACTGCGCGAACTCGACCAGTGGCAGGCGGTGCAACAAGGCCGTCCCGTCATCCTCGCCGGGGACTTCAACGCCGGCACCGTGCACCCGGCCTACCGTCAGCTGCTGCGCCGGCTCACGGATGTCCACGAGGCCACCGGCACCTGGTACCAGCGGACGTGGCCGGCGAACCGCCTCGTGCCGCCGAGCGTGGGTCTGGACCACGTGCTCGTCCGGGGCCTCGCGCCGCGCGAAGCGGGCACGGTACACATCGACGGGACGGATCATCTGGGGGTGTGGGCCGACCTGGCGTGGTGACCGCTGCCAGAATGTCGGCCATGCCCCCCACTCCCTACAGCATTCAGGTCCATCTGCGGTGGAGCGATATGGATGCCTACGGTCACGTCAACAACGTCCAGTACCTCCGCCTGCTCGAGGACGCCCGCATCGGCGGCTTCGCCGAGTGGTTCGGCCTGGAACTCAAGGCACAGGAGACCGGGGTCCTCGTCGCCCGTCACGAGATCGAGTACGTGTTGCCGCTGACCTTCCGGCCGGCCCCGGTGGAGGTCGACATGTGGGTCGAGCGCATCGGCGGAGCGTCGTTCACGGTCGGTTACACGGTGCGTGACCCCGATGAGATCGGGACGACGACGTATGCGATTGCGCAGACCGACATGGTCTTCTTCGACTTCGAGAACAACCGTCCGCAACGCATCTCCCAGGAGCATCTGAGCATCTTGAAGACCCACCTGAACGAGCCGGTCCCCTTCCGACGGAGGCGAGCATGAGCTACCTGCTCTTCGACGACACCTCGACCCTGGCCGACTTCGAGACCTACGTCGGCCGTGCCAAGCAGGCCGACCCCGACGGCGCGATCCGCCTGATGGCGGTGGGCCAGGCCGTCGCCGCCTGGGTGTGCGTGCTGGAGGGGTCCGGCCTGACCGGTGACGGCACCGTGCTGGGGCTGCGCGTGCTGCACCTGTCCTCGAGCGCCGAATTCGACACCGTCACGTCGTTGGCGGCCTGCTCCGATCGGCTCGCCCGGCGCAACCCGGAGCCGTCGTTCTCCGTCCCGCCGACGACCCTCACGCCGCCGTGGGCGGCCCTGACCCCACCGCGCTCCGGATGGCAGTCGGCCGGAGAGGTACCGGCGGCGCCGCTGCGGGAGGCCGCCAC
>NZ_BCRE01000276.1 GCF_001552435.1 Kribbia dieselivorans NBRC 106261
GCGGCGTCGGCGTGCAGTTCCTCCCACGCGCTCCAGCGGCCGTCGCTGCGGGTGCGCACCCACGTCGTCAGATCGGGGCGGTTGCCGTCCCACGTCACGCCCATGACGGAGAACCGCGCGGTCGACTGGGTTCGGGTCATCGCCACGATGGTGCGTCCACGCCCGGGTGACGTCGAGGCGGGGGCGTCGGCCGCGGCGCTCCGCTTCGTGGTCGTCGCGCCGGCGTGCTCATCGGCCGGCACGTCCGGGGCGGCGGCGAGGGCGGCCTCGTCGACGTGGTCGAGCGCGATGGTGGCCGACGACGAGGGCACCGGCTTCGGGTCGGGTGCGGTGGGGAACGCCGAGGATGGCACGACGACGAGCATCGAGGCGATCACCCCGGCGATCGAGGTGCGAACAAGGACACGAGCGATGGACTTCACAGGAGGGACTCCGAGATCCGCTGGGGGCACGCCCGAGGTCGGGCTACGGCGCACCGGCTTCCAGCGCATGTCGCCGTGCGGCGAATCGCTGCCCACCGATCCGTGGCCACGGTAACGGCCCGGTGTCTCTTGGTAAAGCCGCAGGTCAGGGGCCCGTTGATCGTTCACCCAAAGTTTGCCTGCCCTCCAGCACCCACCCATCGGGCTCCCAGCCTCAGGTGTCGGCGCGCCCTTCCGGGTGTGCGAGGGAGTCCGGCGAGGTCAGGAAGCCCCACCCCCAGGACCAGTGCATGGTCGCCAGAACCGCCGGCACCCGCACCCGCGTGGCCCACTCCTCGTCGCGAGAGATGGCCAGGCCGCCCACGACGACTCCGGCCGCGTAGGCCAAGGGCACGAGCCGCGCGACGGGCACCTTGAGGCCGAGCACGGCGGCGACGGCCGTGCCGACGACCATCGCCGGCGGAGCGAGGTAACGCAGGTTCATCGTGCCCTCATGCCGCCGCGCAACGACACGACGCCAACGGCCGTACTGGTAGTACTGCTTCGCCAGTCGCTGGACGCTCGAGCGGGGCCGGTAGATGACGACGAGATCGGGGGTGAACCACACGCGTCCTCCGGTGGCGCGGATGCGGTGGTTCATCTCCCAGTCCTGGGCCCGGGCGAAGTGCTCGTCGTACCCGCCGACGCGGGCCAGTGCCTCGCGACGGAAGACGCCGAGGTAGACGGTGTCGGCCTCGCCCCCCTCGCCGCCGACGTGGAAGGCCGCCGACCCGACGCCGATCCGTGACTTCATCGCACACGCGACGGCGCGCTCGAAGTCGGTCTCGCCTTGGGCGTCCATGATGCCGCCGACGTTGTCCGCCCCGGTGGCCAGCAGGGTGCGCACGGCGGTGGTGACGTAGGTCGCGGGGATCTCCGAGTGCGCATCGACGCGCACGATCACACTGCCATTCGACGCGCTGATCGCCGCGTTGAGCCCCTGCGGGGTGCGCCCGGTCGGGTTGCGCACGGTATGCACCCGCGGATCGTCGTGGGCCAGGTTCGCCGCGACGGCGTCGGTGGCGTCGCGGCTCGGGCCCAGCGCGAGGATGAGCTCGATCGGACCGGGGTAGTTCTGGGCGAGCACCTGCTCGACCGACGCGGCGAGGTGCCGTTCCTCGTTGAGCACCGGCATGATCACCGACACCGCCGGCCAGGGGTCCGGCGGCGCGGCGGTGGGCTCTGGTTGGGGGGAGGTGGGGGACGTCACGGCCCCAGTATTGCGGGCGCGCCACACAGGAGTTGCCCAGCGCCACGCCCTACGCTGGAACGCATGCCAGACACGCCGGCGGATCCTCGCCGAAGCTCCGAG
>NZ_BCRE01000277.1 GCF_001552435.1 Kribbia dieselivorans NBRC 106261
CCTCGGCCAGGCCGAGGTAGACCATCGCGTTCCGCAGTGCACCTGCCATGTCCGCTCCTGAAGCTGGATGTCCTGATGTGGACGACCTGCCGCCGTCTCTGTCTCAGTCCAGAAGTTACTCGTGTGACTGGCGTGAACCGAGTATTGCCGTTCCGACACGCAGGTGTGTTGCACCGTGGGCGATGGCCGACTCCAGATCCCCGCTCATCCCGGCGGACACGATCGTCGCCTCCGGATGGGACGCCCGAAGCTCCGCGGCGATGGTGCGCAGCCGCGCGAACGCCGACCCCGGGTCCGCCCCGAGTGGGGCGACGGCCATGACCCCACCGAGGCGGAGCGCGGAGGCGGCGACGGCGTCGGCCAGGGCCGGCACGTCCTCGGGCTGAGCCCCGCCACGGCCGGTCGCGCCGTCGAGGGACACCTGGATCAGCCCGGTGACCTCGCGACCGTTGGCCCGCACCGCCCGATCGAGCGCGGCGATGGCCTTGGGCCGATCGAGGGAGTGGACGACATCGGCGTACCCGGCGATCGAGGTGGCCTTGTTCGTCTGGAACTGCCCAATGAAGTGCACCCGGGCGCGCACGGGCGGGTCGACCAACTTGGCACGTGCCTCCTGGTCCCGGTTCTCGCCGAGGTCGGTCACGCCGAGGTCGATGAGGGCGTCGACGTCGGTGCGGGGAAAGTACTTCGTCACGACGACGAGGCGGAGCTGCGTGGGGTCCCGGTCGACCTGCGCGCAAGCCCGGGTGAGCCGGTCGCGCACGGCGGCGAGGTTCGCGGCCAGCTCCGCACGACGCTCCGCGGTGGCGCCGCTCATGACTCGCGCCGCACGATGACCCCGGCGTACCGCCCCGTGACCCCGTCGCGCCGGTGCGAGTACAGGTCGTTCTCCTCACGGGCACAGCCGGGCACCCAGCGCGTCGCGACCCCGAGGTCCGCAAGTTGGGCGACGACGCCGGCGGCGACATCGATGGCGGGGGTGCCGATCCACGTGCGGGCCGCGGCCTCCGGGTGGGCCGCCGCCGCGGCATCGCGCAGGTCGGCCGGTACCGCGTAGCACCGTCCGCAGATCGACGGGCCGACGATGGCCTGCACGTGTCGGGCGCCGAGGTCACGCATGGCGGCGACCGTGGCGGGCACGACGCCGGACAGCATGCCGAGTCGGCCCGCGTGGGCGGCGCCGATGACCCCGGCCTCCGGATCGGCCAGAAGGAGGGGCGTGCAGTCGGCCACGAGGACGGCCAGGGCGACGTCGGTCTGGCGGGTCACCGACGCGTCGGCCGACGGCGGAGCGTCGTCGAGCGGCGTGGTCACCTCGACGACCTCGGTGCCGTGCACCTGGTCGAGATAGCGCACCCGGTCATCGGTCAGCCCGAGGCCGGCCGCGAGCCGAGACCGGTTGGCGGCCACCGCAGCCGGTTCGTCACCGACATGGACACCCAGATTCAGCCCGGCGTACGGGCCGGTCGACACGCCCCCGGCCCGTGAGGTGAACAGCGCCTCGACCTGGCCGCCGCGTCGCCCCGGCAGCACCTGGAACGACTGCAGCACCCGAGCCGGATGCCCGGTGGAGTCGGGACTCACGCGCCCCTCACTTGAGGAAGTCGGGCACGTCCAGGTCGTCGCCGTCGTCGAAGGTGACCTGGCGCGGCGGCGTCACCGGCTCGCGCGGCGCGGCCGGAGCAGGGGCGACCGGGGCCGGCACCGTGTGGTTGCGCTCCCCGGGGTTGGCC
>NZ_BCRE01000278.1 GCF_001552435.1 Kribbia dieselivorans NBRC 106261
GACCTGACTCGTGCCACTTGATGTTTGATCGGCTCTCGAGGTCGACTTTTCGCTATTTCTCGGGGTGTTGGTGCGCTGAGTGACGTACCCCGCTCCTCGGTAAGGTCGGGTTCGTGGTGTTCGTTCGCAAGTCGGCTGGCCGTTCAGGCGCGACGAAGGTGCAGATCGCGGAGCGGCGCGATGGGCGGAACCACATCATCGAGCACGTGGGTACTGCGCGTTCCGAGGCAGAGTTGGCGGTGCTGATGGCTCAGGCCCGCCGGCGACTGCGCCCAGGGCAGGAAGTGCTCGACCTCGACCTCGGCGATGAGGACGGCGCAGGCGAGGCGAGTAGCTCCGGAGTGATCACGGGCAAGCGGTCCGCGCTGCTGTGGCGGGTGCTGTCCACCGTGTACGACCGGCTCGGGTTCGACGTCGTGGCTGATGATGCATTCAAGGAGTTGGTGTTGGCCCGGATCATCGAACCGACCTCGAAGGCGGACTCGCAGCGAGTGCTGGACGAGGTCGGCGTCGAGCACGCGTTGCTGCGCACGATGTTCCGCTCGCTGGCGCGGGCGCAGGAGCGGGACTACCGCGGGCAGGTCGCGGCCGCGTGCTTCACCCACGCCGCCAGCAGTGGCGATGTGTCCCTGTGCCTGTATGACGTCACGACGCTCTACTTCGAGGCCGAGCATGAGGACGAGCTACGCAAGGTGGGATTCAGCAAGGAGCGGAGGGTGGACCCGCAGATCGTGGTCGGGTTGCTGGTCGACCGCAACGGCTTCCCCCTGGAGATCGGCTGCTACGAGGGCAACAAGGCCGAAACCACCACCATCATCCCCATCGTCCAGCAGTTCCAAGCCCGGCACGGCCTGAGTGACATGGTCGTGGTCGCCGACGCCGGGATGCTGTCGACGGCGAATCTGACCCCGTTGGATGAGGCGGGTCTGCGGTTCATCGTCGGCTCCCGAGCGGTCAAGGCTCCCGGTGATCTGGATTCCCACTTCCGTTGGCACGGGGACGCCTTCGACGATGGGCAGGTCATCGACACCATCACCCCCAAGCGAGCCACGGCCGCTGCCCGGGCCGAGAACGACACGGCCCAGCGTGCCGAACCGATCTGGGATCCAGTCGAACATCCTGGGTCGTGGCGGGCGGTGTGGGCCTACTCGCGCAAGCGGGCTGTGCGGGATCGCAAGACGCTGACGCTGCAGGAGAACCGCGCGAAGGCCGTCATCGCCGGCGAGAAAGCTTCCCGCTCACCACGGTTCGTCAAGACCACCGGCGGCGACCGCGTTCTGGACGAGGCCTCCCTGGAGCGCGCCTACAAGCTGGTCGGCCTGAAGGGGTACGTCAGCAACATCCCGCTCGAGGTGATGCCCGCGGGCGAGGTCATCGCCAGCTACCACGCGTTGTGGCAGGTCGAAGCCTCCTTCAGGATGAGCAAGACCGACCTGCGTGCGCGACCGGTATTCAGCCACTCACGTGAAGCGATCGAGGCGCACCTGACCACCGTCTTCGCTGCCCTGGCCATCGCGCGCTACCTGCAAGACGCGACTGGGGTGAGCATCAAGAAGATCGTGCAGGCGCTACGCCCGATTCAGCAGATCCGCGTGCGCATCGCCGGCCACGAACACCATGCCGAGGACCCCATGACCCCAGACGCGGTCGCCATCTTGGACAGCCTCGACCTCCCGCCTCAGTGACGTACCCCGGTGGCACGAGTCAGG
>NZ_BCRE01000279.1 GCF_001552435.1 Kribbia dieselivorans NBRC 106261
TAACCTCGACGTTTCACGGCTGATCTGTTGATGTGCGGCTTGGGAGCGTGAAAGTGCCCGTTCTGCTTGGGAAACTCTGACTTGCGAAGGTCCAGAGACACCAAGAAGAACGGGCACTTAACAGGTGAAGCGTAGCAAGCGGATACGTCGAGTCGTGGTCACTGCGGATGGGGCGGGTGTCGTGTCACATGCTGGGGTCGGTTTGTTGCGTGAGATGGCGCAGTACACCGGCCTGGTCGACGGGGTCACGGCAGCGTTGGCGGACACGTACCGCGGCCCGTGGGTCCATGCGCCGGGGCGGGTGTTCACCGATCTCGCGGCCGCGGTCGCCGACGGCGCTGACGCGATCAGCGGGATCGCCGTACTCGGGGATCGGGCGGACCTGCACGGCCCGGTGGCTTCGATGCCGACCACGTGGCGGGTGCTGGACAAGGCTGATGCAGTTCATCTGCCCGCGCTGCGGGCGGCGCGCGCTGATGCCCGGGAACGGGCGTGGGCTGCCGGCGCCGGTCCCGACCTCGATGAGGAACTCTGCCTGGACTTCGATGCCACGATCACGATCGCGCACAGCGAGAAGGAGAACGCTGCCGCGACGTGGAAACGCACGTTCGGGTTCCATCCGTTGTTGTGTTTCCTCGATCGTGGCGACATCGCTGCCGGGGAGGCCCTCGCGGGCCTGCTACGGCCCGGGAACGCTGGATCGAACACCGCCGCCGATCACGTCGAGGTCCTGGACATGGCGCTGGCCGCGTTACCCGAGCACGCCCGCCCCGCCTACGACCCGAACAGTGGGCAGTGGACCGGGCCGCGTGTCGTGGCGCGCTCGGATTCGGCCGGTGCGACCCATGCGTTCGCGGCTGCCTGTGTCGAACGGGGTGTGGGGTTCTCCTTCGGATTCCCCGTGGACGCGCGGATCCAACGCATCGTCGACCTGATCCCCCCAGAGTGCTGGCACCCTGCCCTGCAGACCCCAGGCCGGGACGGCAACGATGTGCGTGAGGGCGCGTGGGTGGCCGAGGCCACCGGCATGATCGACCTCGGCACGTGGCCCGAAGGTTCCCGATTGATCCTGCGTAAGGAACGTCCCCACCCCGGCGCCCAGTTGACGTTCACCGATGTCGACGGACACCGGATCACCGCGATCCTGACCAACACCCCCGCCCACCAGCCCGGCATCGTGACCGGCCAGGGCGCCGGCCTCGAACTACGCCACCGTCAGCACGCCCGCGTCGAAGACCGCATCCGGGAAGCCAAGGCAACCGGCCTGCGGAACCTGCCCTGCCGTGCCTGGAACGAGAACGCCGCCTGGCTCGAGGTCGTCCTGACCGCGCTCGACCTGGTCGCGTGGACCAAGAAGATCGCCTTCGCCGACGTCCCCGAACTGGCCCGCGCCGAGATCGCCACCTTCCGCTACCGCGTGCTGCACGTCGCGGCCCGCATCACCCGCGCAGCCCGCCAAGTCCAACTGCGTATCGACAAGACCTGGCGCTGGGCCACCGCGATCGCCACCGGCTGGGACCGCATCCGCACCTCCTTCGGCTGACCACCGACCCCAGCCCCTACCACCCGAAGGACCCTTGGAACCCGCCCACCCGGCGCGACAGCCGGGCACTACCCATACCCCGACACCAACACACCCGCAGACCCGATCCCCAGCAGCCACCCAGACCAACCGCATGAAAGACCGAGGTTAAC
>NZ_BCRE01000280.1 GCF_001552435.1 Kribbia dieselivorans NBRC 106261
GTTTTTTACGGAGAGTTTGATCCTGGCTCAGGACGAACGCTGGCGGCGTGCTTAACACATGCAAGTCGAACGATGATGCCCAGCTTGCTGGGTGGATTAGTGGCGAACGGGTGAGTAACACGTGAGTAACCTGCCCCGGACTCTGGGATAACGCTGGGAAACTGGTGCTAATACTGGATATGACGTCGCCTCGCATGGGGTGGTGTGGAAAGTTTTTCGGTTCGGGATGGGCTCGCGGCCTATCAGCTTGTTGGTGAGGTAGTGGCTTACCAAGGCGACGACGGGTAGCCGGCCTGAGAGGGCGACCGGCCACACTGGGACTGAGACACGGCCCAGACTCCTACGGGAGGCAGCAGTGGGGAATATTGCACAATGGGCGAAAGCCTGATGCAGCGACGCCGCGTGAGGGATGACGGCCTTCGGGTTGTAAACCTCTTTCAGCAGGGAAGAAGCGCAAGTGACGGTACCTGCAGAAGAAGCACCGGCTAACTACGTGCCAGCAGCCGCGGTAATACGTAGGGTGCGAGCGTTGTCCGGAATTATTGGGCGTAAAGAGCTTGTAGGCGGTTTGTCGCGTCTGCTGTGAAAATCCGGGGCTCAACTCCGGACTTGCAGTGGGTACGGGCAGGCTAGAGTGTGGTAGGGGAGACTGGAATTCCTGGTGTAGCGGTGAAATGCGCAGATATCAGGAGGAACACCGATGGCGAAGGCAGGTCTCTGGGCCATTACTGACGCTGAGAAGCGAAAGCATGGGTAGCGAACAGGATTAGATACCCTGGTAGTCCATGCCGTAAACGTTGGGCGCTAGGTGTGGGACCCATTCCACGGGTTCTGTGCCGCAGCTAACGCATTAAGCGCCCCGCCTGGGGAGTACGGCCGCAAGGCTAAAACTCAAAGGAATTGACGGGGGCCCGCACAAGCGGCGGAGCATGCGGATTAATTCGATGCAACGCGAAGAACCTTACCAAGGCTTGACATACACCGGAATCGCTCAGAGATGGGTGCGCCCTTTGTGGCTGGTGTACAGGTGGTGCATGGTTGTCGTCAGCTCGTGTCGTGAGATGTTGGGTTAAGTCCCGCAACGAGCGCAACCCTCGTCCTATGTTGCCAGCGGGTTATGCCGGGGACTCATGGGAGACTGCCGGGGTCAACTCGGAGGAAGGTGGGGATGACGTCAAATCATCATGCCCCTTATGTCTTGGGCTTCACGCATGCTACAATGGCCGGTACAAAGGGCTGCGATACCGTGAGGTGGAGCGAATCCCAGAAAGCCGGTCTCAGTTCGGATTGGGGTCTGCAACTCGACCCCATGAAGTCGGAGTCGCTAGTAATCGCAGATCAGCAACGCTGCGGTGAATACGTTCCCGGGCCTTGTACACACCGCCCGTCAAGTCACGAAAGTCGGTAACACCCGAAGCCGGTGGCCCAACCCTTGTGGGGGGAGCCGTCGAAGGTGGGACTGGTGATTGGGACTAAGTCGTAACAAGGTAGCCGTACCGGAAGGTGCGGCTGGATCACCTCCTTTCTAAGGAGCTTAGTGCTCTGGACACATGACACACCCCGCCCTTTGTGGTGTTGGGTGTGTTGCCTGGTTTCGTTGCCGTGTGTGTGGCGGCCGGGTGTGTTGGGTGGAACATCGATCATGGTGACATCGTGCTTGTCGTGTGGGTGCCAGTACTGGCCGCGTGACCGCT
>NZ_BCRE01000281.1 GCF_001552435.1 Kribbia dieselivorans NBRC 106261
CCGACGGCGACCGCCCCCACCCCCACGGCGCCCACCTCGCCGGTGAAGGCGTCGCGGCCCTGTCGCGCGGGTGACCTGACGTTCGAGACCACCGGGTGGGACGCCGCCTCCGGCACGACCGCGACGCAGGTCGTCGCGCGCAACACCGGTCGCTCGGCGTGCTGGGTCGAAGGCGTGCCGGCGTTCCGGCTGACCCAGGGTCGAACGGACCTGCGCATCCGGGTCTTAGCCAGTGACCGCTCGCCCGGCGGCACGACCGTGGTGACGCAGCGGGTCGGGTTGGCCCGCGGTGACCGGGCCAGCGTGCGCCTGTGGTGGCCGGGCTACCGCGGCATCGCCAATCAGCGCACCCCGCAGAGCCTCGACCTCGCCCTGGGCGATGGCTCCGAGCCGACGTGGGAGCCCGTGGCCATCGACCCCGCCGACGCCGGCCCGGCACCGTTCGACGTCATCGCCCGCGCCCGCCTCAAGGCCACCCCGTGGGAGTACGTCCCGCGCCACTGAGAAGGAGCCCTACCCCGCCGGGTCCTCACCAACGCGCGCGATACGCCGCCCTCACGAGGACGCCGGCAGAACCCTGATCACCACGCCGGGCGCGCGCGGCGCTGCGTGGCGCGCTGCACGGCGCGGTCGTCCAGCGCCAACGCCAGATCGAGCCAGTCCCGCTGCGCTGCGGCCACGGCCTCGGTGTCACCGGTCACGGCCAGGTCGTACGCCAGCCCCAGCTGCACCGCCATCGCCAACCGGGCGCGTGTCCGTGCCTGCGCCGGGGTGAGCCCCTCGCCGAGCTGCCGGGTGGTCAGCGGTTCCCACGCGGCCAGGTGGTCCTCGTACGACCCGACGAGATCGGTGTGCATCCGCAGGTAGGCCACCTCGATCATCAGCGCGGCGGCGCGCCGGGCGTCCTCATCGAGCACCGCCTCGTCGACCACGCCCGCCGCCGCCCGACGCGTCAGGGGCCGCGCCCCGACCAACCGCGCGAGCATCGAGCGCGACCGCACCGCCACCTCGTCCACGACCGCGCGCAGCAGCCCCTCGCGCGAGCCGAAGTGGTACGACAACATCCGATGGCTGGTGCCGATGGCCTCGGCGCACCGGCGCAGGCTGAAGTCCCCGACGCCATGCTCGGCGACGTACTCGGTCACCGACTCGAGCAGGTCGTCCGGCGTGCGGGCAGGGTGGTCACTGACAGTCACTCGCCCATCCTTGCGCACACCGGTCGTGCCGCGACGTGCGCTCCCCGCCACAGCACCTACGATGGCGCGCGTGGACTGGACTCCCTTTGATGCTGCCCTGTTCGACCTCGACGGGGTCATCACCCCCACGGCCATCGTGCACATGGCCGCGTGGTCGGAGATGTTCACCGACTACCTCACCGCCCGCTCGACCACGACCGGAGAAGCGTTCGCGCCGTACTCCGACGACGACTACTTCGCCTACATCGACGGCAAACCCCGCTACGACGGCGTGCGGGCCTTCCTGGCCTCGCGCGACATCACCCTGCCCGACGGCGATCCGTCGGACCCCCCGACCGCCGAGACCGTGTGCGGTCTGGGCAACCGCAAGAACGAGGCGTTCAACGCCGTGCTGGAGCGCGACGGCGTGGCGGCCTACCCCGGCAGCGTCGCCCTGCTCGACGCCCTGGCCGCCCGCGGCACGCACCTCGCCGTCGTCTCCTCGAG
>NZ_BCRE01000282.1 GCF_001552435.1 Kribbia dieselivorans NBRC 106261
TAGCCTCGGCGTTTCACGTGGTGGGGCCGGCGCGGGTCGTGTGGTGACGTGGAAAGTGCTCCAGAACTG
Source organism: Kribbia dieselivorans NBRC 106261 (assembly GCF_001552435.1). Lineage (GTDB taxonomy): Bacteria > Actinomycetota > Actinomycetes > Actinomycetales > Dermatophilaceae > Kribbia > Kribbia dieselivorans. The sequence continues at coordinate 70 of NZ_BCRE01000282.1, forward strand.
GGACGATGGGACTTGTCGAGGGTCCACGTTGTCAGAGTTCAAGGAGCACTTCCAAGGTGAAGCGTAACGGGTCGGTTCCACGTGTGAGGGTCAGTGCTGACGGGGCGGGCGTGGTGTCCCACGCGGGGTTGGGGATGTTGCGGGAGATGGCCGAGTACACCGGCCTGGTGGGGGCCCTGAACGGTGCGCTGGCCGATACCTACCGCGGGGCGTGGGTGCATGCCCCGGGCCGGGTGCTGACCGATGTCGCGGTTGCGGTTGCCGATGGTGCCGACGCGATCACCGGGATCGAGGTTCTCGGGGACCGGGAGGGGGTCTTCGGGCCGGTGGCCTCAATGCCGACCGCGTGGCGGGTGCTGGACCGGGTCGATGCCGACCACCTGAGCGCGGTGCGGGCCGCGCGGGCCGCGGCACGGGCCAAGGCGTGGGCCGCCGGGGCAGGCCCTGACCTGTCCGGGGAGTTGGCGATCGACTTCGATGCCACGATCACCATCGCGCATTCGGAGAAGGAGAACGCGGCCGCGACGTGGAAACGCACGTTCGGGTTCCATCCGCTCCTGGCCTTCCTGGACCGCCCAGAGATCGCTGGCGGGGAGGCGCTGGCCGGGTTGCTGCGTAAGGGCAACGCCGGGTCCAACACCGCCGCCGACCACGTCACCGTCCTGGCGCAGGCGCTGGCTGCGCTGCCCGAGCAGGCCCGCCCTCGCCCCGGCGATCCGCACGGCCCGCGGGTGCTGGCCCGTTCCGATTCTGCTGGTGCCACGCACGCCTTCGCCCTCGCCTGCCGCGACGCTGGGGTCGGATTCTCCTTCGGCTTCCCCGTCGACTTCCGGGTACAGGACATCGTCGACGTCATCCCCGAGCACTGTTGGCACCCGGCCATCGAGACCGACGGCGACCTGCGCGACGGTGCCTGGGTGGCTGAGGTCACCGACAACGTCGACCTGTCGGCCTGGCCCACCGGGTCCCGGCTGATCCTGCGCAAGGAACGACCCCACCCCGGCGCGCAGCTGACCTTCACCGACGCCGACGGGATGCGGGTCACCGCGTTCCTGACCGACACCGCGCCCGGGGTCGTTGCCGGGCAGGTCGCCGGGCTGGAACTACGACACCGTCAACACGCCAGGGTCGAGGACCGGATCCGCCAGGCCAAGGCCACCGGTCTTCGGAACCTGCCATGTCGGGCCTGGAACGAAAACGCGGCCTGGCTCGAAGTCGTGCTGATCGCCACCGACCTGATCGCCTGGACCAAACTCATCGCCTTCACCGACAACCCGACCCTGGCCAAGTGCGAGATCGCCGCGTTCCGCTACCGGATCTTGCACGTCGCCGCCCGGATCACCCACGGCGCCCGACAAACCCGGCTACACATCGACAAGACCTGGGCCTGGGCCACCGCGATTGCCGCCGCCTGGGACCGAATCCGCACCGCCTTCGGCTGACCACCAACCCCTGCCCCTACGACCCGAGGACCCTTGGAACCCGCCCACCCGGCGCGACAGCCGGGCACCACTCATGCCCCCACACCGACACACGCACAGACCCGGCCCCCAGCCACCAGTGAGACCCTCCCAAACCAACCGCATGAAAGACCGA
>NZ_BCRE01000283.1 GCF_001552435.1 Kribbia dieselivorans NBRC 106261
GAGCCGAGGGCGGCCACGGCCACAGCCGGCCACCAGTGCCGCAGCAGCAGACCGCTCGCCTGGCGCACCGCCCACCCCAGCCCCACCACGGAGATCCGTACCGCAATGACGTCGCGACCCGGCACGTCTGTGAGCGAGCCGCGCACCCCGCGAGCCCCCCACGCCACCGCGACGACCGCCGCCGGAACCGCGCTCCAGTGCCGCATGAGCACCAACGCGGCCGCCGCGGCGAACACCGGCGACAACCGCGCCGGCGCGCCGAAGTCACCGTGCCGCGCCGCCAGCGGCGCCGCGCTCGTGCCGTACACGAACTTGCGCCCGGCCCACGCCCGCAGCGTGCCCCGCGTGTCGTGATGCACGACCACCGACGGGTCGTACCGCACCCGCCAGCCGAGTTCGATGAGTCGCCAGATGAGGTCGACGTCCTCCCCGACGCGCATCGGTGCGTCGAAACCAGCCACGGCCGGGTCGGTGAACACGGAGGTGCGCATGACGAGGCACGCACTCGGCAGGTAGGCGACGTTCGCGCCCGGTCGGACGTTCGCCGGCGTCGTTCCGAGCGTCAGCGACGACGCGGCCTCGTCATGCCGTTCGAACCAGGCGGGGTGCGCCGAGCGCGACCGCCCGCGGATCAACGGTCCGACGACGGCCACCGACGGATCGTCGAAGTGCGCGCCCAGGCGGGTCAGGTCGCCCAGGCTCGCGGTCACGTCCGAGTCGACGAACGCGACGAAGGGGGTGGTCACGTGCGCGACGCCCGCATTCCGCGCTCCGCCCGGGCCGACGTTGCGCGACAACGACACGATCCGCGCGCCGTGCTCGCGCGCCACGGCCAGCACCGGCGCCGGGTCCACGGAGGCGTCATCGACCACCAGACACGCGGCCCCGCGCAACGCCGTCAGCGCCCGGCCCAACTCCTCGGACCGATCCCGAACGGGGATGACGACGGTGAGCAGCTCGGGGTCGAGATCGGCGCCGCGCACCGGGTCGGCGAGGTTGCCCGCGAGCAGCCGCTCGGCCACCCGCGCGGAGCTCGGCGAATCGACCGTCAGCGTCGTCACCTCCCCCTCGACCCGCAAGGACGCTGCCGCGGCCGCCGACAGCCACAGCGCCGTCAGCGGCGACCCACCGATGAGCAGCCGCCCCTCCCCCAGGCGCGTCACGTCGGGGCGCAGCGTCACGGTGAACCCGTCGGGCAGCTGCCGGCTCATCCCGCGAATCCCCCGTCGGCCTGCACGACCGACCCGTTGAGCGCCGCACCGGCCGGTGAGCAACAGAACGCGATCGTCGCCGCGATCTCCTCGGGCTCGAGCACACGACGGAGCTTCGTGTGGGCGGCGAGCTCGTCAACCGGCACGTCGTAGAGCGCGGCCGTCTGCGCGAGCATGGTGGTGTTCGTCGACCCGGGTGAGACGGCCACCGCGGTCACGCCGGTGCCGACGAGGTCGGCGGCCAGGCCCCGCACGAGGCCGACGACGGCGTGCTTGGCGGTCGAGTAGGCCGCGAGGTGGAACAGTCCGTGCGCCCCGGCGGCCGACGCCACCGCGACGAACCGCGCCGTCGAGGGCGACGGCCCGGCCAGCATCGCCGGCACGG
>NZ_BCRE01000284.1 GCF_001552435.1 Kribbia dieselivorans NBRC 106261
CCAGGAGCCAGTATCGGCTCGCATGGCGGAACATGGCAGCAAACACAGGCGAGAGAACCTTCATCCCTGCGATCATTCCCCCCGGTGCGGCACACATTCATGGGGTTTCATCTGTGGCATCGCCAAGCGATCCGAGACCATTGGCCCTGGCGGCTGGATTTGCATCATCACTCCTCCTGGACTTCGGGGTCAGGGTCGCCCCAAAGTCAACCATCTCATCTACAACTTTCGCACGCCTGCCGCTTGTTCAAATTCCCGGACTTGCACAGGCAATACACCTGCGCATTCTTCGGCTAACCTGTGTCACTTCAGCCTACAAGGACTTGTGGGAGCGCTGTTTCGAGGAAGATTTCCTCTCTGACGCATGGACGGGCGGGATTGATTACGATTCACGACCACACCTGGGTGACGTGAGGCGGAACTGGTCGCGAGAAATCCCCCTGCGGAGGAGTTCGGATCGGAGGCAGGCCCAACTTGAGATTGACGCCCTGGTCGCCGTGTGTCTAGGAATCAGCGGCGGCGAATTGGCCACGATCTACCGGACTCAGTTCCCCGTCCTCTTCGGATATGATAAACAGCGGGACTACTTCGACGCGCGGGGGCGGTTGGTGCCGAACGCGATAGCTTCGAGGTGGCTCACTGGCCGCGCGAGTCTGGAGGAGTTGGAGTGGACGCATCCAGAGTCGGGCCGAGTCTACGGCCTTTCACCGCCCTTCGTAACAGCCGATCGCGATTCGGGCCTTAGGGTCGCCCATGAGACCTTTCAAAATCACTTCGCCCCCCAGCTTGCGAACCGTCGATAGGCCCGCCTAAGGTCCGCTTCTCGATCCAATGAGGTGAACGGTGGCTGGTAGTGATACTCGATGTCACTCTGAGGGTGATGGGAAGACAGGCTTCCGTCCTTTTGGACGGTGCCATCATCCCGAATCGGCCCCCTTTGGCGATTGGCAACAGAAGAAGGAACCAGCCGGCCATTGATGTCGAACAAGTCCCTGCTTCGATCATATCCTAGAAGGACGGGGAACTGTGTCTTATAGACACTGCACAGCTCATCCTCCGAAATCCCCAAGGACAATGCAACCAATGCGTCAATCTCGAGCAACGCCTGGCGGCGATCTGAAGCGCGACGTAGTGGAACATGGATTGACCAGTTTTCGGTGACTTCACCCAAACCCTTTCTTCCAGAATACTCAACACCGCCAGACCATTCGTCATGGAAAAACGTCTTCCGGAAGCATTGATTCCAGAGATCGGCGTAGGCGTCCGTTACGCAGTTCAGGCGCAAAGTGCGCAGCAATATGCTGCTCGCGTGCCCTTCCCCGACGTACGGTAGGCGCTGGATGGTGCTAAAGAGGATATCGGCCTTCGGTGTCACGCGTACGGCGAAATCTGAGATTAATGACTGCAGGGCGCCGGCAACGAGGACCGTGGAGGCAACCGAGCCGGGCACAGTCGCCGAACCGACGGTTTGAATCAATGTCGGCCCTGGGGGGACGACAGCCGCGATTAGGGTTCTCTCGCCTGTGTTTGCTGCCATACGCCGCCAAGCGACACGATACTGGCTCCGGG
>NZ_BCRE01000285.1 GCF_001552435.1 Kribbia dieselivorans NBRC 106261
CCACGCCCCGATCGGCGCGCTCGCCGAGGTCGTCGACGCGCCCGCCGGGCTGCAGATCTCGCTGCGTGCCGTGCTGGGCAGCGCCGATGGCGCGACGCTGCTGCGCCGGTCCCTCGTCGGCTCCGCCGATGACCCGGCCGCACTCGGCTCCGCCCTGGCCGACCGACTACTCGAGGACGGCGCTGCCGACCTCACCGATCACATCACCGACCCCCGCCCCTCCGGGACCTCCGCGCCCCTCGATTCCGACAAGGACACGCCGAAGTGACTCCCCACCCGGCCCAGGCCGCTGCCCACGTGATCTTCGTGGGGGCCGGTCCCGGCGACCCCGACCTGCTCACCCTGGCGGCCGTGACCTGGCTGCGCCGCGCCGACGTCGTCGTCACCGATGATGCGACCCCGTCGGCGATCGTGCAGCGACATGCCCGCAACGGTGTCGAGATCGTCGAACTCGGGCCCGGCGAGGCCGGAGCGGTGCTCACCGATGCCGTGCGCGCCCGCCGGCTCGTGGAGGTGGCGACCGACCACCCGGGCGAGATCGTCGTGCGCCTGATGAACGGCGATCCGGCCACGTTCAACGGCCTCGTCGGTGACGCGCAGCAGTTGGCCCGCGCGGGTGTGCGGTTCGACATCGTGCCCGGCGTCAGCGCCGCGCATGCCGTGCCCACGTACGCGGGCATCCCGCTGACCGGCGGCGGCGCCAACGCCGTGCACATCGTCGCGGTCGGTGATGAGCGCAGCGACTTCTCCCGCTGTGTCGACAAGGACGTCACGGTCGTGCTCATGGGCCGGCCGGCCGCGTTGGCCGCGGCGCTGGGGCACCTCGTCGAGGACGGCCGCGACGCCGACACCCCGGTCGCGCTGACGCAGCACGGCACGACCCACGAGCAGTCGACGACGACGACCACGCTCGGTGAGGCCGCGGCCGCCGCCAAGGCCCTGAGCGCGCCGACGCTGGCCGTGGTCGGCCCGACGGTGCCGATGCGCGACGAACTGTCGTGGTTCGAGAACAAGCCGCTGTTCGGCTGGCGCGTGCTGGTGCCGCGGACCAAGGAGCAGTCCTCCGCGATCACGCAGGCGCTGGCCGGGTACGGGGCCACCGCCGAGGTGGTGCCGACGATCAGCGTCGAGCCGCCGCGCACCCCGCACCAGATGGAACGGGCCGTCAAGGGCCTGGTCACGGGCCGCTACGAGTGGATCGGCTTCACCTCGGTCAACGCGGTCAAGGCGGTCAAGGAGAAGTTCGACGAGTTCGGCCTCGACGCCCGCGCGTTCGCCGGCCTCAAGGTCGCCGCGGTCGGGGGCGTCACGGCCAAGGCGCTGCAGGACTGGGGCCTGACGCCCGACCTCGTGCCGACCGGCGAGCAGTCCGCGCTCGGCCTGCTCGAGGACTGGCCGGAGTACGACGAACTGCTCGACCCGATCAACCGGGTGCTGCTGCCGCGCGCGGACATCGCCACCGACACGCTCGTCGCCGGTCTCAAGGACATGGGCTGGGAGGTCGACGACGTGACGGCCTAC
>NZ_BCRE01000286.1 GCF_001552435.1 Kribbia dieselivorans NBRC 106261
GGATTGTCGCTGTCATCGGCGTAGTGGTTCTCCGTGACCGAACCGGCCGCCACGTCCTGGCTCCGGCGCCGACCGTTAGGGTCAAGCTCGAACGTCGTCTTTCCCACCGACGCTAAAATCGGAGTAGAGACCATATGATTCGAAGAATTGGCGACTCCGGCTCCGGCGGAGCAACTCGGATCACGCCAAGAGCTGACTGAACAATTTCGTCAATTCGATGAATGTCAACCTCAGGGTCACTTGAGTACAAGCAGATCCCGAGGTAGTTGACATTGGGTTTCGGAAGCCACGAAGACAGCTCCCTGAAATACGCAAAGTCCTTCAGGTACTTGTATCGGTAAAAGCCGAATCTGGAGGCAGGAAGACGCATTTCCTGGTGAAACTGGATCAAAATGTTCGGCGTCACACCCGGTTTCGCCAAAGTCGCATACCTGCGCTCCCAAGCCTCCCGCTCGATCCTGGTCACAAGGCGAACGGATCCGGCGGACAGTTTCACAGGTTTCGTCAAGATTATCGGCGCCCAAACAGTGACGTCGCCCGCATCACCAACAGTCGCAACCTCGACGGACATTGAACGCGCCCTGATGAAACAAACCCCCTCCCACGCGTTAACAAAGGCCCACGGGATTGTTAAAGTGACTGCTGCTACTTGCCCCAATTGCCCAATGTTGCGCAATTGAGGATTCCATACAGCCTCAATAGTGAAAATTATGAGCATTGCCAACAGTATTCCAGTCGCCACGCCTCCCACCACTCCGAGCACAATGGAAAACACACCAGAAAAGCCCAGCCCAGACTGCGGCAAGACTACTCGATTGAGGGGACTGTGATTCATGCCAGAACCCACTTCATGCACTCTGCCAGGCTCGCCATGCCCATCCACGGATCTTGTCGATTCTGTCAGCCATTGCATAGGCCAGGTATCCCAGGCCGAGCGGCACAAGGATGCGCCTCTCAAAAAAGCCCATGTTCGATCGAACCTTGCTTGCATGCCGTGCGACATAGAAGTAGCTATGCTTCAAAATGACAGGAATTGCCCTTTCGGACGCGCCATTCAGCAGCTTGCCCAGACCTAGATCCCAAATCATGTAAAGTGCGGTTCTAATGTACCGGACGACCAAATAAAGGATGATGGAGAGGATTGCAAAAATAGTCGAAATTGCGCCACAAGGCCCACACAGGGTCAGTGTCCAATGCCCTGCGTATGCGCTGATTGTGCGGAACAATTTCGCAATCTTGATTGCCCATCGATAGTTCCGGCCGCTGGGCTTCCAAATTTCACCGCTGGTGTCGTTGGTGTTGATGGGGTCGTTGGGGTAGTTGTAGGGGTTTTCGTTGCCGCCGGGGATGGGGTCGGTGCTGGTGAAGGTGGCGCGGGTGGGGTTGTAGAGGCGTCGGCCCATGAGGGTGAGGCCGTGGGTGTCCCTGGTGGTGGCACGTTGGTACTGGCCCAGGTGCCCGTACCCGCT
>NZ_BCRE01000287.1 GCF_001552435.1 Kribbia dieselivorans NBRC 106261
AATACCGTTCAGTTAGCAAGTCTGGATCTGGTAGGCCTGTGGGTGCTGGGGTTGGGGCCAGGTCGCGTGGTGGGCGCGTTTGACGTGCCACTTGACGTACTTGCGCTTGATGACGCGAGGGTTCGAACGTGCACGTCGGGCGGGGTTGAGCCGGTCGAGCAGTCTGCGGAGGAAGCCCAGCCATCCGGGGCTGTCGCGACCGCGGGCGTCAGGGGGGAAAAGCGCCCGGGTGGGCGAGGGTCTGGCGGGTGATCCGCAGGGCGGCGACGAAACTGACCCGGTTGGGGTCGTGCCCGGAATGGGTCGCGGCCTGGGCCATCAGGGAGCGGATCGCGTAGTGGCAGCACAGGTGTCCCCAGATCTCCTGGAGGACGAGGTCGGGGGACTTGGACCGCAGCACGGTACGCGGTCCGCGCTGGTGGGTCTTGAGCTCATCGAAGGTCAATTCGATCTCCCACCGCTGGGTGTAGGCCGCGGCCAGGTCAGTCGCGCTGACCTCTTGTGGGTCGGTCAGGGTGGTGAGCAGTCGGTAGGCCGTGGGGTTCTCGCGTCCGTCCTCGATGGTGTAGTCGATGACTCGGACCAGCATCGGCTCCTCGCGCCGCGCCGCGGCCGAGTGTGTCTGCTTCAGCTGGCCCAGCCAGGACCCGTCGGGAAGATCCTCCACGTGCCTGGGCTTCGGCCCGGCCTTGTCGGTGCGGACCCGCCACAACAGGTCAGCACCGGTCCCGATGGCCTTGCGCCACAGGGCGTAGGAGAAGAACCCGCGGTCGGCGGTCAGCACCATCCCCGGCTCAAGTTCGGGCAGGAGCTGCTGCGCCAAGGTGGCCTCGGACTCGGAGTAGGCGCCGATCCTGGCGGCGAACACCGCGTGCGTGCCGCACTCGGCCAACGCGACCACCCGGGCCTGCGGGAACGCCGCCTGCTCACCCTTGTTCACACCGGGCCGCCCGAAGTGCTCGTGGTTGACGGGAGTGTCGGCGACATCCAGACACATCCCGTCGACCGCGACCAGCCGGCGACCGGCCAACCACACCCCGGGCGTGGCTTCGGTGCCGATCGGTTCGGCGACCCGCTCGAACAACGCCGCCAACGGCTCAGCCCCCAACCGGGCCCGGGCCTGGAAGATCGCGGACTTGCTCGGCGGTGAGTACTCCTCGGCCCAGCCCGAGGCCCACGAGAGCCCGTCGGTCAACTGCGCCAGCACGTCCTCATAGGACCCCTCGGAGTACAGCGCCATCCCGATCGAGAAGTAGGCCATCACCCGCGCCGGCAGCGATCGGTGGCGCTGCTCGGTCCGGCCGACCTCAGCAATGACCTCATCGACCAGCTCCGGCGGGAACACCCGCGTGAGCACACCCACCGACACCAGATCCGACAAGCGACGCTCGGTCTCCGGCTTCTTCCATCCAGCACGTGGCATACCACCAAACTACACCAACGTAGTCTTAACTGAACAGTATT
>NZ_BCRE01000288.1 GCF_001552435.1 Kribbia dieselivorans NBRC 106261
GGGTGATGGGCCGCAGAGACCAGGGAGGATCGACTGTTTACTAAAAACACAGGTCCGTGCGAAGTCGCAAGACGATGTATACGGACTGACGCCTGCCCGGTGCTGGAAGGTTAAGAGGACGGGTCAGCCGTGAGGCGAAGCTCAGAATTTAAGCCCCAGTAAACGGCGGTGGTAACTATAACCATCCTAAGGTAGCGAAATTCCTTGTCGGGTAAGTTCCGACCTGCACGAATGGCGTAACGAATCCTCCACTGTCTCAACCGTGAACTCGGCGAAATTGCATTACGAGTAAAGATGCTCGTTACGCGCAGAAGGACGGAAAGACCCCGGGACCTTCACTATAGCTTGGTATTGGTGATCGGGACGGCTTGTGTAGGATAGGTGGGAGACTGTGAAGTGGCCGCGCCAGCGGTTGTGGAGTCATCGTTGAAATACCACTCTGGTCGTTCTGGTTGTCTAACTTCGGTCCGTGATCCGGATCAGGGACAGTGCCTGGTGGGTAGTTTAACTGGGGCGGTTGCCTCCCAAAAAGTAACGGAGGCGCTCAAAGGTTCCCTCAGCCTGGTTGGCAATCAGGTGTCGAGTGCAAGTGCACAAGGGAGCTTGACTGCGAGACAGACATGTCGAGCAGGGACGAAAGTCGGAACTAGTGACCCGACGGTGGCATGTGGAAGCGCCGTCGCTCAACGGATAAAAGGTACCCCGGGGATAACAGGCTGATCTTCCCCAAGAGTCCATATCGACGGGATGGTTTGGCACCTCGATGTCGGCTCGTCGCATCCTGGGGGTGGAGTCGCTCCCAAGGGTTGGGCTGTTCGCCCATTAAAGCGGTACGCGAGCTGGGTTTAGAACGTCGTGAGACAGTTCGGTCCCTATCCTCTGTGCGCGTAGGAAACTTGAGAAGGGCTGCCCCTAGTACGAGAGGACCGGGGTGGACGAACCACTGGTGTGTCAGTTGTCCTGCCAAGGGCACCGCTGATTGGCTACGTTCGGAAGTGATAACCGCTGAAAGCATCTAAGCGGGAAGCACGCTTCAAGATGAGGTTTCCAACCCGCTTGCGGGTGAAGGCCCCCAGTAGACCACTGGGTTGATAGGCCAGATGTGGAAGCACAGTAATGTGTGGAGCTGACTGGTACTAATAGGCCAACAACCTGACTAACACCCCCAAAAAACATGTGAGGGGTGCTCGCGTCCACTGTGTAGTTCCCGAGAAACAAACACCACCAAGGCTCACCATCGAGTGAGCGTGTTTGACACCTCGATAGAGTTTCGGCTGTCATAGCGAAAGGGAAACGCCCGGTCCCATTCCGAACCCGGAAGCTAAGCCTTTCAGCGCCGATGGTACTGCACTGGTGACGGTGTGGGAGAGTAGGACGCAGCCGAACAACCATTACCAGGCCCCCAACCC
>NZ_BCRE01000289.1 GCF_001552435.1 Kribbia dieselivorans NBRC 106261
GTGGGTGTGTTGGTGTGGTGTGGTGCTCGCATGGTGGTGGGTTGTTTGTTTGTTGAGAACTTCACAGTGGACGCGAGCATCTTTGTTTTTGTGTGTGTTTTGTCAAGTTTTTAAGGGCGCACGGTGGATGCCTTGGCACCAGAAACCGATGAAGGACGTGGGAATCTGCGATATGCCTCGGGGAGTCGATAACCTGACTGTGATCCGAGGATTTCCGAATGGGGAAACCCGGCCAGGGTTGTGCCTGGTCACTCGCACCTGAATGTATAGGGTGTGTGGAGGGAACGTGGGGAAGTGAAACATCTCAGTACCCACAGGAAGAGAAAACAATAGTGATTCCATGAGTAGTGGCGAGCGAAAGTGGATGAGGCTAAACCGGTTGTGTGTGATGAGCTGTCAGGCGTTGCATGGTCGGGGTTGTGGGATGTGTCGTACTGCTACTGACATGGTGGTGTGGAGTGAGAAACCGGTGTTGTAGTCGAAGGGTCTTGAATGGCCTGGCGTAGAGGGTGGTACCCCCGTAGGCGAAACGATACCGGCTCCATTGACGTTGTTCCCAAGTAGCACGGGGCTCGAGGAATCTCGTGTGAATCTGGCAGGACCACCTGCTAAGCCTAAATATTCTCTGGTGACCGATAGCGGACAAGTACCGTGAGGGAAAGGTGAAAAGTACCCCGGGAGGGGAGTGAAATAGTTCCTGAAACCGTGTGCCTACAATCCGTCGGAGACTCCTTGTGGGTTGACGGCGTGCCTTTTGAAGAATGAGCCTGCGAGTTAGTGCTCGGTGGCGAGGTTAACCCGTGTGGGGTAGCCGTAGCGAAAGCGAGTCCGAATAGGGCGGTTGAGTCGCCGGGTCTAGACCCGAAGCGGAGTGATCTACCCATGGCCAGGTTGAAGCGACGGTAAGACGTCGTGGAGGACCGAACCCACTTAGGTTGAAAACTGAGGGGATGAGCTGTGGGTAGGGGTGAAAGGCCAATCAAACTCCGTGATAGCTGGTTCTCCCCGAAATGCATTTAGGTGCAGCGTTGCGTGTTGCTTGCCGGAGGTAGAGCTACTGGATAGCCGATGGGCCCCACCGGGTTACTGACGTTAGCCAAACTCCGAATGCCGGTAAGTGTAAGCGTGGCAGTGAGACTGCGGGGGATAAGCTCCGTAGTCGAGAGGGAAACAGCCCAGATCACCGGCTAAGGTCCCTAAGCGTGTGCTAAGTGGGAAAGGATGTGGAGTTGCTGTGACAACCAGGAGGTTGGCTTAGAAGCAGCCACCCTTTAAAGAGTGCGTAATAGCTCACTGGTCAAGTGATTCCGCGCCGACAATGTAGCGGGGCTCAAGCACACCACCGAAGCCGTGGCATCGGCACGAACCCAAACCATGTACGTCCG
>NZ_BCRE01000290.1 GCF_001552435.1 Kribbia dieselivorans NBRC 106261
CGACGACTGACAGTGATGATGTGAGTGAGCCCCGCAGCGGTCGTCCTGACTCAGCGACTGACTGACTGAGGGTCTTCAACGGGATCTGTCGGTCGATCCGCTGCGGGGCTCGTTTGCACTCACCAGACGAGGGTCGTGACCTCATAGGAGCCTGTGCCAGCAGGCACCCATCACTGTCTTGTCCGCTCACCTCGGCGGGTGCGTGCCGCCCTGCCAGGTCGAGTGAGAGGACGGCGATGACCACCATCGCATGCAAGGACACCGGCACCAAGACGGACCGGAGCCAGACAGACCAGGTCGAGGTCGCTGCGGGCGTTGACACCCACCAAGACACCCACACCGCTGCGGTGGTCGACACCACCGGCCGGCTCCTGGGGCATCGTCAGTTCCCGGCCTCGCGGCATGGCTACCTCGAATTGCTGGACTGGCTGCGCTCGTTCGGGCTACTGCTGGTCGTCGGCATCGAGGGCACCGGCGCCTATGGGGCCGGCCTGGCGCGCCATCTGCATGACCAGCACGTGGCGATGCTCGAGATCGACCGGCCCGACCGCAAGACCCGCCGCAGCGCGGGCAAGTCCGACCCGATCGATGCCGAAGCCGCTGCCCGGGCCGCTCTGGCTCGGGTCCGGACCGGGGTCCCGAAGGTGCGCACCGGCCGGGTGGAAGCCTTGCGGAACCTGAGGGTGGCCCGGCGCAGTGCGGTGGATCAGCGTGCGGACTGCGTACGTCGGATCAAGACGCTGATCGTGACCGCACCCGACGGCCTGCGCGCACGCCTGCGCGGCCTCCCCAAGCAGGAACTGCTCGACACCTGCGCCGGCCTACGCCCCGACACCGCCCGCGCGGACGAGCCCGAGCAGGCGACCAAGGTCGCGCTGCGCAGTCTGGCCCGTCGGCACGCCGCACTCACGGAGGAGATCACCGAACTCGACGCGCTCATCGAGCCGCTGGTCGCTGCCATCAACCCCGACCTGCTCGCACTCAACGGTGTCGGCGCAGACGTCGCAGGACAGCTCCTGGTCACCGCCGGCGAGAACGCCGACCGGATCCACTCCGAGGCCGCCTTCGCGATGCTGTGCGGAGTGGCTCCGATCCCAGCCTCCTCGGGCAAGACCCACCGACACCGGCTCAACCGAGGCGGTAACCGACAAGCCAACGCCGCGCTCTACCGGATCGTGCTGTGCCGGCTGCGCTGGGATCCCCGCACCCAGACCTACATGCGCCGCCGCACTGCCGAGGGACTCTCGAAGAAAGACATCATCCGCTGCCTCAAACGACTCATCGCCCGCGAGATCTACTATGTCCTCACCCGGCAGCGCATCGAGCCCGGAGACCTCGCTATCGCCGCTTGACATCCATAGGAGCATCC
>NZ_BCRE01000291.1 GCF_001552435.1 Kribbia dieselivorans NBRC 106261
CCGGAGGGATACGCGTAACAGGTCTGCCGGTAGGAGACGACGACCACCAGCAGCAGGATCACCACACAGGCGGCGACCCACGGGGTCAGGTGCAGCAACGCCACCCCGCCGAGGCTGAGCATGAGGAGGATCTCCTCGGTGGCGTACGCGTTCGACGAGAGCGGGTCGCTGCAGAACACCGGCAGGGCGAGGCGCTTGGGGAGCAGCGTGTCGCCGAGTTGGGAACTACCCAGCGGCCGGCCGACGAGCAGGCGCTTGGGCAGGGTGAGGATGTAGGTCACATCTCCATCGCAGCACCGCCGGGGTCGGGGTCAGCGCGATCTTGACGGGTTCTTGACGCCAGGCGCGAGTGTCTTGGCAAGATCCCAACACCGGCTCCACCTCAGTTCAGGGTTCAGCGGTTCAGCGGTTCAGAAGAAACTCCAGCCGTCGCAGGGCCAGGAGCGACCCCCTTTCTCGTGGATTTCCCGATGAATGGCCTCCGCTGCCCGGCTAGCCGCCTCTTGGGTCGGAAACAGCTGGGAGTCCATGACCGGGGGGTACAGGACTTGCAGCCTATTTGTGATCCTGAAGACACGGACTTCATAGGGCGGGCGATCCACCAACATGAGCCAAATGCTCGCGATGATCTGCGCCTCGATTTGCGCCTCCAGGAAATCGATTGCGATGCGTGAAAAGGCACGCGGGAAGGCGACAACCTTGAATCGAGCCCCTTGCAATTTCGTCCAACAGGCATAATCGTAAGGATCGAGTAGTTGACCATGCAGGCTACCTAGTTCTCGAGTACAGGCGCGGCATAAGTGCAGGGGGTATGCTCAATATCGCGGGGAACGTGATCTGGTATCGACTCCTCCTTGCCTCAGCTGTACGGCCACACATGCCAAGGATGCAACAGACCAACAGACCAACGACCCTTCGGATCCGCCCCAAGCACCACATCCACCTCTGAGACCCTGCACTCAAAGTCGTCCCATCGGTTCGACTGACAGTCGTATCGATTATCCTAATACCGTAGTTTCGCACTCACTCATCGGGGAAGTTCCTGCAACGCATAATGGCGCTCATCAAGCAAGTTGGGTATGGCTAACAGTGGCTCGCGACTGCCTGACAGCCGGGCCCCATGAGGAGTCAGTGTCCGTCGCGCTCGGAGCTTGGGGAATATATCCGCATCCACTGCATCGGACTGGTCAGTAGCAGAACTGTTCGCAGGGCCAGGACCGACCCCCTTTCTCGTGGATTTCCCGATGAATGGCCTCCGCAGCCCGGCTAGCTGCCTCTTGAGTCGGAAACAGCTGGGAGTCAATGACCGGCGGGTACAGGATTTGCAGCCTATTTGTGATCCTGAAGACACGGACTTCGTAGGGCGGT
>NZ_BCRE01000292.1 GCF_001552435.1 Kribbia dieselivorans NBRC 106261
GATCCTGTCCAACGAGGCCGACCTCGACCGGGTCGACGACGTGCGCGCCGGGTGCGACGCGATCCTCGTGGGCGCCGGGACGATCCGGGCCGACGATCCCCGGCTCCTCGTGCGGTCCGCGCTGCGCCGATCGCGCCGAGTGGCCGCCGGGCGCCCGGCCTCGCCGCACAAGGTCACCCTGACGCGGCACGCGTCCCTGCATCCCGCAGCGCAGTTCTTCGCCGACGACGGCACCGCCAAGTTCGTCTACTGCGCGTCCGGCGTCACGGCCGCGGCCGGAGAACGCCTCGGCACCCGCGCGAAGGTCATCGACGCCGGCCCGGAGCCGACCATGCGCGACGTCTCCGTCGACCTCGGCCGCAGGGGCGTACGCCGGCTCCTCGTCGAGGGCGGTCAGGCGGTGCACACCCAGTTCATCTGCGCCGGCCTGGCCGACGAGCTGCACGTCGTCGTCGCGCCCATCTTCGTCGGCGACTCCCGCGCCCACCGCGTCGTCGCCGACGGACCCCTCCCGTGGAACCGCGACCGCCGGGCCCGGCTGTGCGGCGTGCGTCAGATGGGCGATGTCGTCCTCATGCGTTATGCCCTCTCCGACCGCTGCGCTGCGGCCCCGACAGGGGAGTTCACCGTGTTCGACCCACGCCTGGAGGTGCTGACATGAGACGACGTCTCGCCGCGGCGACGATCCGCACGATCGTGCCGCTGCCCATGGCCTTCGCCGACGGGTACACCGTGCCGGCGCGCGTCATCAGTTTCACCGGGCTCGTCGACGGCGGCGAGCACGTGGCCGTGGCGCTGGGGGAGATCCAGCCCGGCCGCGACCCGCTCGTGCGGATCCACAGCGAATGCCTGACCGGCGACGTGTTCGGCAGCGCCCGATGCGATTGCGGAGCGCAGTTGCGCGAGGCCGTCGAGCGGGTCGCCGACGCCGGTGGCTACCTGCTCTACCTGCGGCAGGAGGGCCGCGGGATCGGGCTGTACGCCAAACTCGACGCGTACGCCCTGCAGGACGACGGGTTGGACACGTACGAGGCCAACGAGGCGCTCGGATTCCGTGCCGATGCGCGTGACTACACGGTGGCGGCGCAAATGATCCGGGCGCTCGGGATGGGCCGGGTGGCGCTGCTGAGCAACAACCCCGACAAGGTCGAGCAGTTGGAGGGGCTCGGGATCACCGTGGCCGAGCGGGTCTCGACCGGCCTGCACTGGAGTCCGACCAACGCCCGCTATCTCGCGACGAAGGCCGCCCGCGGCGCGCACCGGTTCGCACCCACGCCCCTCCTGCGGCCATGACCACGCACGCCGCCCCGACGCGCGCGGCCCCGGCGGAGACCAGCGCGGCCGTG
>NZ_BCRE01000293.1 GCF_001552435.1 Kribbia dieselivorans NBRC 106261
GAACTGCGCACCGATGCCGCCCACGTGCAGGAAAGCGCCGCCGCGCGCGCCTCCGTGCTGCTCGTCATCCCCCTCGGGGTGCTGTTCCTGCCGGCCTTCGTCGCCACCGCGGTCGTGCCGGTCGTCCTGGCCCTGGCCACCGGCTCCCTGAGCGGCTGAGACCACGGTGCCGCCGTTGCTGGGGGTCGGCCGCGCTCACGAGCACGCCTAGACTGGACCCACCGTCGTCGACCCGTGGGGAATCATGAAGCCCGTCCTGGCCCGCCTGGGTGCCGTTCTGCTCGCTGCCAGCGTCGTGCTTTCCGGCTGCAGCAGCTCCGGTCCGACCAACGAGGCCGAGCAGTTCGTCGTCGACTACTACAAGGCCGGCCGGGCGGGCGACTGGGAGACCGTGTGCGGCTCCCTGGACCCCGAGGTCGTCACGGCCCTCGGCGGCAAGGCCAAGTGCGCCGAGGGGCTGCGCAAGGAATCGAAGGCGAACGGGGAGCTGGACAACCTCCCCGCAGACCTCGAGGTCAGCGGCTCCGACATGGCGGCCGACGGCAACAACGGCCAGGTGCGCGTTCTGGACAAGAACGGTCGCGAACAGGTGGTCAAGGTCGTCCGGATCAAGGGCGCCTGGTACATCACCGGCTGACGCGAGTTTCCCACAGGGACGGCCGCGACCCCCTGGTTCTCCACAGGGCGGCCGCGGTCGGGTGTGCCCGACCGAGGTGATGACGAAGGTGGGTGCTGCGCGGTGCACCGGGCACCGCATCACCGAAGGAGACACCATGCACGCCACCCTCATTCGCTCCGCCCTCGCGGGTCTGCGCGGCACGATCGGGTCGACCGTCCGGCCACGGCGCGAGTCCGGAATGACGACCGCGGAGTACGCCGTGGGAGTCCTGGTCGCCTGCTCGCTGGCGATGGTCATGCTCGGCATTGTCAAGTCCGGGCCGGTCAAGGATGCCCTGACCCAGACCGTGCTCGGCGCCGTCGGGCTGGGCGGTTGATGAACGCAGCGCCGGAACGGGGGATGGTCACGGCCGAACTGGCCGTGGCCATCCCGGCCCTGCTCCTCGTGCTCGGCCTGTGCCTGGGGGCCCTGCGGTTCGGTTCCGACACCCTGCGGTGCCACGATGCCGCCGGCGTCACCGCGCGGTTGCTGGCCCGCGGTGAAACGCCGGCCCACGCGACCGATACCGGCCTGCGCGCGGCACCACGCGGGGCCACCGCCACGTGGGAGCGCCGTGCGGGCACGATCGTCGTCACGGTGCGGG
>NZ_BCRE01000294.1 GCF_001552435.1 Kribbia dieselivorans NBRC 106261
GTTATCCTGCTTGGTTCGCTGCAATCCAGGCCATTTCCACCTCGTGCGGGGTGCGGTAGCCGATGGCTGAATGCAGCCTTCTGGTGTTGTAGCGTAGTTCTATATAGCGGGTGATGTCAATCCGCGCGTGGGCTCTGGTGGGGTATTGTGTTCGATAGACCCTCTCGACCTTGAGTGTGCCGTTGAATGACTCCGCCCAGGCGTTGTCCCAACAGACGCCCGTCTTACCCAGGGATCGCCTGATCCCGAGCTCGCTGGCATTTCGGACGTATTCGTCCGAGGTGTACTGCGTGCCGCGGTCGGTATGCATCACGGTCACGCCCTCGCGAATGTGTCCATTCCGGTTGGCCATGTCCAATGCGTCGGTGACGAGTTCGGTCCGCATGTGGTCGGCCATGGCATATCCGACCACCTTCTTCGAGAAGCAGTCCAATACCGTCGCCAGGTACAACCAGCCTTCCCAAGTTGGGATATAGGTAATGTCCCCGACAAGTTTGAGACCGGGTTCGTCGGCAGTGAAGTCGCGTTCGATCAGGTCGGGGGTACCACCCAAGTCGGTGCCCGGGATCGTGGTCACGGGCCGCCACGGCCTCGGCTGGCACGGGACCAGGCCAAGCTCGCGCATGATGCCCCGCACGGTCTCGTCGTCCACCGTGTAGCCCCAGCGCGTCAGGTCCGCGTGCACTCGCCGGTAGCCGTAGGTCTCGTCGGATTCGTCGAAACTGTATTGAACCAAGGCGGCGAGAACCTCGCGCCTTTTCGCTTGATCGGACACCGGTCGAGTTTTCCAGTTGTGATACCCCGACCGTGACACCTTCGCCCAAGCACACATGGACGAGATCGGATAATTGCCTTCTTCGCTGTGAATGAACCCGTACTTCAGGCGCGCGGGAACTTCTGGGCGAAGAAGGCCGTCGCTTTTCCCAAGAACTCGACCTCCTGCCGCAGGGCACGGTTCTCCGCTTCCAAACGCTTCAACTTCGCCCGTTCGGGTTCCGACAGTTCCGCCTCCGGTACCGGGTTACGCTTCCGGTAAGCACTGACCCAGTTCCCCAACGTCTGCTCAACGACCCCATTCTCTCGGGCCACCTTGGCGATCGACCTCGAATCCCTGATCACCTCCTGAACGAGCGCATCCTTGAACTCCGGCGAGTACTTTCTAGCTGGCACGGCCACACTTCCCTCTCAGACTCTTCCCGACAACAATATCCGGGCCACTGTCCGAGAACCGGCGGGCACCTCAG
>NZ_BCRE01000295.1 GCF_001552435.1 Kribbia dieselivorans NBRC 106261
GCGCAGCCCCGAGGGCCACGAGCGCGGCAGCCGCGAGCAGCACGAGCGCCACCGCGGGCTGCCGGCCGACGACCGAGGCCAGCGGCGGCAGCCAGTACGGGTGGAGCGCGGGCAGCACGATCGACGTCGAGTACGCCGCTCCGTACCCGGTCGAGCGCACGTGGCTCGGGAAGGACTCGCTCAGGTAGGCGCCGACCGGTCCGTACGCGGAGACGGTGAGCACCTGCAGCAGCACCGCGCACACCGCGAGGGTGACGACGCCGTGCGGGCCACCAAAGGTCCACAGCCACAGCGCCGGCGTCGTCACCGCGGCCACCGCGGCTGCCCAGAGGAAGTAGGCGCGACGCCCGACGAGGGTGGACAGGTGCCCGGTGAGCGCCATGACGAGCGCCTGACCGACGGACGCGACACCCATGACGACCGGCACCGTCCCGCCGGGCAGGCCGGCGTCGGTGCCCATCCGGCCGGTCAGGGTGATGACGACCATGTTCGTCATCAGCCACAGCCCGGTCATGAGCGTGAAGACCCGCCAGAAGGCGCTGCCGTGCGCGCCGGCGGTCACCTCCCGCACGCTGCCACGGCGCTCCGGTGCGACGACGTGCTCGGCCGGGGCGTCGACGACGTGGCGGGAGTAGTAGAGCAGCATCGCCAGCGAGGCACACCCGCCGACGACGAAGCTCGCGCGCCACCCCCACGCGGCGTACTCGGCCGGGCCGAGGACGGCCAGCAGGAGTGCGGTGACGAACGCGATAAGGGCCTGGGCCGCCGGCGCCATCGACATCACGAGCCCGGAGAAGAGTCCCCGCCTGCGCGCGCTGCTCCACTCCATCGCCAGTGGCACCGCGGCGGTGTACTCCCCGGCAAGGAAGATCCCACCGACGAACCGCAGCGCGACGAGCAGCACGAACGTGCCGGCGCCGAGCACCTCGTGGCTGGGCAGGCCCGCGATGAGCAGGGTGCAGGCGGCGGTACCGGCCAGTGCGACCCGGGTGGTCCGGGTACGTCCGACCCGGTCCGCGATCCTCCCGAAGAGGAGCGATCCGATCGGGCGGCCGAGGAGCATCGCCATCACGACCAGGGCGGTGCCCGACGCCGCCGACGCCGGCCCGGCGAGGGTGGCCATGGCCGGGGCGAGCGCGACCAGCGGCAGGAAGATGTTGATCTGGTCGACGTGGTTGCCGACGACGGCGGCGAGGATCGCGGCGCGGCGGGGCCGGTCGGAGCCGGCGTCCGGCACTCCC
>NZ_BCRE01000296.1 GCF_001552435.1 Kribbia dieselivorans NBRC 106261
GGGGCGGCCTTGGCGGCCTCGGCCGCACGACGCTCCGCCTCGTCGGCCCGACGCTGCGCCTCGGCGCGCGCGGTGCCCTCCTTGTTCAACTGGCCCTCGAGCTCGGCGACCCGAGCCTTGAGGCCGGCCACCTCGTTGCCGTTGCCGACGGCAGCCACCTGCGTCGTCGCGCCGTCGGACTGCTTGAGGAGGCGACGCATCTCCGCCACGACCTCGTCCAGGAAGTCGTCGACCTCGCGCTCGTCGTAACCCCGACGGAACTGCGTCTGCGTGAAGGTCTTGTTGAGGACGTCCTCGGGCGTCAGAGCCATTTCGTCTCCTGAGGGCTGGTGCGGTGGTGCACACCTGTCGGCGCGCACCCAATGGTAGGGATCTTTCCGGCCACCTTATGCGATCCGTGACCTTCACCGGGCCCAACACGCCTCACCGGCCGTGACGTCGGACCCCTCGGCACCTCGCAACGGGGCGTGTGACGCCGGATCAGTAGGCCAGGATCGACACCACGAGAATGAGGACGAGGAAGGCCAGATCCAACTGGATTCCGCCCAGGCGCAGCGGGGGAATCACCTTGCGCAGCGCCCGCAACGGCGGGTCGGTGAGCGAGTAGATGCCTTCGGCGAGCACGAGGACGGGCCCGGTGGGGCGCCAGTCCCGGGCCAACACCTGCACCCAGTCGAGGATGAGTCGTCCGATGAGGACGAGGAAGTAGAGGAAGAACAGGAAGCGAATGACCTGCAGCACCTCAGCCACGGGTCACCCTCAACTCTGGTTGAACAGGGACCGCTTCGGCTTGGGCTCCTCCGAGGAGACCTCGACGTGGGCCGGCGTGAGAAGGAACACCTTGTTGGTGACCCGTTCGATCGAACCGTGCAGCCCGAACACGAGGCCCGCCGCGAAGTCGACCAGGCGCTTGGCGTCGGCGTCGTCCATATCGGACAGGTTCATGATGACCGGCGTCGCCTCACGGAACGCCTCACCGATGTTCTTGGCCTCGTTGTAGGTGCGCGGGTGGATCGTCGTGATCCGATTCAGCGTGCCCACTTCAACCTCCTGGACGACGGACGCGACGGGAGTGCGCCGCAGCGGCGTCACCTCGGCGTGACGCTCCTCGACGACCTCCTCCACCGGCTGGTCGTACCCATCGTCGTAGTACTCCTGGTCGTCGTAGCGCGGGTCCTCCTCGGCCAGGCCGAGGTAGACCATCGCGTTCCGCAGTGCACCTGCCA
>NZ_BCRE01000297.1 GCF_001552435.1 Kribbia dieselivorans NBRC 106261
CCTAGTGTCCTCCGCCGTTAGTTCGTTGCAATAGTCGTCCGAGGGATTCGAGGATCTGGTCGGCGGTCTTGGTCCAGATGAACGGTTTTGGGTTCTCGTTCCACGCCTTGATCCATTCGCGGAGGTCCTTCTCGAGCGCTTGGACGCTGCGGTGGTCGGAACGTTGGAGCAGATCCCGGGTGACTTCGGCGAAGAGCCTTTCGACCTGGTTGATCCAGGACGAGTACGTCGGCGTGAAGTGCATGTGGAACCGAGGGTGTTTCGCCAACCAGGTGTTCACGGTGGGGTGCTTATGGGTGCCGTAGTTGTCGCAGATCACGTGCACGTCGAGGTGGTCGGGAACGTTCTGGTCGATCTTGGCCAGGAACTTCTTGAACTCCGTGGCCCGGTGCCGCCTATGCGTGGACGCGATCACGGTGCCGTCCTCGACGTTCATCGCCGCGAACAGGCTCGTCGTGCCGTGCCGGAAATAGTCGTGGGTGCGTTTCTCCGGCATCCCCGGCATCATCGGAAACGCCGGCTGTGACCGAGACAGTGCCTGAACCTGGCTCTTCTCGTCCACGCTGAGCACGACCGCGGACTCCGGCGGGTCCAGGTAGAGCCCGACGATGTCGTAGACCTTCTCCACGAACAACGGATCGTTGGACAGCTTGAACCCGTCCGTGCGGTGCGGCTTGAGACCGAACGCCTTCCAAATCCGCCCGATCGTCGACGCGGACAACCCACTGCGCTCGGCCATCTTCGCCCGTGACCAATGCGTCGCGTTCGCCGGCGTCGACTCCAACGTCGCCACGACCACCTCCTCAACCTGCTCAGCCGTCACCGTCGCAGGCCGACCCGGCCGAGGATCATCCACGAGTCCGTCCAGTCGATGCTCCAAGAACCGCGACCGCCACTTACCCACAGTGGGCCGACTGACCCCGAGCCGCTCGGCCACCACCGTGTTGGCATCCCCGGTCGCACACTCCAAGACGATCCGCGAACGCAACGCCAGCGCCTGCGACGACTTGCGCCGCCGCGCCCAACGGACAAGCTGCCCGCGCTCATCATCCGTGAGGATCAGATCCGCCTTCGGACGCCCAATTCGTGCCATACCTCCATTCTATTAGATAGGCAACGAATTACTGGCGC
>NZ_BCRE01000298.1 GCF_001552435.1 Kribbia dieselivorans NBRC 106261
TCTAGTGCAGCGTGTTTGAAGTTGTTTTACGGTCTGCCTTCTTGAGGATCTCGTCGGCGGTTTTGGTCCATACGAATGGGTGGCAGCGGTCGTTCCAGCCGTTGATGAAGGCGCGGATCTTGGCGTTGAGGTCCTTGACCGAGCCGAAGCTGCCGCGGTGGATGGCTTGCTTCTCGATGATGCCGAACCAGACCTCGACCAGGTTCATCCACGAGGCCGAGGTGGGCGTGAAGTGGATCTGGATCCGAGGGTGGCGATCTAGCCAGGCGCGGACCTCGGCCTTCTTGTGGGTCGAGTAGTTGTCCATCACCAGGTGCAGTTCCTGATCCGGGTAGGCCCGGGCGATCTGTTTGAGGAAGGCCAGGAACTCCTGGTGGCGGTGACGCGGCTTGCACGCCGCGGTGACCTCGCCGGTGGCGATCTGAAGCGCGGCGAACAGGGTGGTCGTGCCGTGTCGCTTGTAGTCATGGGTGCGCCGCTCGGGCAGCCCGGGCTGCATCGGCAGCATCGGCGCCGTGCGGTCCAACGCCTGGATCTGGGACTTCTCGTCCACGCACAGCACGATCGCGTTCTCCGGCGGGTCCAGGTACAGCCCGACGACGTCGTTGACCTTGGCGACCAACTCCGGGTCGGTGGAGAACTTGAAGGTCTGCGACCGCCACGGCTGCACTCCGTACTCGCGCCACGCGGTGGCCACGCTCTTGTTCCCGATGCCCAGGTGACGCCCCAGCAGCCGGGAAGACCAGTGGGTGACCCCGTACTTCTTCGGTGGTGGCGTCAGCGTCGCCGAGACGATCGCCCGATGATCCAGCGTCCTGGGTCGTCCCGACCGCGGCTGGTCCTCCAGGCCGGCCAACCCCGCCTCCTGGTACCGCTCCCGCCACTTCAACACGGTCACCTTCGAGGCTCCCACCTGCTCGGCGATCCGCTCGTTCGCGTTTCCGTCCGCGGCCGCCAACACGATCCTTGCCCGCTGCGCCAGGCCCGCTCGACCCGCCGTCGAACGCGTCAGCCGCAGCAACTCCTCCCGATCACCATCACGCAACACCAACGCCGGAGCAGGACGATTCGCCATACTCCATGATCCCAAACACGCAACCGTTTATGAATTAACGACACGCTGCACTAGG
>NZ_BCRE01000299.1 GCF_001552435.1 Kribbia dieselivorans NBRC 106261
GCCCTCTTTGTCAAGCTGGTTGTGAGTCGTTCACGAGCGGTAGGGAGAGTTGGAGATGGCGGGCATTGTTGGGTTCACGGAGGCGGAATTGCGCGAGCTCGTGCATGAGTACGAGATTCAGCCGTATGGGCGCAAGCGTCGCTGGCTGGAGGAGCGGGGTGTCTCGTACAGTCGGTTTCGACTGTGGCGGGCCGGCGGTGTACGAGGGTGACGTCGCTCGTGGGCTGGTTCCGCGAGAGGGTGTCCCCATGACTGTCCCTAAGGTCAAACGCACCGCGTTGGAGCGGCAGCGGGCCAAGGAACGTGCCGAGCATGCTGCCGAGGTTGAGCGACTGACCGCGCGGATCACCGAATTGGAGGGCACGAACGAGGCCCTGGGAAAAGCTATCGGGCTCTTGCACGAGCTGAACGCGCAAGAGCCCGACGAGACCCCGACGACGAGCGATCCCGCCGATTCCTGACCGCGGAGAACGACCTGGTCAGGGAACTGGCGCGGGTCACCGGCTCGCAGCGTCGGGCGTTGGAGACGGTCGGGTTGTCGCGCTCGACGTGGCATTACCGCCACCACCAGCGTGAACGGGTCAGCGATCCGATCCCGCAGTCACAGCGTGCGTACCAGTCACGGATCTCGGACGCGGATCGGGAAGAGATCGAGCAGCATGTCCTGACCGCGTGGGCGGCGCAGAACTCCGTCGACCACGCGTTCGCAACCGCGTGGGACGCCGGCATCATGCTCGGCTCGCGCCGCACTTGGTGGCGAGTGGCGGCCGAGATCGAGGAGCAGATGCTGCGACCCAAGATCAGGCAGCGCAGCGCCCCACGGGCACCGCGGGACAAGCCCGTGCTCAAGGCGACCGGGCCCGGTCAGGTCTGGACCTGGGACATCACCGACCTGTACTCGCCCTGGCGTGGGGTGGTGTTCAAGGCGTACAAGATCACCGACATCTTCTCCCGCAAGATCGTCGGCTGGCGCGTCGAGGAACGCGAGGCCGACCACTTGGCCGTCGACATGTTCAACACCGCGATCGCCACGCACGGCGCACCAGGCATCGTGCACGCTGACAACGGCGCGGCGATGACCTCGAACCTCCTGCGCGACCACCTGGCCACCCATGGCATCGAGATG
>NZ_BCRE01000300.1 GCF_001552435.1 Kribbia dieselivorans NBRC 106261
ACCGGCCGGAGCGGGTGGTCGTCGTCGGGCGTCCCACGCTGACCCGCGCCGTCGGAGCGCTGCTGCGCCACCCGCAGGTCCGCGTCGAGACGGTGACGGCGGGGTTGCCGTGGTCCGATCCCGGGCATGTCGCGCGGGCCGTGTACCCCTGGGCCGCGCTGACGGCGGATACCGAGGTGACCGCGGGCTCGGACTGGGGTGCGGATTGGCGTCAGGCGGCCACGATCGCCCAAGCCGCCATCGCCGAGGTGCTCGGCGGCGACGAAGGGCCCGGCAGCGACGAAGGACCCGACAGCCAGGCGCTACCCGACGGCCGGGCGGGGCTGAGCGGCCCGACCGTCGCTCGGACCGTGATGGCCCACCTGCCGGCCGGGGCCCGCTTGTTCGTCGGCTCCTCGAACCCGGTGCGAGACCTCGACCTTGCCGCCGCGCCCCGGCACGACGGCGGTGCCGGGCCGCTGCAGGTGGTCGCCGGCCGCGGGCTGGCCGGCATCGACGGCTGCTTGGCCACGACGTTCGGCCTCGCCCTGGCCGACGACCGGCCCACCTACGCGCTCGTCGGTGACCTGACGTTCCTCCACGACACGAACGCGCTGCTCATCGGGCCCGGCGAACGGCGTCCGAACGTGACCATCGTCGTGCCCAACGATGACGGCGGCGGCATCTTCACCACCCTCGAGTACGGCGCTCCGCAGCGAGCCCGCGACTTCGAGCGGATCTTCGGCACCCCGACCGGCACTGACCTGGCGGCCGTGTGCGCGGCCCACGGGGTCGATCATGTGCGCGTCTCCGACTCGGCTGCGCTCGCGGCGGCGGTGGCGCAACCGCCCTCCGGAGTACGCGTCGTCGAGGTGCCCGTGCGGCGCTCCGGCCATCGCGACCTGCATGCCCGCCTGCGCGAGGCCGTCGACACCGCACTTCACCCCGCCCCGAACCCCGCCCTCCCG
>NZ_BCRE01000301.1 GCF_001552435.1 Kribbia dieselivorans NBRC 106261
CCCTGCCCGGTGGGCGGACCCGACTCGACCTCGCCGCGTCGCTGACCCGGTCGTACCGCCGCTCCGGCGCGCTGGTGCTCGGCAACGTCGCCCGCGCCACGCACGGCGAGACCATCCGCGAGGTGCTCGGCTCGGGGGACGCGCGGCGGCCCTTCCAGTCCTTCACCCTCAAGCAGGGGCCGCTGACGTTCGTCCCGACCGACACCCCGACCGGGTCGGCGTCCACCCTGGAGGTGTCCGTCGACGGGCTGCGCTGGCGCGAACGCGTCTCCACCTACGGCGCGGCACCGCACGAGCGGGTGTTCGTCACCCGTGACGAGCCCGACGGTACGGAGTCGGTGGTGTTCGGCGACGGCCGCCACGGAGCCCGACTGCCCTCCGGATCGGCCAACGTCCGGGCCCGCTACCGCATCGGTGCGGGCGCCGCCGGCAACCTCCGGGTGGGCCAGGTCAGTCAGGCGCTCGACCGGCCGCTCGGACTCTCGGCGGTGACGAACCCGCTGGAGGCCAGCGGTGGCGTGGACCCGGAGACCGAGGCGAGTGCCCGGCGGTCGATCCCACGACCGGTGCGCACCCTGGGCCGCGCGGTCTCGCTGCTCGACTACGCCGACTTCGCGCTCGCCCTACCGGGCATCGGGCAGGCGACGGCCGTGGTGCTGCCGTTGCGCGGTGGCCGCGGGATCGTCGTGACGATCTCCGATCCGGAGGGCGGACCACCGGCCACCGCGGTGGTCGACCGCGTCCGCTCGGCCCTGGTCAAGGCCGGGGACCCCCAGGTGCGCGCGGAGGTCGTCCCGGTCCGGCTGGCGACGTTCCGCGTGGGTCTGCGGGTCGCGGTCGACCCGCTGCGGGAGCGGCCCGAGGTGTTCGCGGCGGTCGAGGACCGGCTGCGCAGCACGTACCGCGCCGCGGCTCGGGAGATC
>NZ_BCRE01000302.1 GCF_001552435.1 Kribbia dieselivorans NBRC 106261
GGTCTGGCGGGCCGGCGGCTCGACGACGCCCAGCCGTGGGTCGACGGCCTGCTGCCCGGTGGGGTCCGGTTGCACGCGATCCTGCCGCCGGTCGTCGCGGGTGGAGCGCACATCTCGCTGCGTGTTCCGCGCCGGGTCAGCCCCTCGCTGGACGAACTGACCTCGTGGGGGATGGCCACGGCCGCCCAGACCCGGACACTGCGCGCGATCATCGCCGACCGCGTGGCCTTTCTCGTCTGCGGCGGCACCGGGTCGGGCAAGACGACCCTGCTCTCGGCATTGCTCGCCGAGATCCCGACCGCCGAACGGCTCCTCGTGGTCGAGGACGTGCGCGAACTGCGCATCGCGCACGAACACACGGTGTACCTCCAGTCACGCCCGGCCAACGTCGAGGGTGCCGGGGCGGTGACGATGGTCGACCTCGTCCGGCAGGCGTTGCGCATGCGACCCGACCGGCTGGTGGTCGGCGAGGTGCGCGGTGCCGAGGTTCGCGATCTGCTCATGGCCCTGAACACCGGGCATGAGGGCGGGTGCGGCACGGTGCACGCAAACGGCGCCCGGGACGTGCTGCCGCGGCTGGAGGCCTTGGGCGCCTTGGCCGGGATGGGCCCGGAGGTGGTGCAGGCGCAGGTCCGCAGCGCGCTGCAGGCGATTGTCCACGTGCGTCGCGACGACGACGGTGCCCGAGTCGTCGAGTCCATCACTGGTCTGGACGGGCGCTCATGGTGACCGCGCTCCTGCTGGCGGCGGTGGCCGTCGCGGTGTGGCCGACCGCAGGGCCCAGCGACGCGACGGAGCCTCGTGTGTTCGCCGAG
>NZ_BCRE01000303.1 GCF_001552435.1 Kribbia dieselivorans NBRC 106261
GGGGGTGTGGTTCAGGGGTGACGATGGGTAGGGGAGCGTCGTGTGGCGAGTGAAGCGGCGGAGTGATCCAGTCGTGGATGCCACACGAGTGAGAATGCAGGCATGAGTAGCGAATGACGGGTGAGAACCCCGTCCGCCGAATGACCAAGGGTTCCAGGGTCAAGCCAATCTGCCCTGGGTAAGTCGGGACCTAAGGCGAGGCCGACAGGCGTAGTCGATGGACATCCGGTTGATATTCCGGAACCGGCGAAGGACCGTCCCTGATGAGGCTTGGGATGCTAAGCATGCTGGGACTGCCTCCTGCCTTCGGGTGGGGGTGTGGTGCTGGGGTGTGACCCGAACAGGTAGTAGTCAAGCGATGGAGAGACGCAGGAAGGTAGCCTCCGCGTGGCGATGGTTGTCCACGTCCAAGGGTGCAGGGAGTCCGGTAGGCAAATCCGCCGGGCGTATATCCTCAGGCCTGATGGTGACCACTTTCAGTGGGAAGCAGGGTGATCCTATGCTGCCTAGAAAATCTTCTAGCGAGGTCCGAGCCGCCCGTACCCCAAACCGACACAGGTGGTTGGGTAGAGAATACCAAGGCGAGCGAGTGAATCACGGTTAAGGAATTCGGCAAAATGCCCCCGTAACTTCGGGAGAAGGGGGGCCCGGAACC
>NZ_BCRE01000304.1 GCF_001552435.1 Kribbia dieselivorans NBRC 106261
TCGGCGTGGACGATGACGTACTCGAAACCGAGCCGGTCGAACATGTTGATGTAGGCCGCGCGGTGCTTGGCGTACGACTGGGCCAGGCCCTCGTCGGTGACGTCGAAGCTGTACGAGTCCTTCATGATGAACTCGCGACCGCGCAGCAGACCCGCGCGCGGTCGAGCCTCGTCACGGTACTTCGTCTGGACCTGGTACAGGCTGACCGGGAGGTCCTTGTACGAGGTGTACAGGTCCTTGACGGCGAGGGTGAACATCTCCTCGTGCGTCGGCCCCAGGAGCATGTCGGCGCCCTTGCGGTCGACGAGGCGGAAGAGGTTCTCGCCGTACTCGGTCCACCGGTTCGTCGCCTCGTAGGGCTCACGCGGCAGCAGGGCGGGGAACGAGAGTTCCTGGGCGCCGATCGCGTCCATCTCCTCGCGCACGATGGTCTCGACCTTGCGCAACACCTTCAGACCGAGCGGGAGCCACGTGTAGACACCCGGAGCGGCACGGCGGACGTACCCCGCGCGCACCAGCAGCTTGTGACCGGGCAGCTCAGCGTCGGCCGGGTCCTCACGAAGGGTCCGCAGGAACAGGGACGACATGCGCATGGCCACAGCGGGACCCTCCAAGGGTGTCAGGGGTGGTGAACGTGCCAAGG
>NZ_BCRE01000305.1 GCF_001552435.1 Kribbia dieselivorans NBRC 106261
GCCGCGCGTCAGGGAGCCTGCTCGACGGTGCCGGAACGGGCGGCCACGCGGGTGGCCGGCACCGGTGACACGGCCAGCACTGCTCCGTCACCCTCACCCACGGTGGTCGTGACGGAGGCGTGCACCTCCCCCTGACCCTGCGGGCGCACCCAGAGCGCATCGACGCCGCCCAACGGGACGTTGCGCGTGCCTCCCTTGACCAGCGTCACGTCCTTGACGATGGTGCGCGGGCCGCGGGTGCTGACGATCTCGACCGGGACGTCGCGATCGGGGTCGCCGGTCAGTGTCAGGGTCCGCACGCGTGTCCCGCCGGTCGAGTTCCCGGGCAGGGCCAGGCCGGCCACGGTCGTGATGGGAGTCGTGGCGGCGGCCCAAGCGTAGTCGGAGGGTGCGCCGGTGGTGCCGCGACGCAGCTCGACCGCCGCGAGCACCGGTGTGTCGGAGATGACCTCGACGCCGCGGGCACCCGCGGCACTGTCCGGCAGGGGCAGCTCGGCCGACGACCCGGCCGGGACCGTGAGCACCCCCTCGGGCAGCGACGCCCGACCCGTGGCGGTCAGGAGTCGGGTGCGGACCACGGCGGCCGCACGCCCCGGGGCGACCACGCGCAGCG
>NZ_BCRE01000306.1 GCF_001552435.1 Kribbia dieselivorans NBRC 106261
TTCCAGATCGGTGGGGGCCTTGGTCACGCGGGAACCGACGATGAACCGCAGATTCGCGTCGTCCAGCTCGCGCAGGTTCGCTGCGGACAACATCCCGGCGTCGGCGACGACGACCATGTCGGCCAGGCCGTGGCGAGCCTGGAACGCCTTGACGATGGGGATGATCGTGGTCGTCTCGGCCTTGTTGCCCTCGAAGCAGCCGATCTCCAGCGGGAAGCCCGCCCGGTCGACGAGTAGGCCGACCACGATCTGAGGATCGACCCGCCGTTCCTTGCTGAATCCGACCTTGCGCAGGTCGTCCTCCTTCTCAGCCTCGAAATAGAGCGTCGTCACGTCGTAGAGGCACAACGTCACATCACCGTGCGTCGCGGCGTGGGCGTAACAGCACGTCGCGATGACGTCGCGGTACCCACCGCCACCAGAGCGCTTCAACGAGCGGAACATCGTGCGCAGGGACGCGTGTTCGACACCGAGTTCGTCCAGGACCCGCAGCGAATCGGCCTTGCTCGTGGGCTCCACCAGCCGGGCCAGCACCAGTTGCTCGAACGCGGCGTCACCGAGGGTGTCGAACCCCAGCCGGCCATA
>NZ_BCRE01000307.1 GCF_001552435.1 Kribbia dieselivorans NBRC 106261
CCCGCCGTGGTCGGCAACTGCACGGCCGGATCGCCGAGCACCACGAGCGCCCGCCGGTCCAGGAATCGAAGCCGCGGCCGCAGCGCCGCATCCGGCCCAGCCTGCCCGGCCAACACCAGGGGCCGCACGTCATCGAGCGCCGCCGCCTCCGCCCCGGCCCGCCCATGGAACGCCGCCATCGCCCATCCGACCGGCCGCCCCAACATGAGTTCGTTGTAGAGCGCCGCCCGCAGATCCCCGGTCAACGCGTGCTGCGACGCCGCGTCATACAGCGTCCAGTCGAACGTCGGCTCGACATGCCCGATGAACGCCCGCAGCGGCTCGGCAGCGCTGAGCAGCGACACCGGCAGCGGCGCGACCGTGCTCCCGAGCCCGGCGACCTCGGTGAGCATCGTGTCCAACGACGATCCGGCCGTGAACAACCCGGCGAACGTCGAGGTGGCGTCCGAACCGGACCCACAACACGCGTGGGCGTACCAGACCGCCCCGCTGGGCTGCCACCGCGCCAACAGCGACGCCGGGTCCGTCGGCGCGAATCCGGCGTCGACCAACCAGCCGAGGCGCTCGC
>NZ_BCRE01000308.1 GCF_001552435.1 Kribbia dieselivorans NBRC 106261
CAGGGGGTGGCAGGCGCAAGGTCATGCAGAACGCGTGAAATAGCACGCGTTCTGCATGACCTTGTTCAGGCGCCGGCGTCGGGCAGGAGCGTGCTGGGTTCCCCCGTCCACAGAATCACGAGTTCGTCACGGGCGCGGGTGGCCGCCACGTACAGCAGCGACCGCTCACGCTGGATCGCGTCTTGGTACTCGGCCGGCGGCAGACTCTTGACGGCAAAGGCGGCCGGGAGCGCCGCGGCGTCGGCTCCAAAGATCAGCACCCGAACGAATTCCATCCCCTTGGCCCGATGCATCGTCATCACGACCGGTTTGCCGGCCGGCAGCGCCTTGTCCTGCACGAATCGAACGGCAATACCTCGCTCATCCAAGGCCCGGACGAGCTGGTCTCCGGCCTGTTCGGTGCGCACCAGAATGCCGAGCGTTTCCGGAGCGTCGTCACCGTCGAGCCAACCGCGGAGCATCGCCGCGGCCTGGTCGTACTCATCGGTGAGCGACCTCGCCTCCACGACGCGAGGTACCGGCCCCGACCGCGCCGAG
>NZ_BCRE01000309.1 GCF_001552435.1 Kribbia dieselivorans NBRC 106261
CGCCGGGAAAGGCTCGGGCTACGCCGGCCCACGCAAGATCGCGTTCATCTGCTCCAAGGGCAATCTCGACATGGCCTACCCTGCGCTGATCATGGGCAATGCCGCGCTGGGTGAGGGCATCGAAGTGCACTTTTTCTTCACCTTCTGGGGCTTGGACATCATCAACACCAAGACCAACGACAACCTGAAGTTCACGCTGTCGGGCAATACGGCCATGCATATGAACGATCTTGGTCGACTGCGCCCGGGATTGGAACACTTCTCCATGCCGCAGGCGATGGGCAACCTTCCGGGGATGACCCAGGTTGCGACGAGAATGATGAAGAAGCAGATGTCCGATCTGGAGATCCCCGACGTGCCCGAGTTCCTCGATTTCATCGCCGCGGCCGGCGCTCACATGTACGCGTGCAAGCTGACCTTCGACATGATGAAGATGATCGAGGCGGACCTGCACCCGGCCGTCGAGGGCGTCATCAGCGCCACCGACTTCATCGAGATCAGTGAGGGAGCGCAGATCATCTTCGTCTGA
>NZ_BCRE01000310.1 GCF_001552435.1 Kribbia dieselivorans NBRC 106261
CGATCGTGACGGTGATCTGCTGCAGGGGTCGTAGCGCGTGGATGATCTTCTTGATGCTCAGCCCGGTCGCGTTCTGGAGGTAGCGGGCGACTGCGAGGGCGGCGAACACGATCGTGAGGTGGGCTTCGATCGCGTCGCGGGTGTGGTGGAACATGGGCCTGGCCCGCAGGTCGGTTTTGGACATCCGGAACGACTGCTCGACGTGCCACAGGTCGTGGTAACTGGTGATGACCTCGCTCGCGGGCATGAGGTGGGCGGGGATGTTGGTCACGTACCCCTTCAGCCCGACCAGCCGCCGCGCCCGCGCCAGTGAGGCCTCGTCAAGGGTGGTGGCGCCGTTGCTGGTCTTGACGAACCGTGGCGTTCGGGCGGCCTTCTCACCCGACACCACCGCGATGGCTCGGTTCTCCTGCAACGTCAGCGTCTTCGCGTCCCGGGCGGCTCGTTTGGCGGAGTAGGCCCACACCGCCCGCCACGACAGCGCGTGCTCGTCGGGGTGCCACACCGGTTCGGCC